>CAXTSG010000148.1:0-7445 GCA_964246825.1 uncultured Acidobacteriaceae bacterium | reverse complement strand
CGAAAAGTGCTGCCACACATACACCATCACCAGCGCAAACAGAACGCACATCACCACTGTGAACTGCCGCATCTCCCGGCGTCGTTCCGGATCGTCCGCCTTCACGATGCGGCTGTTGTCGATGTGCTTGGTGAAGAAGACCTCGGGCGTGGGTCCGCGGCGCGCTCGCCGCTGCGCCTCAAACAGCGCCCGGTTGCGCTCGGCCAGAGTCTGCGCCGGCGACCGCTTCGCCGCTGCCAACCGCGTTGTGCCCATCATCTCCATTCCCTGCCCTGCCATCGCCGCTGTTGCCATCGTCCTACCCTCTCCTGCTCGAACTCTCTCAGGCCGCGATGGGCCTGCTGAACTTTGCCGCCATCCTCATAGCAAACCGGGCCGGGGTTGCTAGTGAAGGAGGGGACTTGTGGTACGGAGTTGTCTTTCGCCTGAAAAGCACGATGGGACAACCCCAGCCCGATCTTGTTATCGTCCTTGTTAACATGCACTAGAACTGGTGCAACTGTGAATAACAAAGAACGTGGAAATCTAAACTTTTTCCGCCGCCCGAAGCTTTGCGCTCCGACTTCGGGAATTGCGCATCTGCTCCTGCTCCTCCGGAACCACCGGCTTTTTGGTCAACACCTCAAAAATCTTGCTCTTTCCGGCTTCCCGAAAGGCATCTTTCACCAGCCGGTCTTCGAGCGAGTGAAAGCTGATCAGGACCAGCCGACCACCCGGTTTTAGCAAAGATCCCGCGCTTTGGAGCAGCGATTGAATCTCGCCCAATTCGTTGTTGACCCGAATCCGGAGCGCCTGAAAGGTGCGCGTCGCCGGATGGATCTTTTCGCCTTTCACTGATGGGGCGACGGCCGATACGACGTGAGCCAACTGGGCTGTTGTCTGTATCGGCCGCGCCCGCACAATGGCTCTGGCGATTCTCCGCGACCTCCTTTCCTCTCCGAATTCGTAAATCAGGTTGGCAAGATCGTTTTCGTCCGCCTGATTCACCACCTGTGCGGCGGTAAGCGCTCCGTGCGGGTTCATCCGCATATCAAGAGGGCCGTCCGCCTGAAAACTAAACCCGCGATGCGCGTCGTCCAGGTGCATGGAGCTGACGCCGAAGTCCGCCAGGATTCCATCCACGCCGCCTTCGGGCACAAACTCCCGCAGCCTGCTGAACTCCGCATGGTGCAGCGTCCACTCCGGCGCGGCTGAACCCAGTTCCGTCGTGAGCGCCGCAAGTCTCGCCCGCGCCGCTTCCAACGCTTCCGGGTCCCGGTCCAGCCCGATCAGCCGCCCCTGCGGGCCGAGCGCCTTCCCGATCGCGCTCGCGTGGCCCCCAAAGCCCAGGGTGCAGTCCACATACGTGCCGCCGCGCCGTACCGCCAGGTACAACATCGCGTCATTCCAAAGAACCGGCACATGCCGCTCGGTCGTTCCGCTGTCCCGTTCGCGCATCTGCCCCGGCCTTCCAAGGCCTTTTTTCTAACCCGCTACAACCCGAACCCGGCCAACATCTGCTGATCTTCGTCTGTCAAAGGGTTGGCTTCCATGTTCGGCTTGAAGCTTTGGCGGTTCGACACTTCAAGGTAGGTCTGCATCCCGAACACCACCACGTCGCCGGCGACCTTTGCTTCTTCCCGCAGAATCTGCGGCAGAAGCACCCTGCCCTGCTCATCCATCCGGCTCATCTGCCCGTAGTAGTTCAAACGGTCCAGCAGCTTTTTCTTCGCCGGATTGAAGTTCGGGATCATTGCCAGCTTTGCTTCAAACTTTTCCCACTCCTTTAAAGGATGGATTTCTGCTGCCTTTCCATCCTTGCTGGTGATATAGAAGTGCTCGCCGTACTGTTCATCCACCCGCCGCTTGAACTCCGCAGGCAGCTTGAGCCGGCCTTTCTCGTCTACCCGGGCTGGATGGTTGCCGCGGAACATGGTTGCGATACACCCTCAGTCAAAAGCAAACCTGCAAAAGCCGACGAAAAAGTGAGCGGAGTGTTTATTTCTATCTTTACGGATGCCGATTTTTTCTGCTCCACTTCTTACCACTTTTGACCACAGACTAACGGACCCTGTGACGCTTGGGAAGGGGTTTCCCATGTTCCTTATGGGATTCCCCTTACTTGTGGTCAAAAAGAGTGGAATCCCTGTGCGAAATGGAGGTCGAAATCGAATGAGGAAACAAAAGCTGGATTGAGAGAAGAGGTTTGCAGTCTGCAATGAAGTGAGAGATTCGAGCCGCGGCTTGAACAGCAAGGCCTGGCCTAAACGCGTTCGACAGTCCGCGGCGACTCTATTTGCTGAAGGCCGCGCTCGCGGACCCTGCGCTGGAGGTACACAGCCAAATAGCAGACCACGGCGACGTTGAGCGCGGTGAAAACGCACTTGGGCCAATTCGGCTTGCGGAGGATTTCAAAAAACTCCCATGGAAGAAACGAGGCGGTGACAAGAAGCGTAAGGTACTCGGCCCAGGCCTTGCCGAGAACCAGACCGGTGCCTTCCAGCACGTCCACGGCTGCATAAAGAAAGATGCCGGCCGAGATCTGGCGCAGGCGGTGAGGGCTGATCATGGCAACCCGGCTCAGGATACGGTTGACAAAGCGGCTTTCCGGGTCGAAGCGAAGGTCCACAATCCAGTGCGTTACCACTGTGACGAGATTGCGGTGCACCAGGTGAAGCGCGCCGAAGCCGAGCGCGACAAAAAGCAATGCTTTGACAAGTTTGCCGAAGCCGATCAAAACAAGCCAGCGATTGGTGCCGGTATCCGAAGCTGGGGTAGCGAGTCTAGGCTGCTGCATAGCTTGTGGACGGGAGGAGGTCTTCCACCAGCATACGCAAAAGGGCGCGCTTAGGGTTACGGCAGCGGATGGGAAAAGCTGCCGGCCGTAGGAAGAAAGTACGGCGCGGCAGCGGGAAAAGCCCTGACTCTCCTGAATCCATTCGCACTGCGGCCGCGTTTCCATAACGAGCCTGCTGACGGAAGAACCCGCATCAGCAAGGCAACAATAGTAGAAATGCATCCCCAGAATGCATCCCACTCATACGGAGACACGATGAAGACGAATTCAATTTTTGCAGCAACACTTGCTCTTGCCATGGGTTTCTCAGCGGTCGCACAAGCGCAAAAGGACCCGATGGTCGGCGGCGCGGCTATGTATCCGACGAAGAACATCGTTGAAAATGCGATCAACTCCAAGGACCACACCACGCTGGTTTCGGCCGTCAAGGCTGCCGGACTGGTCGACACGTTGGAAGGTCCCGGACCCTTTACCGTGTTCGCGCCGACCAATGAAGCTTTTGACAAGCTGCCCGCGGGCACCGTGGACACGCTGGTCAAGCCGGAAAACAAGGATCAGCTCACCAAGATCCTGACCTACCATGTCGTGCCGGGCAAGCTAACCTCCAAGGACATCGCCAAGCTGATTAAAAAGGGCGACGGCAAGGCCGAGCTGAAGACCGTGCAGGGTGAGTCGCTGACCGCAACGATGCAGGACGGCAAGCTGATCCTGACCGACCAGAAGGGCGGCACCTCAACCGTGACGATCAAGGACGTGATCCAGTCGAACGGCGTGATCCACGTAGTCGACACCGTGCTGATGCCCAACTAGTTTGAGCTTGCACTACTCCGAGAGCGCCTTTCGAGGCGCTCTTCTTTTTTGCTCGGTGCCGCTTAGGAATGAACCGAAGGCGGCGCATGGCGGCGGGTCAGCAGAAAATACATTACCGGCGTGACGATGAGGCTGAGCACGAGCGAAACGGTGAGGCCGCCGATCACCGCAATGGCCAGCGGCTGCAGCATCGCCGAGCCCGCGCCCAAGCCCAGCGCAAGGGGCAGCATGCCGGTCACCGCGGCAAGCGCCGTCATCAGAATGGGGCGGAGGCGGCGCTGGGCAGCCATCATCATGGCCTCCCGGGCATCCCGGCCTTCGGCTCGATAGCGCACATCGGCGTCCAACAGCAGAATGCCGTTTTTGGCAACAATGCCGATGACCATGATGAGGCCCATGAAGCTGGCGACGTTGAAGTCCGTGCCGGTAAGAAGCAGCGCAGCCACGACGCCGGAGATGGACAACACCGACGAGGTAAGAATTGCCGCCGGCGCGGCAAAGCTCTGAAACTCGGTAAGCAGCACGCCGAACACCAGCAGGAGCGCCATCAGAAGAACGCGGGCCAGCTCGGCGAAGGATTTCTGCTGCTCCCGGTAGGTGCCGCCGTACTCCACGCGCACGCTGCCCGGCAGGTGCATGGCCTCCACGCGGCTTTGGATTTGCTTGATTGCGCTGCCGAGGTCGGTGCCTTCCAGCCTTCCCGTAACCACAACTAGCCGCTGGAGGTTTTCGCGCCGGATTTCATTCTGGGGCGGCAGCTGCGTCATCTCGGTCATGGAGCCGAGCGAAGCCAGGCGGCCGCTGCCGGAGTTGAAGACCGTGTTGCGGATGGTATCCAGCGACTGCCGCGATTCTTCTCCCAGGCGTATCCGTACCGGGTACGGCCGGCCGTTGCTGACGACCGGAGCAGCTACTTCCAGGCCGTCCAGGATGGCGGTGGCATCTTCGGCGACTTCCTGCGGCGTGAAGCCGAGCCGGCCGGCAAGCTGCGGATCCACGGCAAAGTTTGTTGCCGGGCCGCTCAGGGTATTGTCCACGCCGTTCTCTACATCCACTACGCCTGCGATTTTCTTGATTTCCGCAGCCACGCGCGGACCGATGCTGTTCAGCAGCACCGGGTCGGGGCTGAAGAGCTTGATCTGGATCGGCTCGGGCGCGTTCGACAGGTCGCCGATCATATCCTGCAGCACCTGCGTGAATTCGACGTCCAGCACCGGCTCCTCGCTATGAATCTGCTGCCGCACGTCGGCCATAATCTCGTCGATGCCGCGGCTGCGTTTGGCTTTCAGCTTTACGCTGATGTCGCCCGTGTTGGCTTCCGTGACCGCGGCGAGGCCCAGCTGCAGGCCGGTACGCCGGCTGGTGCTTTCCACCTCCGGCGTTCGGAGCAGGATTTGCTCCACGCGGTCCAGCACCTTGCCCGTGGACTGGAGCGAGCTGCCGGCCGGCATGATGTAGTCCAGAATGAAGCCGCCCTCATCCATGGCGGGCAGCAGGTCGGAGCCGAGCCCGCGATAGGCAAACCAGGTCCCGGCAAGAAGCAGCAGGCACAGGACGCTCAGCAGCCTGGGCCGGGCGAGCGACCACTCCAGCCCGCGGCGATGCCCGCGTAGGATGCAGCCGAGCACAGGACCGGCTTCCGGCTCGCCCGCCGGAGCTTCCGGACTGCCCGGCTTCAGCAGCAGCATGGCCAGGCTTGGGGTCCAGCTCACGGCCAGCACCAGCGAGGTGAGGAGCGAAACCGTCATGGTGGTCGCGAGCGCGCGAAAAAAGCTCCCCGTCACGCCGGTGACCGCGATCAGCGGCAGAAAAACCACCACCGGCGTTACCGTGGATCCCACAAGCGGACGAGCGATTTCCCGGAGCGCCTTTCGCACCGCCTCCACACGGCCTTCGCCTGCGTCGCGGTGCATCACGATGTTTTCAACAACAACGATGGCATCGTCGATCACGAGGCCGATGGCTGCCGCCAGCCCGCCCAGCGTCATCAGGTTGAAGCTCGCCCCCGTGAGCCAAAGCAGCAGAACAGTAACAGCCACGGTCACCGGGATCACCAGGCCGGCAATGAGAGACGAACGCCAGTCGCGCAGAAACACGAACAGGATGGCGCAGGCCAGCAGAAGGCCGACCGCGATAGCATCGCGCACGCTCCTGATGCTTTCCCGCACCAGCTCGGACTGGTCATAGAAAGGTTCGAGGACCACGCCGGGCGGCAGCTTGGCGCGGAGCCGCGCGATCTCCGCCTCGACTCCGTCGGCGACCGCCACCGTGTTGCCCGCGGGCTGCCGCGCGATATTGAGCAAAACCGCCGGACGCCCGTTCGCCGACACATAGGTATAGACCGGCATAGGTGCCTGCACCACATCGGCCACATCGCCCACGCGCACCGGTACCCCGTTCGCGGTTGTTTTGACCGCAAGCTGCTTTAACCCTTCGACGTCGTGCGCCTGCGCGCCTACCAGGGCCAGCACCAGCTGGTGGTCCTGCTGATACAGGCCGGGCGAGTCCATGATGTTGGAGCTGCCGAGGGTGTTCGCAAGATCGGTGACGGTAACGCCCGCGGTTTGCAGCTTTGCCGTATTCGGGACTACATGGAACTCAGGGATTTGCCCGCCCTGGACGGTCACCGTGCTGACGCCGTTTACGCGGTTCAAAGGGGGCCGCAGCGTGTACGTCGCCAGCTCCCACAGGGCGGTTTGCGAAACCGTGTCCGAGGTAAGGCTGTAGCCCAGGATGGGAAACGTCGCGAAGGTAAGGCGATTGGCGGTGATCCTGGCTGTTGCGGGCAGCGTCTGCTCCACCCGCGCCAGGGCCGCATTCACCAGCTCCAGGGTGCGGAACATATCCGCGGACCAGTCAAAAAACAGGCTGACCTCGGCGGTGCCGCGGCTGGTGTTGGAGCGCACGGTTTGGAGGCCCGGTAGGCTGTTAACCGCGTCCTCAATGGGCCGAGTGATGGTGACTTCCATCTGCTCTATGGGCATTACGCCGTTATCGACGCTGATGACGACGCGGGGAAAGCTGGTCTCCGGGAACACGGCAATCGGCGTCCGGAAGAATGCATACACCCCCGCCGCGGTAAGAGCCACCGCCGCGAAGCAGATGGTACGGAGGAAGTCGGAAAGCCAAAAGCGTTCTGGGACGGCCTGCTGGGGTCGAACGGGAGGAGCAGAAACAGCGGCCACTACTTCCTGCTCTTTCCGCCGGCGGCTTTCGCGTCTCCATCGCTTGCAGCGGTGTTGACCTTGGAGCCGTCGTCCAGGCCGTAGCCGCCTTCGGTTACCACCAGGTCCGCCGGGCTTACGCCGCTCAAGATTTGCACGCTTTCCGGCGTGCGAACGCCGACTGTCACCGGCCGCTTATGGGCGATGCTGTCCGCGCCCACGACCAGAACCGCCGTGCCGCCGCTATCAGCGGGCAGAAGCGCGCCGGGCGGCAGCTGCACGGCATGGGGAACCGTCGCGCCCTGTAGGACGGCATGCACCGGAGTGCCCACCTTGTAGCGGCCGTCCGCATTCGGGAGCTTGAGCCACACCTCCACGGTGGTCGAGCCGGGATCGAGCGCGGGGCTGAGAAAAGACACGGAAGCGGTTTGCGCCTCCGCCACGCCGGGGATGCGGACTTCCGCCGCGCCGCCGAGCTGGAGCATCTGCGCCGTGGCCTGCGCGACGTGGAGCTTGGCAAGAAGCGCGGAGGTGTCCATGACGGTGATGATCGGGGTGCCTGCCGGGGCGGTTTCGCCCGGAAAGAAAGGCCGGTCCGTCACCACGCCGCGGATCGGGCTGCGGAGGCTCGCGTAGCTTACCTGCGCTTCCGCGCCGGCGAGCTTGCCTTTTGCGGAGGTGAGCTGGCCCTGCGC
>CAXTSG010000147.1:0-7503 GCA_964246825.1 uncultured Acidobacteriaceae bacterium | reverse complement strand
ATTGCCGTGCCCAGCGAAAGCACCAGCAGGAAAGAGAACAGGAGCTTTGTGAAGACGCGACCTGTCATAGGGGTGGAGGAAAGGCAGGAGGCAGGAGGCAGGAAAAGCAGGAAAATAACAGAAACATCAAACCGCTCCTCCCATATCGCTCAGTTGGCAAGCGCCCTCAGTATCTCACTGAATCGACCCTTGACCCTTGACCCTTGACCCTCTACCCCTGCCTTTCCTGCTCCCTGCTTCCTGCTCTTACCCTAGCTTTTCGGAATCTCAAACCGGTACCCGGCTCCGCGCACGGTTTTCAGGTACCGCGGATTTTCCGGATCGGCTTCGATCTTTTCGCGAATCCGCCGCACATACACGTCGACCGAGCGCGGCGTCACAAACCGTGCGTCGCCCCACACCGCATCCAGCAGGTGATCGCGCGAGAAGACCCGCCCCGGGTGCCGCGCCAGGTAGTCCAGCAGGCGGAACTCTGTCGCGGTGGTGGTGGTTAGCTCGCCGCGCACCTTGAGCTGCATGGCCCCGGCGTCTATAGAAACCTCTTCAAACTGGATCGTCAGCGGCCCCGCCGGGCGCTCAAAGCGCCGCAGCACCGCCTTGACCCGGGCCACCAGCTCGCGCGGGGCAAACGGCTTTGTGATGTAGTCGTCCGCGCCCAGCTCCAGGCCCAGCACGCGGTCGTTTTCACTCGCTTTTGCCGTCATAAAGATAATCGGCACGGTGGAAAGCTGCGCATTGGCCCGCAGGCGGCGGCATACCTCCAGCCCGTCCCCGCCCGGCACCATGATGTCGAGCAGAAACAGCGCCGGCGCTTGCCGCTCGGCTTCCGCGATCAGATTTTGCGGCGTGGGAAAAATGCGCGGCTGGTAGCCTGCGGTTTGGAGGTGGTGCTCCACCAGGCGGGCAATGTCGGTGTCGTCTTCCAGAATAAAAACAGGCGTGCTCAAGCCGGTGTGCCTTTCGCTGCCGCACTCGCACGCGGCCCGCATTCAGCCTACGCCCTCTCTGTCAGCCCCTGTGCAAACGCCGCGTAAATTATCCGTCCGGCATGCCCGCGCAGCCGCTGCTAGATCGACTGCACCGGCAGCCGCAGCAAATCTTCCACCAGCCCAACCTCTTTCTGCACAAACGGCTCGCCGTAGCGCACCCCGCCCAGCAGCCCGTAGTGCCGCGCCTCGCTAAAGGTCCGGTCACGGATTTCCGCTTCCGGGACAAACAGTCCCGCGCCTGCCGGCTGCTCACCGTATTGCGAACGGTAAGCCATCAGGGCGCGGTGCCGGTCCTCAATATATGGCGTGATGTCGACCACAAAGCTGGGCCGCACATCGGCGTACAGGCTCGCGTACACGATCTTGAACGGCCGGTGCGGTGCTTGTGCTTTCCCGTCCTCGCCCGAGGTCTCGACCTTACCCAATCCGGCCAGGAAACAAGCCTCATAGCCCAGTACCGAGCAGGTGCTATGGTCCGGGTGGCGCGCCGTCCAGTACGGCAGAATGACTACGCGCGGCCGCAGCGCCCGGAGAACGCGCACTACCTTGAGCCGGTTCGCATAGGTATTCTCGACTGCGCCGTCCGGCAGAGCGAGCGCTTCCCGATGCGCCACGCCTAGAATGCCTGCGGCTTCCGCCGCCTCCGCGGCCCGCTCCGCCGCCGAGCCGCGCGTGCCCGCCTCGCCCGCCGTCAGGTCCAGGATGGCTGTGCGCCGCCCGAGCGCCCGAGCGCGCAGCAGCGTGCCGCCGCAGGTTTGCTCCACGTCATCACGGTGTGCGGCAATCGCCAGGATGTCGCAGGCGTCCATCTATTCCTAGGTGCTGCTAGTACCAGGTGTTATCAGAGTCGTCCGGCGCGTCCATGTAGGCGACATCGACCACGGTTCCCGGTATGGTCACGTTGGCATTGTCGAGCGCGGCACCCGTGCCGGTGTTGTAGATGTACACCTGTCCGCCCTCGGCGGTGTAAACCTTATGCAGGCCGGTCACGGCGGCGATGCCGGTGCCGTCGCCCTTGTAGGACTCGATAGTGGTGACGGTGTTCGTTGCCGTGTTGAACATCGTCATGCAGCCGTAGGGGACGTTGACCCCGGCCTGAGATTGTTTGTACCGCTCGCCGCTCTGGCAATTTGAGGAGCCGATCCATAGGGTATTGTCGTCGGCCAGCACCATGCGTTGATGCGTGCCGTCCGAGATGGGAATAGGCGCGCTGACCGTGGCCGCCCCAAGATCGACGATGGAAAGCTCCCCGGTAAATAGGTTGTCTGCCGGTATTAGCTGCTGCCCCGCCACGTAGAGCGTGTTCCCGTTGAAGTAGCCGTCGGTCGCTCCGCCCGGTACCGGGAGGAAGTTTGCGGTCGTGAGTCCGGCTCCGGCAGGGCCGGTCGAGCCTCCGTTCAGGGCGGTAATCGGAATCTGCGTCAAGCCCGCCGTCTGCCCGCCGCACTCCGGGCCGCAGTCCACAATGTAGGCTGAAGCGCCGTCGGGCGAAAACAGGGCCTTGATGGGGCGGTCTACCGGCGCATTCGCGTTGACGGTGACCGGATACACGCAGTATTGCGGCAGGTTCTGCGGCTCGCAGTCTTCCGCCGCAACCCCGTCCAGCGGAAAGTGGGGGTTGTTCACCGCCTGCTGCTGCTGCGGGGTGGTAAGGTGAACGACGCTGAAAACCGAGCCCTGCCCGCTTTGATTCTGCACAAAGGCAAGCGCCACCGTGCCTGCCCGATTGACCGAAACTCGATACACGCCGGGCAGGTTCAGAAAGAAAGTCGTCGGCGCGGTGGTGGCGTCGTAAACCTGGATGGTGTGCGTGAGCTGCTGCGCCTCAATGATGGTCGTAAGGCTTGTTGACGCAAATACCGAGGAAGCAATTGCATTTGTAGCAGGCGCGGGAATCTGGATTTTAGAAGATTCCGCCTGGTAGTTCACCGCAGCAAGCGAGCCGTCTGAAATAGAGAACACAAGACCTACCTGCTCCGCGGGCAGGTTCTGGATCGATACCGGCAGCGAAGTGCCGTTGTAGCCGGTGATGGAAAACGAAGCGATCGTGTTGTTGTAGTTGTGCCGCACGTCGTAAAGCCCGTCCACCAGCGTCAGCGACCCGCGGCCGGACACCTGCGCCGCGATCAGGACGCGGTTCAGAATGCCGCTCGGCGGCAGAGCGCGGCCCGCGAAGTAGTAGTTCTTGCCGCAGGCGGAGAGCAGAAGTGAAAGCAGAAGCAGTGCGGAGGTAACCGAGCAGACGCGCAGCGAACGGCCGCATCGGCGGCCTATTTTCTGAATCAGGTTCAACAAAGGCAAATGAAAACCCCGGTCCTCCGGAGACCGTCATGGTGACCCCGGACAGAAAGCCAAGTATAACAAAGCGCCTCCCGACGAGACGCTGCCCAGCCTGATCCTCGCGGCCGGCTCGCGATGCCGGATACCCTCCCTTTGCCGGGCGGGAAACTCCTTTCCGCGCCCGGCAGCGAACGGCGATAGCATGGGGGGGTGATGGCGAACCGACTGCGGCAGCTCTTTGGCGATCTCCCTGTACTGTGCGACGGCGCCATGGGCACCACGCTCTACGACCGCGGTGTGTTTATCAACCGCTGCTACGACGAACTGAACCTGACCGAGCCTGACCTGGTCCGCGGCATCCATGAGGAGTACCTGCAGGCCGGGGCCGTGCTGATCGAAACCAACACTTTCGGCGCGAATCGCTTTCGCCTTCGGCGCTTCGGGCTGGAAGGCAAGCTGGAGGCCATCAACGGAGCCGGCGCGCGGCTGGCGCGGGAAGCCGTCGCGCAATTGAAGGAAAAGCAGGCCGCCGATGCTTTCGTGGCGGGCTCCATCGGCTCGCTCGGCATCAAGCTTGAGCCGCTTGGCAAGGTAGGGCGCGAGGAAACCCGCGAAGCCTTCGCCGAACAGGTCCGCGCCCTTACCGACCCCGATGCAAGCGTGGACCTTCTGATTGTGGAAACCATGCTTTCGCTCGCCGAAGCGGAACAGGCACTGCTTGCCGTGCACGAAGCCGCCCCGGACACGCCGGTTGTCGTGATGATGACGGTCGATGAGGAAAGCCTGTGCCTGGACGGCACGCAGCCGGAGCTTGCCGCTTCCCGCCTGGCGGGCTGGGGTGCCGACGGCATCGGCATCAACTGTTCCACCGGTCCGGCCGCGGTACTCAGCGCGGTCGAGTGCATGGCCGCGGGCAGCGACCTGCCCCTGTTTGCGATGCCCAACGCCGGGGTGCCGCGCGCCGTGGACGGCCGCAACCTGTACCTGTGCTCGCCGGAGTACATGAGCCGGTTCGCACGCAAGTTTCTCCGCGCCGGCGTGCAGTTTTTCGGCGGCTGCTGCGGCACCACCCCGGCGCATATCCGTGCCATGCGCGCCGAGCTGCGCGCGCAAACCGCCCAGCGCGCGGCCATGGAGGAGACCGGCACTCCGCGCCGCGTTGAGGTTTCCACCCCAGACGCTGTCCCGCCCCCGCCGCTCGCCGCTCGCTCTACGATCGGCCGCCTCCTTGAAGAAAAATCTTTCATCACGCTGGTGGAGATCGTTCCTCCGCGCGGCATCGACACCGGCCGCGAGCTCGCCGGGGCCAAACTCCTCGCCGAGCACGGCGTCCATGCCGTCAATGTTCCGGACTCCCCGCGCGCCTCGGCCCGCATGAGCGCGCAGTCGCTGTGCATTCAGATTCAGCAGCAGGTAGGCATTGAAACCGTACTGCACTACACCTGCCGCGACCGCAATGTGCTGTCCATCCAGAGCGACCTGCTCGGGGCTTCCTCAATCGGCTTGAAAAACATCCTTTGCCTTACCGGCGACCCGCCCAAGCTCGGCAACTACCCCGATGCGACTGCCGTCTTCGACGTCGACGCGATCGGCCTTGTAAATATCGTCCGCAAACTGAATTATGGGGCTGACATCGGCGGCAATCCCCTCGGCGCGTCCACCGGCTTTACTGTCGCGGTCGCCGCCAACCCCGGCGTTCCTGACCTCGAAAACGAGCTGCGCCGCTTTGCCTACAAGGTGGAGGCCGGCGCGGAGTACGCTATTACCCAGCCTGTCTTCGATCTTCGCCTGCTTGAGTCATTTTTGAAGCGTATCGAGCAGTTCCATATCCCTGTGATTGCCGGTATTTGGCCGCTCACCAGCCTGCGCAATGCTGAGTTTATGCGCAACGACCTCCGCGTGGCCGTTCCGGAGGAAATCATGACCCGCATGGCCGCCGCCGCAACTCCGGAAGCTTCCCGCGCCGAGGGCATCCGGATTGCTCAGGAGATGCTTGCGATTGCCCGGCCCATGGTCCAGGGCGTTGCCGCCAGTGCCCCTTTCGGCCGCTACGCCACCGCGGTGGAAACTTTGCAATCCGTACTGTAACGCAGCGCACCAATGTACCAGTTTCCAAAGCGTTCTCAGGCCGGGTTGTCCCATGCCTATGCCCTTGGTAACCTGCGATTACGTTACTAGACCTAAACAGCTGGGAGTGCCTGTCGATAATGTCAACACGGCGGTGGCCCAGTGTCTGCTCCAGCAAACGTCCTAATCCGGTCTCTCCTCAGTCTTCGGCAATGGCCGGACCGGCGGTGCTTGCGAGGGCCTGTGTGGATGCTCGGTCTGGGATTGGCCTTTTGGCTGGCGGACCTTGGGCTGAATCGCTATGCCCTGGATGACGGCTGGAGCATTTTTTGGCCGCTGAACGGTGTCACGCTGGCCCTGCTCCTGATGCGGCCCCGCTGTGATTGGCCCTACATGCTGACGGGCATTGCCCTGGGTACCGGAATCGGTGAGTCCATGGACGCTCATCCGGCACCGCTTCAGGTACTCCAACGGCTCATCTCGCTGACTGAGATTCTTATCAGCGTATCGTTTCTTCCCCCGTTTGCCACGTTGGTGGAGTGGCTGCGCGCGCCCAACATCTATCGAAGGTTTGTGCTTGCTCTGGTAACCGGTCCGGGCGTCTCAGGCATGTTTTATGCACTCGTTGTTCACCATACACGGCACAAGCCTTACCTGCTTGCCTTTTACCAGTGGGCTTCAGGCGACGCGCTCGGGATTGCCGTCACCATGCCCCTAGTGCTTGCGCTGCGTTCGCCGGAGCTGCACAGGCTTTTCAAGCGTCGGATGCTTCCCACAACCGTCGGCATCCTCCTTGCTGCGTTTTGCTGCGCGGCATTGAGCCTGTCGGTAAGCGGGTACCCGCTTCTTTTCCTGCTGTACCCGGTGCTTCTTCTTGTGGACCTCCAGCTTGCCTTCGCGGGCTCCGCCATCGCTGTCTTTAGTGTGTGTCTTCTTGCCGTGTACTGCGCCACGCACGGCTACGGCCCGTTCGGCCATTGGCCGTCCACGCTGCCGATCTCGCGCGATGTCGCGGTACAGCTCTTTCTCGGGTTTCATGTGCTCGCCCTTTTTCCGGCTTCCGTGCTCACCCTGGAGCGGCGGCGCATGTCCGAGGATCTTCGCCTGGCCAACGTGCAGCTCCGCACGCTTGCGTCGGTTGACGGCCTTACCGGCATCAGCAATCGCCGCGCACTGGATGAACGCTTTGCACAGGAGTGGAGCCGGGCCGCGCGCGCCCGTTCTCCGCTGGCCTTTCTTATGATCGACATTGATCACTTCAAGCAGTTCAACGACCTGTACGGCCACCATGCGGGCGACCGGGCCCTGCAAGCCGTGGGCGCGATGCTGGCCGCGCATGTGCAGCGCCCGGATGACCTCCCTGCCCGCTTCGGCGGGGAGGAGTTTGCCGTGCTGCTGCCGAACACCGACCTGCCGGGTGCTCTGTATCTCGCCGAGCAGCTGCGCGAAGCGGTGCTTGCGCTGGCACTCCCTCACCGGGGCAGCTCCTGGGGCATCGTTACAGCCTCTATCGGCTGTGCCGCCGCCGACCCTTCTTCCGGACATCCGGCCTATGCCCCCGATCCGCTGCAACTGCTCAATGCCGCCGATCAGGCTCTCTACCAGGCCAAACACGCCGGCCGCAATCGTGTGGAAGCGGGGTACCTGCACAAATTTTCGCTTGTCGAAGATGCACCGCTTTCAGCTCCTTTCGCGGTAAAAGAAGCCTGCGCCCCGGGTTTTGTCGCCGCGGAATAGTAGAGGCTTCAAGAACTATTCGAGCCTCATCGGGTTAGGCTTATAGCAGATATGGCAACCTTTGAAGACAATGTGAAGCAGCTGGAGGTGATCGTGCAGCAGTTGGAACGCGGCGATCTCCCGCTTGAAGACTCCATCAAGCTTTTTGAACAGGGCATGGAGCTTTCCGCCTCCTGTAAAACCCAGTTGGAAGCAGCGGAGGGCAAGGTAGAAGTGCTGATGCGGCAGCGCGACGGCTCCATGCAGCCGGAACCATTCCCTCCCAGGCAGGGATAGCGGCTCATTGCTAAGCGGATGGGAGGCGGCCGCGCACCCACAGGAGCAGCTCCGGAGTGAGGTACTCCGGAGCGCGCACCGTAAAGCGCGGTCGGCCCTCCATAAGCTTCCCGGCAACTCCCCTCCATTGCGGCCTCAAAGCCCGGTCAATAAG
>CAXTSG010000146.1:783-7542 GCA_964246825.1 uncultured Acidobacteriaceae bacterium | reverse complement strand
CCGCGCTGCCCCTTCTTCCGCTCCTCCGGCGACCCCCGCCCCCCGTATCACGCGGGTGGCCCCCATTGCAGCCTTGCCGGGCGGCGAAATCCAGGTTTACGGCTCAGGGCTTGAGGCCGTCGCAGGCCGCCTGCCGGTCGCGATGCTGGGCGACCTGGCCGCGGGCGTCCTGTTGAGCCGGGCCGAGCGCCTGCTGCTGCGCATCCCGGATGAAGGAGAATCGGGGCTGCTGCGCATCCTGCGGAACGGCGAGCAAAGCAACAGCATTCCGATCGAAGTCGCCGCCCTGCTGGCAAGCGGCATCCACCAGGTGTCCAACCCGGCTGTTGATGTACTGGGCAACGTGTACGCGACCTTTTCCGGTCCGCGCGGGCAGGAAACCCCGGTGTCGGTTTTTCGGATCACCCCCTCGGGCGAGACAGCCCCGTTTGTCACCGGCATCACCAACGCAACCGGCCTCGCCGTCGGGCCGGACGGCTACCTGTATGTGTCGTCGCGGCACGACGGAACGATTTACCGCGTCTCGCCGGAAGGCGCGGTTTCCACCTTCTCCGAAGGCATGGGCGTGGCCACGGGCATCGCTTTCGACGCAAAGGGCAACCTGTATGTCGGCGACCGGAGCGGCACCATCTTCAAGATCGCGCCCGACCGGCAGATCTTTGTGTTTGCCACGCTGGAGCCCTCCATCGCCGCTTATCACCTGGCATTCGGGCTGGACGGCACTCTGTTTGTGACGGGACCGACCACCTCCAGCTATGACACTTTGTACGCTATCGGCGAGGACGGCACGGCCAACGTTCACTTTCGTGGACTGGGCCGCCCGCAAGGGATTGCGCTTGACGTCGCCGGCAACGTGTATGTATCGGCCTCGCTTGCCGGACGCCGCGGCATCGTACAAATCGCGCCGGACGGCACGGCGGAGCTGGCAGCCGCGGGCGCGGGCATCGCCGGGCTGGCGCTACAGCCGAACGGGAATGCCGTGGTTGCCACGGCAAATGCGCTGTTTACCCTGCCGCTCGGGGTGGCGGGATTGCGGTTGTATTAAGGCCTGGTGCGGGCATCCTACCGTAGTAAGAGATATGCTCTTGACCGCATATCGAGCACGGCGCGTACTCATTCTGCATGTGGAGCGTCGTTTTCAATGATGAGTTTGATCCCGAGTTCGAGACGCTTCCACCCACGGTGCAGGATGAGCTTCTAGCGCAGGCAAGGTGGATCGAGCAATTTGGTCCGGAGGCCGGCCTCGCGTCGACACCCTCAAAGGATCACGCTATCCTAACATGAAGGACCTGATCTTTGAAGCGGCAGACGGGCTTTGGCGTGTGGCTTTTGCTTTTGATCCAAAGCGCATGGCTGTCCTTCTGGTCGCGGGCGACAAGTCCGGCGTGGCGCAAAGGCAGTTTTACAAATGATTGATTAAGAAAGCAGACGTTCGGTATGCGAAGCACCTGGAAATGCTGAAGCATGCAGCCGAAAAGACACCGGTATCGCGGCAGGAGAGGTAAGCAATGAGGACCTTACAGGAAAAGCTGAATGCTTTGCCGACGGAGCGGCGCAGAATAGTCGAGCAGCGTGCCGCGATACTGATTGTCGAAGAGATGACGATGCGCGAGCTGCGAAAAGCACGCCGCATGACGCAGCAGGAAACGGCAAAGCAGCTCGGAGTGAAGCAGGAGCAGGTTTCCCGCATCGAACAGCGGACGGACCTGCACCTTTCAACCCTCCGATGCTCGGTTGAAGCTATGGGAGGCCGGCTGACGCTTGTGGCGGAGTTTCCGGATAGCGCTCCCGTCGTAGTCTCCGGCTTCAGCGCGCTCAAGCAGTAGGACAATAAGATGAACTGTGACATCATCGCGGTCGGCTCGGAGCTCCTGACGCCGTTTCGCCAGGATACAAACTCGCTGTTCTTGACCGGGCAGCTGAATGAGCTGGGCGTCCGCGTGTCCGCGAAGACGATTGTGGGCGATCGGCGCGAGCACCTGGTTTCCGCGGTTCGCAATGCACTGGACCGCGCCGATATTGTGATCGTCATGGGCGGGCTGGGCCCCACCGAGGACGACCTGACGCGGGAAGCCGTAGCGGAAGCCCTGGGAACGCGGCTGCGGCGCAATCAGGAAATCGTAGCGGCCCTGTATGCGCGCTTCGCGGCGCGGCGGATCCAGTTGACCGACAACAACACCAAGCAGGGCGATGTGCTGGAAGGTGCCGAGCCGCTGGAAAACACGGCCGGCACCGCGCCCGGCCAATGGCTGGACACCGTGCACGGCGGGCACCGCAAGCTGGTGATCCTGCTGCCGGGGCCGCCCTCCGAGTTGAAGCCGATGTGGGCCGGCGGCGTGCTGCCGCGCTTGAAAGCGGTGCTGCCGCGGCGGCACTACGCAACGCGCGTGCTCAAGGTGGCCATGATGGGCGAGTCGGCCTGCGACACGCGCATTGCGCCGATCTACAAGCAGTTCGCCGATGTGGAAACCACCATCCTCGCGCACCTGGGCGATATTCAGCTGAATCTAATCTGCACGAAAGCGACCAAGGAGCAGGCCGAGGAGCGCGTGAATAAGCTCGCCGGGCTCATAGAAGAAGAGCTTGACGACGTGGTGTATTCGACCGACGGCGACCCTTTAGAGCGCATTGTGCTCTACCACCTGGAGTTGGCCGGGGCGACGCTTTCTGTCGCGGAAAGCTGCACGGGCGGGCTTATCGCGCAGCGGCTCACAAGCATTTCCGGCTCATCGCGGTCGTTTCTGGGCGGGGCGGTGGTGTACTCAAACGAGCTGAAGACCCTGTTTGCCGGGGTACCGGCCGAGCTGATCCGGGCGCACGGCGCGGTCAGCCGCGAGGTCGCCGCGTCGCTGGCTGACGGCATCCGCGCGCGCACGGGCAGCACCCTCGGCGTGGGCGTGACGGGTGTGGCCGGGCCCGGCGGCGGCTCCGAGGAAAAGCCTGTCGGGCTGGTTTACCTGGCGGTTTCAGACGGCACCTCGACCGAGGTGACGGAAAAAACCTTTACCGGCGACCGCGACCGCGTGCGGCAGTTTGCAGCGCAGCAGGCGCTGGACATGGTAAGGCGCAAGCTGCTGACACGGCGCTAAAGCATTCGGTGGTCCCGCATAGCGCCCCTTGGAGCATGTATCAGCGCGTCTGCACGGTCGGCGTATCGCCGCTATAGAAGGTGTAAAGCGCGTGATACGGCGTGCGGACTAGTTGCCCTTCATGCGCGTCGTCGCAGCCGCTTGCCGGGGCAAGGCCGCCCGAGGTCTCCGACCGCCGAACGTAAATAACGGTGGAAAGCATTCCCTTCTGCTCGCCCAGCGGCGAGGCCGCCAGCAGCAGCCACGGGGCGCTGTTCGGCTCAAGCGCCGCCTGCGACACAATGACCTTCCCCGAAATCGCGCTGCCGTCCTTCCACTTCCACATGGGGCCGGCACCGTGGGTACCCAGCTGCGCGTGAGTTGCCGGGTCAAGCAGCCTTGCTTCCGGCGCCTGATAGGTCCAGGCGAGCACATCGCTCTTCCGCGTGCAGGTGTAAATTTGTACCCCCTCGCCGAGCGCGGTGATTTGCAGCCGCGCACCCACGGGAACGGTTTTGTCCGAGGGCGGCACGGGCCGGGGCGCGATCTGCGCGGCCGCAAGAGCGGAACAGGCGAGGCTGAGGAGGAACAGGGGCAGGCGCATGACGCACTCAGGCTACCACCTGCCGGGGGAGCCGGGGAGGGGCTGCTACACTCGAAGCGCGATGAACGCCGTACCTTTTCTGCTGATCGCCGCGGTAGCCTACCTGTTCGGGTCGATTCCATGGGGCTATCTGCTGGTTCGCTTTGTGCGGAAACAAGACATCCGTTCGGTTGGCAGCGGCAACATCGGCGCAACCAATGTGGTGCGCTCCGGCGCGAAAGGGCTGGGTGCCTTGACTTTTTTGCTGGACGCGGCCAAGGGCTGGCTTGCGGTTGTTTTCGCAACGGGCGTGCTGCCGATGCTTCCCGCGCGCTGGATACAGCATGATGCCGCCTACAGCTCGCATGTGAGCGCGGCGGCGGCGTTGGCGGCCCTGTGCGCACTGCTGGGGCATCTATTTCCGGTGTGGCTCGGCTTTCGAGGAGGCAAGGGCGTGGCTACCGCCTTCGGCGTCGTGCTGGCGCTCGCATGGCCGGTAGCCCTTTGCTCGCTTGGGATATTTCTTCTTACGCTCGCGCTATTCCGGATCGTTTCGCTCGCATCGCTGTGCGGTGCCGCGGCCATGGCCGTCGCGGCGTTCGCGCTGCCGCCGCATCTCGGGCGCGGCTGGGTGGTGCTCACGGTGCTGGCGGTAGTGCCGGCGCTGGTCGCGGCGAAGCACCGCGCAAACATCCGCCGGCTGCTGGCCGGCACGGAATACCGCTTCGGCAGCCGCGGCGAGGCCGCGGTACGATGAGGCTCACTTCGCTGTCTGTTCTGTTCCCGAGCGTACCCGCATGAGCTGCATCGCCGTGCTGGGTGCCGGGTCCTGGGGAACGGCCCTGGCCATCCATCTATGCCGCCGTCCCGACCACGCCGTTACCCTATGGGCGCACACCCCGGAGCGCGCGGCTGAGCTGGCTGAAATCCGCAGGAACCGGCGGCTGCCGGACTTCGCGCTCCCTCCCGCGCTTTCCGTTACGGCGTCCTTGAAAGCTGCACTCCACGGAGCCGAAGCTGTGCTGCTCGTGGTGCCTTCGCAGTACCTGCGGGCGACTGCAACGGCGGCCGCGCCCTGGCTAGAAGCCGGAACTCTTCTGGTAAGCGCGGCCAAGGGACTGGAAGACAAGACGCTGTTCCGTATGACGGAGGTGCTGGCAGCGAGTTTGCAGACAAGCAGGCAGCCGCCGCCGATCGGGGTGCTGGGCGGACCGTCTTTTGCGCAGGAGGTGGCGGCAGCCCGCCCGGCCGCCGCCACCATCGCGTTTCCGTACATTGCAGACGCGGAGCGCGCGCAAACCATGCTCTCGACCGATACCCTGCGGTTGTACCGCAATACCGATGTCGCCGGCGTGGAGCTGGGCGGCGCGCTGAAAAATGTGATTGCCATTGCTGCCGGCGCGGTCGCCGGCCTGGAGCTCGGCCACAACAGCACGGCGGCGATCATTACGCGCGGCATCGCCGAGATCACCCGCCTGGCGCTCGCCTGCGGCGGCCGCCGCGAAACCCTCGCCGGGCTTGCCGGCCTGGGCGACCTAGTGTTGACCTGCACCGGCGCGCTCTCGCGCAATCGCTACGTGGGGGTCGAGCTCGGCCGGGGACGCACCCTCCCGGAGATCATTGCAAGCCTCGGCGGCAAGGTCGCCGAAGGGGTGCGCACCACGGACACAGCGCTTCTGCTGGCGCGAAGGCACGGCATCGCCATGCCTATTACCGAGGAGGTCCATGCGGTACTGCATGGGCAGCGCTCGGCGGCTGAGGCGGTGCGGGTGCTCATGACGCGGCCCGGTACGGAGGAGTAAAAGCTAAGCCGCCTCAAAAAGCCGCTCCGCCCGAACAAGACCGTAGCTGATCGAGAGAAAGCCTGCTGAAGCAAGGAACAAAGTGGCCGCCCCAAGCACGCCGTAGCGCAACAAGAAGCGGGGCCTATCTTGCCGGGGAACGCGCATAGCAACCATAGCCGCTGCCGAATAGGGCAGGATGAGCAAAACAGCGGAGACTGTACCGGGCTCGCACCGTTGACGCACCAAAGAGGCAGCAATATGGCCGAGCCCGTTGAGCAGCAGGGCAAAGATGGCGGCTCGGGACAGGATGATCAGGCGTTTGTCGTCGTAAATGTATGTCGCCGTGCTACTAAGAGCGGCGCTTGCTGTCAGGAGAAGAAGCGCGTTGCGGAGAACGCGGCGGGCAACGAACTTCCGCATGACGCCGGCAGGCACGCTTGTAAGAAAAGCGTCATAGCGCAGGTACTCTTCAGCATTATGAACTGCCAGGACCATGGGAAGGCACAGGTTCAGCGCGCGGAAGGTCAAGGAGGCCTCGCAGAAGCCAAATTACAACAAGAGTTTCATCGCGCAGCTCGCGAATCTTTGCCCAGTCGAGTGTGCAGGCGCTGCCCGGGCAGGCAAGGTCTTCGCTCGGGCTAGGCTTCCGTTCCGATACCGATGAAGAGTGTCGGTATCCGGGTGAATGACAACAATCACGGCGATGCCCATGGATTCGCACCATTTACATAATCAGCGCCAAGCTCGTACTCCGCTGCGAACCCCTCTCATGCAAATAACGAAGTTGATGGCATAAGCACCCTCCAAGCGCGGTAAGTGTAATAAGCCGCGCGTTGAGAAAAGTTAATCCCGGCGAAGGCAATCCACAAAGTTCTTATTCACGCCCGATAGAAAAGCCGCACCGCAGGTGCCGCCTCCCGCGCAGGGGATCTTCGCCGTAAACTGAACAGCATGATCCAAACTTTGTTCGGTTCGCTCGACCAGCCGGAAAAACGCAGTGTTTTCGATCGGATGCGCGATGCGGTGTCGCGCACGCGGGAAACCCTTTCCGACCGCATTGAGGGAGTGGTCGCGCTGACGCGCGAAGTGGATGAAGCCGCGGTTGACGTGCTTGAAGAAGTCCTGCTGACTTCGGACCTGGGCAGCGGCACGACAGAAACGGTACTCGGTGCCCTGCGAGACCGCGCGCGGCGGCAGGGCATCGCCAACGGCGCGGAGCTGAAGCAGCTTCTCAAGGAAGAACTGCTGGCGCTGCTCAAGTATGAGGACCGGCTGCCGAAGCGCATCATCACGCCGCCCGAGGTCATCTTCCTGGTCGGCGTCA
>CAXTSG010000146.1:0-773 GCA_964246825.1 uncultured Acidobacteriaceae bacterium | reverse complement strand
GCACCGGCAAAACCACCACGACCGGCAAGCTCGCCGCCTGGTACCGGCGCGCCGGTAAAACGGTGCTGCTGTGCGCGGCCGATACCTTTCGGGCAGCGGCTATTGAGCAGCTGGAGGTATGGGGGCAGCGCTCCGGCGTGGAGCTGATCAAAACGCGGCAGGGCGGCGATCCTTCCGCCGTGCTGTTTGACGCGATGCAGGCGGCAAACGCGCGGCGCACCGACCTGCTGATCGTTGATACAGCCGGCCGCCTCCATACAAAAACCGACCTCATGGCGGAGCTCCAAAAAATGCGGCGCACCGCGCAGCGTATCGTGTGGGACGCGCCGCACGAAGTATTGCTGGTGCTGGACGCGACCACGGGGCAAAACGGCCTGCAACAGGCGCGGCTGTTTACGGAGGCCGCCGGGGTCACGGGCATCGTGCTGACCAAGCTCGACGGCACGGCCAAGGGCGGCATTGTGCTGGCCATTGCCCATGGACTGCAGCTTCCGGTACGGTTTGTGGGCGTAGGGGAACAGATGGACGACCTGCTTGCATTTGAAAGCGAAGCCTTTGTGGATTCTCTGCTCGGAGACGATGCCCATGGGGGAAGACAGCCCTAGCCGCGAAGACCTTTACTGGATGGGCGAAGCCCTGCGCCTGGCGGAGGCTTCGGTCGGCCTGGCCTCGCCCAACCCGCGCGTCGGCTGCGTGCTGGTGCGCGGCGGCGCGGCGGTAGGCCGGGGAGCGCATCGGTACGCCGCGCGCGACCATGCGGAAGCAGTGGCGCG
>CAXTSG010000145.1:5133-7552 GCA_964246825.1 uncultured Acidobacteriaceae bacterium | reverse complement strand
CCCGAGCGGCGTTGTGGTGCTGGACGGGGCCCGCTCCGTGTTGCAGGTCAACCGGGCCTTTCTTCACCTGCTCACGGCCTCGCTGCCGGCGCGGGAATCCCTTCTGGCGCGGGAGCCGGGCGAGCCGGTGCCGCACGGGTTTTTTCTTCGGGACCTGCTTCCCGAAACCATTCTGGAAGATGTGCTGCGTT
Organism: uncultured Acidobacteriaceae bacterium; assembly: GCA_964246825.1. Lineage (GTDB taxonomy): Bacteria > Acidobacteriota > Terriglobia > Terriglobales > Acidobacteriaceae > EB88. Next base: position 7,361 of record CAXTSG010000145.1, on the reverse strand, counting down.
TGGAGCGCCGGGCGCAGCGCATGGGCGTTGCGGGCGTGGAGCTCGAGCTGCCGGGTTCCGCCATGGCGTCAAGCCTTTCCGTGACGATTGCCGTTCTCGACCTCGGCCGCAACCCGGAAGGCACACAGCGCCGCGGCTCGGTGCTGGTGGTGGACGATGTTTCCCACACCTTGCAGGCGCAGCGGCAGCTGGCATGGAAGGAGGTCGCGCAGCGCGTCGCGCACGAGATCAAAAATCCCCTGACCCCGATTTCTCTTTCGGCCGAACGCATCCTGCGCCACCTCCACCGCAATGCGGGGAGCATCCAGGGTGAGTCCGCCGCGGTACTTCGCAAGTGCGGCGAGGTGATTTTGTCGTCGGTGCAGACGCTTCGGCTGCTGGTGGACCAGTTCGGCGCTTTGGCGGAGTTTCCGGCCGCCCAGCTACGCCCGGCCTCGTTGAACGATGTTGTTGAAGAGGCGCTTTTGCTGTTTCATGGGCGGCTTGAGGGTATTTCCATTGAAACGGCCTTTGCCCTCGACCTGCCGCCGGTGCTGGTGGACCCGGAAGCCATGAAGCGGGCCATAGCCAACCTGATCGACAATGCCGCGGAAGCCATGAGCGGCAGCTTTCACCGCGTGCTGCACCTTCAAACCTCGCCGGGCGAGCGCACGGGGACGGCTACGCTCACCATTGCCGACACCGGCCCGGGGCTGAGTCCCGAGGTCCGCGAACGCCTTTTTCTTCCCTACTTTTCCACCAAGCAAAGGGGCACCGGCCTGGGGCTTGCGATTACGGCAAAGATCATCCAGGACCACCACGGCACCATTCGAGCCGAGCAGCGGGGTGCTTCCGGCGCGTGCTTTGTGATCGATCTACCGCTGGCAAAGGTTTATGACCTTCAGCCGGTCGCCGAAGATGTTTCGGTATGACACACCTCCTGATCGCCGACGATGAAGCCTCGATCCGCGACTCGCTTTCGGAGATTCTGCGGGAAGAAGGCTACGCGGTGGCCGGTGCCGGCTCGGCGGCCGAAGCGCTGCTGCTGCTGCGGGATGCCCACTATGACGTGCTGCTGCTGGACGTATGGCTGCCGGACCGGGACGGGCTTGATACGCTCGGCGAGATCGGCACCTTGCCGAACGAGGGCAAGCCGGAGGTCATCATGATTTCCGGCCACGGCACCATTGAAACCGCGGTGCGCGCGACCAAGCTGGGGGCGTTCGACTTTCTGGAAAAGCCGCTTTCGCTGGAGCGGACCCTGATCACGATCAAGAACGCCGTGGAAAAGCGCAGGCTGCGCGCCGACAACCGCGAGCTGAAGCAGCAGCTGGCCGGCGGCACCTCCATCACGGGCAGCAGCATTTCGGCTAAGGCCTTGCGCCAGCAGATTCGCCTGATGGCCCCGACGAACGGGCGGGTGCTGATCTTCGGCGAGTCGGGTACCGGCAAGGAGCTGATCGCGCGCGCCATGCACGCGGAAAGCCCGCGCTCCGAGCGGATTTTTCTTGAGCTGAAGTGCGCCGCGATCCCGGAGGACTATATCGAAAGCGAGCTGTTCGGCCACCGCAACGGCGCCGTGCCGGGCGCGCCGGCCGAGAAGCGGGGCACCTTTGAGCGCGCCGACGGCGGCACCCTGCTGCTGGATGAGGTCGGCGACATGAGCCTGAAGACGCAGGCCAAGGTGCTGCGCGCGCTGGACGAGCAGAGCTTTACGCCGCTGGGCGGGCGCGAGCCGCTCCATGTGGACGTGCGCGTGATCGCGACCACCAACAAAAATCTGGAAGAAGAGATTGCGCACGGCAACTTTCGCGAGGACCTTTTCTACCGATTGAACGTGATTCCTTTTTTTGTACCGCCGCTGCGGGAGCGCCGCGAGGACATTTCTCCGCTGGTGAGTGGTTTTCTCCAGGAGATCGGGCGGGAATACGGGAGGCCCCATGTGGAGATCGCCTCGGATGCCGTGGAAGCGATGAAGGGCTACCCGTGGCCCGGCAATGTGCGGGAGCTTAAGAACATCGTGGAACGCATGCTTATTCTGAATCCGCAGGTGCAGCGGCTGGAGCGCAGGCACCTGCCTGCCTTGATGCTGAGGACGCCGACGCGCCCGGCCGCCGGAGAGGAGTTTGCCTCTCTCCAGCAGGCGCGCGAAGCCTATGAGCGAGACTTTATCCTCCGCAAGATTGACGAGTGCCACGGCAACATGAGCCGTGCCGCGGAAGCGCTCGGGTTGGAGCGAAGCCACCTAT
>CAXTSG010000145.1:0-5123 GCA_964246825.1 uncultured Acidobacteriaceae bacterium | reverse complement strand
ATACCGCAAGATGCGGGCGCTGGGCATCCCGGTGCGCGAAGCCTAGCGGGTGTTGATGCTTCCTATGAGAACACTGCTTCCGTAACGCTTTGGTGGGAGCCGGAGGGCTGATTTCTCCAAAGGAAAGGGCCCGTTTTCAGACGGGCCCGGCGAAGCGAGCGGTATGTGGGGGAGCCAGTGCGGATGAGGTGACAGGTCTGAAGCTGTAACTCCAGAACCTAGTGTGGAGGTGACTACTGAGAAGACTACCGGACGCTGCCTCGCTGCTTGAGACTGAGTATAGGGCCTGTTTGGGCTTTTCTGCCGCGATTTTTCGTCCATGTGTCCCAAAAAGATACTTGTTAGTAACCAAGTTCAGGGTTGGAACAGCCTAAGTTACATCAGTAACAAAAACTTACTCAGGCTATGGACTCATCTCAGACCGCGGAGCGTAGCCTGCTGCCACCTTTGTGGGGCGATCCCCGAGCCGGGCGCGGTTCCCGCGGAGCGATGCTGCCTCGGAAAAGCTTTCGCCGAAAGAATGCGCGGTATACTCGGAAGTTTATGGCAGGTGTGTACGCAATTGTTCCCGCAGCCGGTCTTGGAACCCGGATGCACACAGCGGTCGGCGGCGAGCTCAAGCAATTCCTGCTGCTGAGCGGCAAGCCGATCCTGCTGCACACGCTGGAAGCGCTCGCCCCGATCGCCGGTCTTGCGAGCATCACGGTGGCAGTGCGCGAGCATGAGCGGGCGCGGGCAGAAGCGCTGCTGGCGGAGTACGGAGGCGGGGGAGCGGCGGTTCGGATTATCGCGGGCGGCGATACCCGGCAGGAAAGCGTGGAGCGGGCCCTCGACTCCATGGAATGCGGGGACGACGACATCGTCCTGGTGCATGACGCCGTGCGCCCGCTTTTGGAGCTTGCCGCCGCGGAGCGCGTGGTCGCGGCGGCGCGCCGGCACGGCGCGGCTATCCTGGCGATGCCGGCCACCGATACCATCAAGCAGGTGGAGCGCACGGCCGGCGGGGCCCTGATCACCGCGACCATTCCGCGGGAAAACATTGTGCAGGCACAAACGCCGCAGGCGGCGCGCGCCGGGCTGCTGCGCCGGGCCGTGCGGGAAGCCGCCGCCGACGGCTTTGCCGCCACCGATGAAGCAAGCCTGCTGGAGCGCGCCGGGATTCCGGTAGCGGTGGTGCCCGGTTCCGCCAGCAATTTGAAAATTACGCAAGGAGCCGACCTGCCTTTGGCGGAGTGGTATCTCCATCGCCGAAAGCTGGAAGGGCGCGTCGAGGAGAAAGCACGATGAGCATGCGCATAGGGCAGGGTTTTGATTCGCACGCGTTCAAGGCCGGGGTGCCGCTGCGCCTCGGAGGGCTTTCCATCGATCACCCGGAAGGGCTGGCCGGCCACTCGGACGGAGATGTGCTGCTCCACGCCCTGACGGACGCGCTGCTGGGCGCGGTAGCGGCAGGCGACATCGGGACGTTTTTCCCGCCGAGCGACCCGCGCTGGAAGGATGCCGAGTCGTCCATCTTTCTGAACCTGGCATTGGAAGAAATCCAGCACGCGGGCTTTCGGATCATGAATGTAGACGTGACGCTGATCCTGGCCGCGCCTAAGATTTCTCCGCTGGCCGGGGAGATGCGGGAGCGCGTCGCCATTCTGCTTGACATTCTGCCGAAGCTGGTGAGCATCAAGGCAAAAACGCCGGAGGGCCTGGGCCTGGACCATGTGGCGCAGGCGCATGCCGTGGTACTGCTGGAGCGCGTGGAAGACCCCGCGGAGCTGCGGACCATGACCGAGGTGATCGAGTCGCAGCGCGAGCTGGAAAACGTGGTGCGCGACCTGGTAAGCGAGGTGAGCCGCGGCGAACAGGTGAAGCGGACCATTGTGCCGGTGTTTGACACGGAAGACATTACCTGATCGCGGGGCTTTTCCCCGCGCCGCGCGAAGCGACACAGCTATTCCAACCGGAGATGCGTCCTAGAGGGAGAGATCGCTGAAGGCGATCCCAGGAGACACGATGCCGACCCCGGAACTGACCCAACTGCTTTCCAATGGCTTGCAGCTTCTTTACGATGCACACCGGCAAAGCGCCGCGCAGGCCCAGGACAGCGCGAGCAACTCAATCGCGCGCAAGCTCAAGCTGGCATGCCAAAGCGGCGCGAAGCAGAATCAAAAGCAGGCAAAGCGCCTGGACCGGGTGTTTAAGGCCGCGGGCCTGGCCCCCAAGGCGAAAACGGATGCAGGGATGCAGGGCATTGTGGAAGGCAACAGAGAGCGCCTTGCCGTGACCCACGATGCCACGGAGCGCGACCTGATCAACATCGCCTATGCGCAGCTGGGCGCGCACTACTACATCAGCGCCTACGGCACGCTGCGCAACTACGCGAGGGCTCTCGGCAACACGGAAGCCGCGAAGCTGCTCGGCAAAACGCTGGAGGAAAACGTCGCGCTCGATAAAACGTTTACTTCCCTGGCGAACGGAATCATTTCCGATTCGCTCGCGGAAACGCGGAAGAGCGGCGGGGGCGGGCTGTCCACGACGCTGCTGCTCGCGGGCGCGGCGGGGCTTGCCTACTCTCTTTTTAAGCAGCCTGACGGCAAGCGTGCCGGGTAAGGGCTCCGGTTGTCCCGACGCACAGCCATCGTCAGAAAGAAGCGAGTGCCGCCGCCCGCGATACACTCGCGCCATGCTCCTGCGCTTGCTTGCACTCGCTTCCCTGCTGCTGCCGCTCGCCGCTGCGGCCCAGCAAAAACAGGACTGGGCCACGCCGGCCGAGGCAAGCGGCTACCGCACAACGCCGCCCTATGAAGAGACCATGGCATACGTGCGCCGGGTGGCCGCCGCCGCGCCCGGGAAGGTGCGCGTGGAGCCGTTCGGCACCACCGGCGAGGGGCGCGAGCTTGACTTGGTGATTGCTTCGCGCGACGGGGTGTTCGACCCGGCGGCGCTCCATGCGGCGCACCGGCCGATTGTGCTGGTGCAGAATGCGATCCACGCGGGCGAGATGGACGGCAAGGATGCTTCCCTGGCGCTGCTGCGGGACATGGTGATCACCGGGAGCGAGCAAAGCCTGCTGGACCGCGCCGTGTTTGTGTTTATCCCGGTGTACAACGCGGACGGCTTTGCGCGGCTCTCGCCCTACAACCGCATCAACCAGAACGGCCCGGAGCGGATGGGCTGGCGCGGCAACGGCACCAACCTGAACCTGAACCGCGACTACATGAAGGCGCAGGTGCCCGAGACACAGGCGTTCTGGGCGATGTTTGAGCATTGGCTGCCGGACTTCTACGTCGACGACCATGTGACCGACGGCGCGGATTTCCAGTACGACGTGACGTTTGCGATCGACCACGGGCCGGATGTGGACCCGGCGCTGGCGCAGTGGATCACCGGCACGGTGACGCCGGAGCTGGTGCGCGACGTGGATGAAACACGCGACCGCGCGCCGGACGGCAAGCCGATTCAGCACCTGGCCTCGCCGCAGTACATCGAGCTGCTGGATGAGAATGACCCGGGCAAGGGCCTGGCTTACTTTGCCGACCCGCCGCGCTACTCCTGCGGCGCGATGATCCTGGAGAACCGCCCCGGCATGCTGGTCGAAATGCACATGCTGAAGGACTATCGGACGCGCGTGCTGGGCAACTACGCGGTGCTGAAAGCGCTGATAAAGGTCGTGAACCGCGATGCGGACAAGTTGATTGCCATGAACGCGGCGGCCGATGCGCAGGCGAAACAGCTAGGGCAAGGCGGGGCGCAGTTCCCGCTGGCGCTCGCCCCGGACGGCAACACAACGCCGTTCCGCTTTCACGGCTATCGGTACACGCTTTCAGAAAGCCCGATCTCCGGCGGGCAGAGGGTGACCTACTCGCACGAGCCGCAGGACTACCTGCTGCCCGCGCAGACCGGCGCAAGCCCGAGCGTGCAGGTGGTGCCGCCCGCAGCATACATCGTGCCCGCGCAGTGGCGCGAGGTGATGGACGTGCTCGCGGCGCACGGGGTGGTTCTAAGAAAGCTGACGACCGCGTGGACGGGGCAGGTGGAGCAGTACCAGTGCTCCGGGATGAAGTGGCAGGAGCCGCCGTTTGAGGGCAAGCACCCCTTGTTTGCCGGGGAAGCCGGGCCTCCGCTCGCGGGCAAGTTTGGTACCTGCAAGCCGGTCCAGGTGACGGCGACGTACCCGGCGGGCTCGGCGGTGGTGGCGCTCGACCAGCGCTTGAGCAAGGTCGCGGTGCATTGGCTGGAGCCCATGGGGCCGGACTCGGCGATGGCGTGGGGCTTTTTCGACCCGATTTTTGAGCAGCGCGAGTCGGGCGAGCCGTATGTGGTTGAAAAGCTGGCGGCCAAGATGCTGGCCGACGACCCGCTGCTGCGGGCGGAGTTTGAAAGTCGGCTGGCGAGCGATCGGGTGTTCGCGGCAAGCCCGGAGATGCGGTTAAAGTTTTTCTATGATCGGTCGCCTTGGTTCGCGGCGAACCGTGTCGGTTTGTATCCTGTGGGGCGGGTGCAGAGTTTGACGGGGATGGCGCTGGGGCAGTGAAAGCTTTTAGTAAAGCTACCTACCATTGCTGATTGAGGACGCATGAACATCATCGCAGGAGAAGATCGCTCAGCATTTGAAGCATTTAGCGCACCCATCATAGGGCTTCCAGTGAGCCGTATATGGCAAGGTTACGGCTCTGCGATTTTCCTTGAGTTCGGGCGACTTCATTCCATACGGAAACGCAGCGGTCAGCCTGGGTCGCCGCGCGGCAGCTACACCTTGATGATTGAGTGGAGTTGGCGTATTGAAGGCAAGCGCCGTATTTGGTGTGGAAGCTGGAGCGACGGCGAACGCTGGCCTAGAGCATTTAGGCGACTTGAACAAAAAACCGTTGCCTCAGCATCTTTGTTCGGCCGTCTTCCTGAAGTTGATCTTGGCTTCAGCAACGGACTTCACTTGCTCTCGATGATGACTACAGAAGGTGATCCATCCTGGTCTATTTCGAAGCGTGAAGATGGAGCATCCTCTTCTATCCATGTTGTCGCTGGTCGTCTGGTGTTTAGCGAAGACATCGCTGACATATTTTCTTGAAGCCTTTGGGACAATGCTTCATGCAGGTTCATAGAAAGCAAGCTGCCTAGGCTTACAGTTGAAT
>CAXTSG010000144.1:0-7562 GCA_964246825.1 uncultured Acidobacteriaceae bacterium | reverse complement strand
GTGTGGAACGCGGCTTCAAAGTCCGAAGTCGCGCCGCTGAACTGGATGGAATAGTTCGACGCATCCACCTTGAGGATTTGGAGGTTGTGCGCCGCAAGCTCCTTCTTGACCGCATCCAGCTCGGCCGCGGTCGGCGCATAGGCGCGGAGGTCAGCCGGCTCTAAAAATTTGTGAAAGGACGGCGAGCCCGGGGTGTACATCGCTTCCACGGCCGCATCCAAGGCGGCCTTGTTGTGCAGGGGCAGCCACGCCGTGCCGTGCACGGGCACGGAAGGGCTCTGCTGGCCTAAATTGACGGCGCCGTGCGCGAGCGCGGGGGCCAGCTGTGCATGCGCCGGAGCGGCGGCAAACGAGGCAAGAAGAGCGGCACACAAGGCTGTGGAACGAGGAGAACGAGCGAGCATGGATAAACCTTTCACTCCCCAAGCGGCGCGCGCTCAAAAGAACGCAGCCGCGCATCACCGCTTTGGGGTATAGAAGCAGACCTGAAAAGTGTTGTTCTGCCGAAAGGTATAGCACAGCGGGGCGACCCGGCAGAGTAAATAATTCGGCGCGGGCGAGTCGAGCTTGGATTGGCTCAAACCGTGCTGTTTTGCAGTTCGCGCATGGCGATTTGGAGGTCGGCCCAGGCTTCTTTCTTTTGACGCGGATCACGCAGCAGGTAGGCAGGGTGGTACGTCACAATCACCTTCGCCCCGTAGGCAGGATGGAGCGTGCCGCGCAGCGCGCTCAGAGGTTTCTTCACACCGAGAAGGTAGGTTGCCGCCGTGGAGCCGAGCGCGACGATCACCTCGGGCCGAACAACACCAATCTGCCGGAGAAGAAACGGGGTGCAGGTGTTTGCCTCGATCGGCTCCGGGGTGCGATTCGCCGGGGGACGGCACTTTACGATATTGGCGATATATACCTCATCCCGCTTCAGGCCCATCGCTGTAATCATGTTGTTGAGCAGCTGCCCGGCTTTGCCGATAAAAGGGATGCCCCGCGCATCCTCATCCGCGCCCGGACCTTCGCCGACGAACAGAATGCGAGCCTGAGGGTCGCCGTCGCCGAAAACGATGGTATGGCGGCCGGCAAAGGCAAGCGGGCATCGGGTGCAGTCGCCGATCTCCGCACGAATGGCCTCAAGCGCTGCCGCGCGGGCTTCCGGCGGCAGCGCGGGCTCAGGAAATACGAGGGGAGGCGCGGGGAGCGTTGCACGGGTGCGAGGGGCGATGGCGAGGTCCTCCTGAAGCAGGCTCAGAGGTAAAGGAGTCGCCTCCGGCTCCGCGAGCCGGGGCGGAACGGCGATCGGAGGCGCGCTTGGAATCGGGGCTGAAAGCTGCTCGGGTTTCTGGATATCCGGCTCCGGGGCGTCCGGCATCGCGGGCGGCGTTGCCCGGCGATACAGGTCGTACACGCCGAGATCGCGCAAAAAGCCGATCCGCGCCCGCAGGGCCGCCGCCCGCTCGGGAGGAAGCAGCACCATTACAATCCCATCGGCGCGCTTGCGCCCGACTCGGCCAGAACGGTTTGCGGGCGGCGCAGCTGCAGCACTTCGTCCAAGATGCGTTCAGCCAGCGCGCGCTTCGGCATTTCCGGGAACTCGGTCGCCGTGGACCGAGTCAGGAACGTGGCCGCATTGTTGTCGGAATCGAAGCCGACGCCCTCCCGCGAGACATCGTTGATCACAATGGCATCGGCACCCTTGCGCTGGAGCTTGGCGCGGCCGCTTGCAAGGGCGTCCTCGGTTTCAGCCGCAAAGCCGATCACCAGCATCCCCGGGGTACGCTCCTGCACGATTTCGGTCAGGATATCTTCGGTCGGTTCAAACTCAAGCGTCAAGGGGCCGGAGCGGCGCAGCTTCTGCTCGGCGACGGCACGCGGGCGGTAGTCCGCGACCGCGGCAGACATAATGGTGATGGTGGTTTCCGGCAGGCGCTCCAGCACGCGCGCGCGCATCTGGCCGGCGGTGGTAACCGGCACGAACTCGCAGCCGGAAGGGCGGCGCAGCGCCGTCGGAGCCGATACCAGGAGGACGCGCGCACCGCGTCGGCGCGCGGCTTCGGCAAGCGCGTAGCCCATTTTGCCGCTGGAGCGGTTGCCGAGGAAGCGTACCGGGTCTACCGGCTCGCGAGTGCCGCCGGCGGTAATCAGCACGGTTTCTCCAGCGAGGTCTTCACTCCGGTGCAGCACCCCAAGCACGGCTTCCACGATCACCGGCAAGGCCGCGAGGCGGCCGGCACCTTCCATGCCGCAGGCCAGCATGCCGTTCTCAGGCGGGACCATCACGGCCCCGCGCTCCTCAAGCAGCGCCGCATTGGCCTGCGTCGCCGGATGCTCCCACATGCGCACGTTCATGGCCGGGGCAATGACTACCGGGGCCAGCGTGGCAAGGTACAGCGTGGAAAGGAAGTCATCGGCACGGCCCTGCGCCAGGCGGGCCAGCGTGTCGGCCGAGGCGGGGGCGATCACCAGGGCATCGGTGGCCTGCGCCAGCTCGATGTGCTCCATGACCGGGGGCTCGCCGCTCCACAGGCTTGTAATGACCCGATGACCGGAAAGCGCGGCAAAGGTAAGCGGCTGGATAAAGCGCTGCGCGCCTTCCGTCATCACGACCTGCACGTCGAGAGCCTTCGCCTGGAGGGCGCGCAGCAGCTCGGCCGCTTTGTAGGCGGCGATGCCGCCAGTGACTCCAAGGGTAATCCTCATGCGCCCAAGCCCCCTGCACTGCCCTCATTGTAGCGGGGCATCTGCCCGGGAACGGTTCTGGAAAACCGGTCCCGAGCGGGCGGGTCTAGGAAGCGAAGCGCGGGATTTCCGGCGCGTCGAAGCCGGGTTTAATGACCGGGGTTTCATGCCGGACGTGCTGGACCATGCCCGCCATGATCTCGTACTGCGCGATTTTGGAGGCTTTGGAGCAAGAGGTGGCGACCAATGGGCTTGAGCCGCCCTGCAGCTGACGCGCGCGCCGTGCCGCCACAATGACGTACCGGAAGTTGCTGTCAAATTCATGCTCCAGCTTCATGCACTGCCTCCTTGGGTCCTACACTTCCCTTTACTCGCCGGACAAGCCGAAAGTTTGCAAAACGGGAACAAGCCGAGCCCGGATGCCCGGCTCACGACAGCCCGCGGCCAGGGCTTCCAGTCTCGCCGACTCCGCCGGGAGTGCGCCGACCGAGCCTTGGCGGCGAAATCGTTCTACGGCCACAATAGCCGAAAGCTCCTCGACCGCGATATCTAAAACATCGTTCAGCAGCACATAACCATAGCGCGGGTAGTTGCCGATCTCGCTCCGCGCCTTGCGAAGGCGGCGGGCGATGACCTCGGCATCCAGGCTCCCTTCAGCGCGGCTCCTATTGCGCAGGCGTGCTTCCAGCGTTTCGGGGTTGGGCGGCAGCACAAAAATGCTGACCGCCTCCGGCATGCGGGCGCGCACCTGCTCGGCACCCTGGACGTCGATATCAAGCAGCAAATCCTTGCCGTGTGCGGTTGCCTCCCGGAGCGAACGGCGGGCTGTACCGTAGTAGTTGCCGAAAACATCGGCATACTCCAGAAACTCGTCGCGCTCGATCATGCCCCGGAACGCGTCGGCGGAGATGAAGTGATATTCGCGGCCGCTTTCCTCCGAGCCGCGCGGCGCGCGGGTTGTGTAGGAAACAGAAAACTCCAGGTCGGCCACCAGCGACCGGATCTGCGCCACCAGAGTGGATTTGCCGGAGCCCGACGGCGCTGAAATGATGAACAGAATGCCTGCCACGTCTTCCCTTCTTATTCCAGGTTCTGCACCTGCTCGCGCAGTTTCTCAATCTCGGCCTTCATTGCAAGGCCGCACTCGGTAATGCGCGCGCTGCCTCCGGTGACGCCGGCGGTTTTCGAAAGCAGCGTGTTCGCTTCGCGGTTCATTTCCTGAAGGAGGAAGTCCAGCTTCTTGCCGACCTCGCCGCCGCCCGAGAGCAGCGCATGAAAATGTTCAATGTGCGTGTGCATGCGCGCTACTTCTTCTTCCACGTCGCCGCGCTCGGCCAGCAGTGCTGCTTCGGCCAGCACGCGGTCGCGGTCGAAAGCCCGGCCCACCATCGCGTCCAGGCGCTCCGCCAATCGATGAAAGTGGGCCTGCTGTACCGTGCTTCGCAGCAAGCCTACCTCATCCACCAGGGTGCGCAGCAGCAGGAGGCCGGCGCGCAGCACGGCCGCCAGCGAAGCGCCCTCGCGGGCGCGCATCCCCTTGAGCGCCGCAAGCGCCTCGGCCAGCAGCGCCGGCGTTTCCCGGGCCAGGAGCGCTTCCATCTGCGCCTGCTCCTCGCCTGCCGGTTCTTCACGCGATTCGGGTGCCTGGAGCAGCATGCCCGGCAGCCGCGCCGCCGCGTTCAGGTCCGGCTCGCTGTTCAAGCCAAGCTCCAGGGCGGCCGCGCGAAAGTTGGCGACGTAGCTGCGCAGCGCCGGGAGGTCAAAGTGCGTGGCGGAAGCGCGCCGTTCGCTGTTTTCCCGGCGCGGCGGGCGGTCCAGCGTGAGCGTACACTCCACATGACCGCGCGCCAGCGCTTCTTTCAGGTCCGCCCGGATGGAGCTTTCCAGCGCCTCAGCCCCGGCCGGCAAACGCAGCTGGATATCGAGAAAGCGGTGGTTGATGCTTTTAAGCGTCAGGGTAAGCCCGGGCGCTTCCCTGCCGCGGGCCGCCACGCGCGCGTAGCCGGTCATGGAAGCGACGGGCGTGAAGGCTTCCGGCTTCCCCGTGGGCTGCTCTTGATCTGCGCTCACGCGCGCACCTCCTCTTCGTGCATGCTTCGGAATTGCAGTTCGTGCAGTCTACGATAGGTAGCCGATTTAGCAAGGAGCTCGTCATGCGTGCCCACGGCGGTAAGCTCGCCATGCTCCATGACGCCGATGCGCGTCGCGCGCCGCACGGTCGAAAGCCGGTGCGCGATCACGATCACGGTGCGGCCTTCCATCAGGTTGCCGAGCGCCGGCTGTACCAGCGACTCGCTTTCCGCGTCCAGCGCCGAGGTCGCCTCGTCCAGAATCAGGATCGGCGCATTTTTGAGCAGTGCCCGCGCGATGGCGATGCGCTGCCGCTCGCCGCCCGAAAGCCGAAAGCCTTTTTCGCCGATGGGCGTGTCGTAGCCCTCGGGAAGCTGACGGATGAAGTCGTGCGCCAGCGCCGCGCGCGCGGCAGCCTCCACGCGGGCCGCGGAAACGTCGGGCCGGCCGTAGGCGATATTGTTGCGCACCGTGTCGTTGAAAAGAATGGTCTCCTGGGTAACCTTGCCGATCTGTTCGCGCAGGGAGCGCATGGTGACATCGCGCAGGTCGTGGCCGTCGATCAGGATACGGCCCGAGGTCACATCGAAGAAGCGCGGAATCAGGTTGACCAGGGTGGATTTGCCCGCGCCGCTCGGCCCCACCAGCGCCAGCACCTCGCCCCGGCGCACCGTCAGGTCAATGCCGGAAAGCACCTGTTTCTCGCCTTCTTCCGAGGAGTAGCGGAAGCCGACATTTTCCAAATAAATAGCATCGCGAAAGCCTTTGAGCTGCACGGCACGCGGCTTTTCGACCAGGTCTTCGCCGTCATCCATAAAGCGGAAGATTTCGCTCGAAGCCCCGAGCGCCTGCTGGAAGTTGTTGTAATAGAGCGCGAATTTTCGGACTGGATCGTAGAGCTTGAAGAGCGCAACCAGAAACGTGAAGAACTGCCCTTCCGTCATGGCGCGGCTTTGGATTTGCCCGCGCCCTACCAGCAGCAGCAGCGCGATGGCAATAGCGCCGATCGCGTCCATGAGCGGCGACGATACGGCCTGCGCGCGCACGGAACGCAGATTGGCCCGCAGAAGGCGCTGCGCCGCGGCGCGAAAACGCCGGAGCTCCCAGCGCTCCATGTTGAAAGCCTTGACGATGCGGTTGCCGGTAATGGTTTCATGGAGAATGTTCTGGATTTCCGCCAGCTTGTCCTGCCCGCCGCGCGTGGTGGTGCGTACATTGCGGCCGATGCGGCGCACCGATGCCGCGACCACGGGTACAAACAGCAGCAGCAGCCAGGCGAGTTTGCCGCCCAGGGTGATGACCACCGCAAGCGTAAAAACGAGCGTAAAGAATTGCTGAAGAAAGTCCGACAGCACCGACGACATAGCGTACTGCACACGCTCAATATCGTTGACCAGGGTGGAAAGCAGCGTACCGGTAGCGTGCCGCTGGAAGAATGACACCGAGCGCCGCAGCATGCTTTCGTACAGGTCGTCGCGCAGGTCGGTCATCATGCCGAAGCCCGCGTAGTTGATCAGGTAGGTGCCGGTGAAATCGCACACGCTTTTGAGCAGCGTGGAGGCGACCAGCGCAAAGCCGACCACGGTCCACTCATTGTGGAAGCCGTGCGGCACCAGCATGTGAAGGTCGAGGCGGAAGTGTGTGCCGAAGCGCGTATTAACGCTGGCAAGCAGCGGTACCCCGCGCGCGGCCACGCCCGGATGCAGGACATTGTCGAAAATAGGTCCGATGAGCAGAACGCGAAACGCTTCCAGCAGGCCGACCAGCGCCATGAGCATCGTAGCCGCGCCGGCCTGGAGCCCGTACCGGCGCAGGTAGCCGAACAGCCGAAGCAGCCGCTTCACCGGGAGACTCGCTGCGGTCGTGGCTGCAAGGCTGGCATCGCGTCCTTCCCAGTGTAGTGCGGCGGACGGCTCACCTCGGCATGTCGCGATGAGTCGTCTTGACCCGGTAGCCTTCCGCCCCAAGCCGCCGCGCCACCGCTTCGGCGATCATGACCGAGCGGTGCTGCCCCCCGGTGCAGCCGAACGAGACCGTGAGATAACTCTTGCCTTCGTGCGTATAGTGCGGCAGGAGAAACAGCATCATGTCGAGTGTTTTTTGTAGGAACTCCCCTGTTTGCGGAAAGCTGCCGACGTACTCGGCCACTTCGCGATCCTGACCTGTCAGGGGCCGAAACTCGGGAACAAAGTGCGGGTTCGGCAGGAAGCGAACGTCAAAAACGAGATCCGCCCCGAGCGGAACACCGTTCTTGTAGCCGAAGCTCGTGACCGAGATCAGCAGGCTCTTGCCGGCCTCCGCCCCGAACCGCGTATGGAGGTAGGCGCGCAGCTCGTGGACGTTGAAGTTGGTTGTTTCCAGAACCACATCGGCGACGTTGCGCACCGGCTCCAGCAGCATGCGCTCGGCTTCGAGTGAAGCTTCCACGCTGCTGTCCGCTCCCAGGGGATGCGGGCGGCGGGTTTCCGAGTAGCGCCGCAGCAGCGCGGGCCGGGCTGCTTCCAGAAAAATCACCGTCACCGGCAGGGTTTTCCGCATGCTGAGCAGCGTCGCGGGCAGGTGTTCCAGCGCATCGCCTTCGCGTACATCGACCACAATGGCGGCTTTGCGGGAAGCGGGCGAGGTCGCGATCAGCTCCGCGAACTGCGGCAGGAGCTCGATCGGCAGGTTATCGACCGAGTAGTAGCCGAGGTCCTCGAACGACTTCAGGGCAGAACCCTTGCCTGAGCCGGATAAGCCGGTCAGCACTACCAATTCGCGGATAGGAGCCGTATCGTTCAAGCGAAAGCCGTGCCGGGAGGAGCGCCCCTCCCGGCCATCGC
>CAXTSG010000143.1:0-7574 GCA_964246825.1 uncultured Acidobacteriaceae bacterium | reverse complement strand
GTCCAACTCGGCTGCCTCAAAATCCTGCTGAGGTATTTATGAGACCGCCTCTAGTCCATTAGCTGCGAGCGTCTGAATAGTTAGCTTGCCAGAAGGATCTCCGTTCGGACCTGAACAGCTCTGAATGGCCGCATCCAAATTAGCTGCATTGCAGTTGGCAAGTGTGGTTGCAATTGCCGTCTGGGCCGCTGCTAGATTGAAGTTGCGTATATCGCCGACATGGTTATAGTCGATGCCTTGTAAAAAATGCAGGCCTACATTCCGCTGGTAATCAGCCGTAATCACAAGATTATGACCGACTGCCTGCTGAACACCCACATTAAACTGATAGGATTCAGGACTCTTATAACCAGGGTAGAAGAGTTGGTCACCATTGTAATTTGGTCCTACAGCCATCGTGTTACCGATGTAGTTATTATTTCCCTGCGGGCCGGCAGCGACGATGTCGGCTTGGTACTCCTTTTCAAGATCATTGAATTGTCTGGCTACAGAGCCAATCGGCTGCCCGCACAAGCTGGAGATGGAAACACCATCTACCATTGTGATAGCTCCACTAGGTACGACACTGGTAGGTACCGATATGGACGGATTCGGACATACACCGGCATCACCGAAGAACAGGCCCTGAGACAAACGCACTGGCCGGTCGAAAAAGACGTTATTCCATACATTGTTCTCGAAGTAGATGCCTGCTCCACCACGAATGACCGTAGTTCCCCTACCTGTTAAATCGTAGGCAACACCGGCTTGCGGCCCAAAGTTGGCGCTTGGCTGATGGACTGAATTACCTAGTCCAGGCGAAACTTGGTCGAGCAAGGGAATAGCCGGCAAATCACTATCTGATCGGCCTGTGTCACGTACATACCGAACACCGTAGTTGACCGTCAGCTTTGGCAGTACCTTCCATACATCGCCGATGTAGCCGTTGAAGCGGTTGTCAAACAAACCGCCGCCCGGAAAACCAAAGGACTGTCTTTCCGTATCATAGCCTTGGCCATTGCCGAGAACTACTGCTTGACCCTGAGTTCCGGTAGGTACCTCAACCGGGTAGTTCAAAGGATTAGCAGATCCTCCCGCAAATGTTCCGTTTGCAGCTACATTGGCGAAAGAAACATCCGTTTGAATCTGAGGTGCAATGCCAACAAACGATGCAAAACCACCGCCTACAACATGTGTGTACTGAAGACCGTAGCGCAATGTATGCGGGCCCTTAGTCCAGCTGCCGTCGTAACGTATTTGGCGATTACTCTGCACTGTGGTTTGTGGCGCTAGCGTATTTGTTCCAGAAGAAAAGGTAGTGCCGCCTACAATGATATTGGCGTTAGTGCCAAGGGCAAGTAGCGGATTATAAATAGCACCAGTCTGCGTCGCATCCGTGATGTGATTGACAAACTTGAAGTAGCCGAGTCGGAAGCTATGGCTTATATTACCCGTCAGGAAGTCGAGCCCGATTCCCGCATTTGGCGTGTTGTTCTCATTCAAGTAAGGCGAGTAATTACTACCACCACCGTTAGTTGCTACGTCCGTATTGTGGTCGTAACCGCCGCGCACAAAAAAGCGTGCGCCATGGAGAAGCACAAAATCGCTCCTGCCCAGCAACTCCAATTCCTTGAAGGGCGAGCTGAAGAAAGGATTGGCGGCGCTGATAGGTGCAAGCGGCGTACCGGCTAAGTTTACTGGCGCGTCCAGCGCCTGATGAAAGTTCTCGCCGGAAAAGAAGTAAAAGGATTTGTCTGGAACAAAGGCTCCTCCGACCGAGCCGCCTAGATTATTGCGTTGCAGGTAGTTGTTCTCACCGCCTGGGAAGTTGGCCCCACCTGCTCGCTTGTCGCGGAACAAGTAGAATTCATCGCCATGGATGGCGTTGGTTCCCGACTTGGTCACGATGTTCACTGAGCCGGATGAGGTGATGGAGCTTGATATATCAAGATTGGACTGCGCAACTTGAAACTCCTGAATGGCATCCTCGGAGATGTTCTGGGTCGTGGTGCCGACGTTCTCGTCGGAGATGTCCAGTCCGTCAAGATCAATGCGCGCCGTACGCCCGTACCGACCACCGAAAGAGATGGAGGAGAATCCGTTCTTTGTCGGATCAAAGTTGCTGCCGTCCTGGATTTGTACCCCGGGTTCTAGCTGTGCTAGATCAAGGAAGTTGCGGCCGTTAACCGGCAGGGCCTGAATCTCGGCCTGCGTCAGCACCCCCTGCACGGAAGTCTGCGTCGTATCGACTGAAAGAGCATTTGCTTGCACCTGTACATCCGTGGAAGAGTTGCCGATGCTCAGCTTGATGTTTGTCGTCGCGGTGTTACCGACCTGCACCGTGACGGTTTCATCAGTAGAAGAAAACCCCGGCGCTTCCACGTGAACCTTATAAATTCCCGGCGCAAGGGAACCGGCTGCGTATAAACCGCTACCGTTGGTCGTAAACGTTTTGGTGGTGCCAGTTGCGGGCTCGGAAATAGTTACGGCGGCATTCGCCACCACAGCACCCGTACTATCCGTGATTGTGCCTTGAATTGTGCCGGAGGAGATGCTGACCTGGGCCCTCATTGCAGGTACATAAGTAGCGCTGAGGGCAATGCTGGTGAGGGCGACCGAGACACTCAGGACCGGCTGCGGCGCAAAAAGATGAATGATGCGGCAAATCTTCATGACCGCCATCTTGCAATCCTAATGCCGTAGTCTAGATCCAAAGGTTCCAGCACTAAGTGATGGGTTATGAACGACTTGAACAACCAGCTCACTTCTTTTCTGATCGCAAGAATCAGTACCGAGGAACACTCTACATTTTTTCATAGGCAGATCTCGTTTTATGAACGTCATCAAACTTTCCGGCTTCTTTAAGGTAAACGCCTGTACTTTAAGAAGATATTCCGTGACAACCCTCCTCCGCTCCCTAGTCTCCCTGCTCCTCTCCGTTTGGGTGGGCGCGGTGGCTTTCTGCCCTGTAATAGCGGCGATCGCCTTCAAGGTACTGCCGGACCCGCACACGGCCGGGTTCGTGGTGCGCGGCTGCCTTCTGGCCCTGCACCGGGAAGGTCTTGTCCTCGGCATGCTGCTGCTTGTGCTGCTCTTGGCAGCGGCCGCGGCGCATGCTTACAGGAGAACCCTGCTTGGGCCTGTTCTATGTACGGTCGCCATGCTCCTGCTCACGGCATTTTCGCAATGGGGCATTCTGCCGCGCATGGAGCGGGACCGGACAGCGGCGGGAGGCGACATTGACGCCGTTTCGAGCAACAATCCCTACCGCCGCGACTTCAACCGCCTGCACCTGGCCAGTGAAGAGCTCGAAGAAGGGGTGCTTGCCGCCGGGGTCGCTATGGTCATCTTTCTGGCGCGTCCGGAGCGCTGATTAAGCCTTTTACCCGGCGATATCCCAAGACGCCCTTACATCAAATCCCGATAAGCGTCCAGCGGTCGTCAAGCCATGGCTCAGGCCGGCCACGCGTAGGGAACCCCGGTCAGCTCTTCGGAGACGTTCCACAACCGCGCCCCGGCTGCGGCGTCCTGGGCCTGCGAGGCCACCTTCGCCGGCGCGGGTGCTCCCTTGAACTCCTGAAATCCATCCGGCCCATAGTAGCCGCCCGGCACGGCTTCCGGGGCGGTTGCGGCGTAGAGCTGCGGCAGGGCGCCGGCGGCATCGCTTTGTCCCAAAACCTTGAAGGCCGTCGCCGTGATCAGCTTGGCCGGCCCGGGCAGGTCGCGCACGATGGAGGTAGCCGAAAGTCCGGGATGGGCGGCAATGCTTACCAGCTTCCCTCCATGGAGATGGCTGTGCCGCTGTAGCTCCCGCGCGTATACCAGCATGGCCAGCTTAGTCTGCGAGTAGCTTTTGAAAGGCTTGTAGCCGCGCTCCTGCTGGAAATCCTCCAAATAAAGCTGCCCGCGCTTGTGGGCGTTGCTGGAAAGGCTCACAACCCGGGGGCTCGGCGCGGCCAGCAGCGACGGCAGCAGCAGCCCGGCTAGGGCAAAGTGCCCCAGGTAGTTGGTAGCCAGCTGCAGCTCAAAGCCGTCCGCGCTCTGCTCGCGCTTGGGCAGCGCCATGATGCCGGCATTCAGCACCAGCAGGTCAAGCGGCTCGCCGGAGGCAAGTACCTGCCCGGCAAACTCACGCACGGAGGCAAGCGAAGACAGGTCGAGCTTGCCGACGGACACCAAAGCCTTAGGCTGCTCTGCCCGGATGCGCTGGGCCGCGCACTCCCCGCGCTCCGGCGAGCGGCAGGCCAGCACGACCCGCGCTCCGGCCCGGGCCAGCTCCCGCGCTGTTTGAAAGCCAAGCCCGATATTTGCGCCGGTCACAATCGCGCGTTTGCCTGTTTGCGTCGGAATCTGTGCCGCGGTCCAGCCTGCTGCCATGGTAAAAAGCCCTCGTTCTCGATATTAGCCTTGTGCGTCCTTCCACACCTTATACAAACCCCAAGCAGCCAGCGTACAACAATCCTTGACGCGCCCGGCCCGCAGCATCCGCTCAAACTCGGCCACGGAAACCGGATGAAGCGTAAGGTCGTGCTCCTCCGGATCAAAATCAGTCTCGCCCTGATGAAGTTCCGTCGCCAAAAACGCATGCTGCTGCTGGTTGCAGAAGCCGTAGGCCACCCACATGGGGCCGAGATAAACCATCGATCCGGCGCACAGCCCGGTTTCCTCACGCAGCTCGCCCGCGGCCAGCTCCCGCACATCCACGTCCGGGTCTTCCCAGCCGCCCTGGGGAAACTCCAGGCATACTTCACCCACGGTGTAGCGGTACTGCTGCACCAGGTAGAGGGTATCGCCGGCAAGCGGGATGATGACCGCGCAGGGATGTTTTTCCACCACGCCGTAGATGCCGCGCGCGCCGTTTGAGCGCTCAATCTCGTCTTCGCGTACGCGCATCCATCGATTGCGGTAGACCTCGCGGCTCCCGAGTGTCTTGATGCTGCTCATACGGGCAGTGTACCTGCCGCCCGGCTCGGGTACAGTGGAGACCGGCGAGTAAGGAGCGGCAATGCACAGTTACTTTCTAGGGATCGATGTAGGCACGGGCGGGACTCGGGCTGTTCTGGTTGATGAGGGCGGTCAGCTTGCTGCTTCGACAGCCGAAGAACACGCGCCGTTTCGGGCCGAACGGCCGGGCTGGGCCGAGCAGGACCCCGAAGACTGGTGGCGGGCGGCGCAGGTCGCTATTCGCACCGTGCTGGCAAAGGCCGGCGCGGACGCGGCAGCCCGCATTGCGGGCGTCGGCCTTACGGGCCAAATGCATGGGGCGGTCCTGCTTGACAAGGACGGCGCGGTGCTGCGGCCGTCGCTCATCTGGTGCGATCAACGCACGGATGCGCAGTGCATTTGGCTTCATCAGGAGCTGGGCCGCGAACACCTGATCGACCTGGTGGCGAACCCGGCGCTGCCCAACTTCACACTGACCAAGCTGCTCTGGGTGCGCGAGCACCAGCCGGAAATCTACGCCCGCCTCGCCCACGTTCTTTGCCCCAAGGACTACGTCCGCTTTCGCCTGACCGGCACCTATGCCATGGACGTGCAGGAGGCATCCGGCACGCTGCTGCTCGACGTAGCGAACCGGCGTTGGTCTTCAGAGGTCGCCCGAGCAGCGGGGGTGCGGGAAGAATGGCTGCCGAAGCTGTGGGAGTCGCCGGAAGTGTGCGCGGCCATCTCGCCGGAGGGCGCGGCCGCCTGCGGGCTGCGCGCGGGCACGCCGGTGGTCGCGGGCGCGGGCGACCAGGGCGCGGGCGCGGTTGGCATGGGCATTCTCCAGCCCGGTTCGGTCTCCGTCACCATCGGCACCTCGGGCGTGGTGTTCGCGGCCACGGCCAAGCCTTCGCTCGACAAGGGCGGGCGTCTCCACACCTTTTGCCATGCCGTTCCGGGCCGCTGGCATGTCATGGGCGTGACGCAGGCAGCGGGGCTGAGCCTGCGCTGGCTGCGCGACCTGCTCCAACCCGGCGGCCGCTACGACGACCTGACGGAGGCGGCGGCGCAGGTGCCCGCGGGCAGCGGCGGCCTTCTGTGGGCACCGTACCTGCTCGGCGAGCGCACCCCGCACCTCGACTCGTACGCCACGGCGGCTTTCGTCGGGCTTACCGCCGACCACACGCGCGCACACCTCGCCCGGGCGGTTATGGAGGGCGTGGCCTACTCGCTGCGCGATACGTTTACACTCTTCAGTGAAATGGAAGTGCCGGTCCGGGGCGTCCGGCTGGGCGGCGGCGGCGCGCGCTCTCCGCTGTGGCGAACAATCCAGGCCGCTGTGTACGGCTACACCTGCGATGTTCTTGCGGCGGAAGAGGGCGGCGCGTTCGGCGCGGCCCTGCTGGCCGGGGTCGGCGCGGGCCGCTGGGCTACGGTCGACGAAGCCTGCGCCGTAGCCATCCGGGTTGCAAACCGAATCGTGCCTGAGCCGGAAGCCGTGGAGGAGTACACCTGCGGCTACAAACGCTTCCGGCGCATCTACCCGGCGCTGCGGGCGATAACCGGATAGAGGAGCCGCCTTGAACCGGAAGCCGACTTACTCCACCGGCAGCTTCGCGCGGTAGCCGTCGCGGGCAATCACGTCATACTTCAGCTGCTTGTGTTTTTCATCCTGCATGCGCAGCGGATTGCCCTCTTCATCCACAAGCTCTACCTCGATCTTGCGATAACTACCGTCCTGCCTGCTATTGGTAGGCCGGTAAGTGATCGCATACTGGTTGCGGATGGAGTTATTGATCTCGTGGAAGATATCGGGCATTTCGCCCTGGAAGCGCGGGAAGAAGGCTTCGCCGCCCGTCATTGTGGCGAAGGTCAATCTCACGCGAGC
The DNA here is from genome assembly GCA_964246825.1 of uncultured Acidobacteriaceae bacterium. GTDB lineage: Bacteria > Acidobacteriota > Terriglobia > Terriglobales > Acidobacteriaceae > EB88. Next base: position 784 of record CAXTSG010000143.1, on the reverse strand, counting down.
CGCCCATGCCGCCCCGGCCTTCCGACATCACCCGCGCAAACCCTCCCGTGCCGACCGAGAAGATCGTCACATTCGGCGTGGCCTTGATCTTTTGCAGCACCTTGTCGAGCGTGATCTTGGAGAAGGTGTCGCGGCCCGAGGAGACCAGCACTACATACTTGCGGCCTTCCACGCGGGTCAGCCGGTCCAGCGTTTCATACAGGGCGTCAAACAGGTTTGTCTCGCGCCAGGTCGGGATGGTAAGCGAGTTCAGCGCCTGGCCGACAATCTGCTTGTTCTGCGTGAAGTCCGTCAGGATTTCCGTGTGCATGTCATAAGTCATCACCGCGATGTAGTCATCGGGCTTCAGCTGCTGTGCAAACGCATACGCGGCATTGCGCATGTCGTAGATAAAGTTATAGTTAGTCGCGGCAAACTCGGTCAGCAGTACCGCGGTGATAGGTGCCTGGATGCGCGCGAAGTGCGTGATCTGCTGCGGCTTGCCGTCCTCAAACACGCGGAAATTCGCTTCCTGCAAATTCGGCACGAACTGGTGCGTCTTTTCAAGGATGACGCCCACATCCACGTTCACCTGCGGCACGTCCACGCGCAGCGAGTAATTGGAAAGTTCCGGCGGGTTCTTGACCACGGGTTCGGCCGGCGCCGGCGCGGGCGCGGCAGGCTGCTCCTTCTTCGGGATAGCGATGGACCCGTTATCGCCGCCGGGGCCGCCCTGCTCGGGGGTGGTGGTCTGGTCAGGGGCAGGGGTCGGCGTTTGCTGGGCCCGCAGGGGCGTGTGCAGCAT
>CAXTSG010000142.1:0-7575 GCA_964246825.1 uncultured Acidobacteriaceae bacterium | reverse complement strand
GGCTACGCTGCCCAGTTCATCCGAGCCGGCCCCGCACATCTTCGCCCACCGCTACGGCACCGTCGGCGCGGTCGCCCGCGACAGCCGCGGCCACCTCGCCGCGGCTCCCTCCCCCGGCGGCATGCAGGCGAAGCTCCCCGGCCGCGTCGGCGACTCGCCCATCATCGGCGCGGGCACCTACGCAAGCGACCGCTCCTGCGCGGTCTCCGGCACCGGCGTCGGCGAGTACTTTATCCGCCTCACCCTAGCCCGCGAGGTTTGCACCCTGGTCGAGCAGGGCCGTACCCCGCAGCAAGCCGCCGACCGCATGATCCACTCCGAGCTCCCCGCGCTCAAGGGCGGCGAAGGCGGCGTCATCGTCCTCGCCCCCACGGGCCCGCCGGTCTGGAGCAACAACACCGTCGGCATCTTCCACGCGCAGCAGGTCGAGGGCGGCGCGGCCGAGATTTGGGTTAAGTAGATAGAAAGCAGAGTTTATCGATGGGATTTGTGCCACAAGACGCTGAATGGTACCTCGCCAAGATCGTGGAGGAGCTTACGGTTGCGGGTGACTCCCACAATCTAATCTGGCGCAATCTCACGCTTGTACGGGCAGCTTCCCCAAATAAAGCCTATGAACGGGCGCTCACGCTTGGTCGTGCTGGCGACACAGAATATTTCAATCCGTCTGGGAAGCTCGTGACCTGTCGCTTCCGAGGCCTGACATCTATGGACGTCATCCACGATTCACTTGAAGATGGGGCCGAACTGATGTTCCGTTCGGAGATAGACGTCGCCCCAGCGCAGCTCCAGGCGCTGTTGCGCTCGAAAGAGGAACTGAAGTATTCCGTCCGATCGCACCTGTTAGCGGTCTTGATGTAGCATCGGGCGAAATCGTTGGATGAGGTCAATCGGCGGTTCGGAGCTTGCCGACCGTGCTGGCTGTCATCTCTTACCGGGTGCCCCACATCTCGATTCCGAGATGTGGGTACCTTCAGAGCCGCACAACCAGAAAATATGGCAATAAAAAGAATCGGCTCCTACCATCCACCCTTGCCTTTCCTGCTTCCTCTACCCTTGCTTCATCACCACAAACGGACTATCCCGATCCTGATTCTCATTCGGGAAAAACACCCGCGACGGGTCCGGCGTAAACGCCGTTTCCCACTGCGGCGACTCCAACTCCGGCATCGGCTTGGCCGTAAACAGCCGCTTCGTCTGCCGCGCCATCCACCGCGCCGTCTGCTTGGACTTCTTTCTCCGCGCGCTGTCGGTCGAAATCCCCGTCCCCGCATACATCTGCCGGTACAGCTTCGACAGGAACATGAACGCCACGCGCGCCTTCAGGTTCGGCGTACAGGCCGAACGCTCCCACACCGCGCGCCAGCTGTAGAACCGGTCCCACACCCTCTGCGTCCGATCCTTGATCTCATCCGCGCTCATCGAGGGGTGCGGCGTAAACATCTTCGGCCGCGTCGCGGTCGGGATCAGCCAGTACCGCGTGAGCGGCACCCCGTCCACCAGCGTCGGATCCTTCGCCTGCTCCTTTTCCCAGCGGCCGAAGTCCACCGTGCCCGGAAACGGCGTCATCATCACGAACTGTGCGAACGTCACCCCGGACTTGAGCGCCATCTCGACCGTCGCATCGAAGGTCGCGGGCTTGTCCGTGGGCAGCCCGAAGATAAACGATCCCAGCACATGCAGCCCGTGCTTGCGAAAGGTTTGCAGCTGCTTTGCCAGTTCATCGCCTGAGCAGTTCCAATCCTTGAACACAGCTTTCAGGCCCTCCGGCGTCACCGCTTCCACCCCGACCAGCGCACCCTTGATGTTGGCCTTCCGCATCGCGTCCAGGTACTCGCCGTCCTCGGCCGCTTCCATCGTGATCTGCGTGAAGAACACCATGTCCTTCGGCAGCTTCGCCAACTCCTCCATCAGTTGGTAGCGCTCTTCACGAATCGCCGTCAGCTCCGCCACCCGCGCCTCGTTCTTCTGCTCCCGCGCCAGCCGCAGATCGGTCAGGGTTACGGGGTAGAAATTGTCATCGGCCAGCGCGATGAACCGGAACCCCACCCGCCGCAGCTCCACAATCTCATCGATCACCGACTGGAACCGCCGCTGCCGCGGCTTTTGCCCGTCCGTGCGCCACACGCTGCAAAACGAGCAGTGCTTCGGGCAGCCGCGAATCGTCTGCACCGAGGCCCACATATACTTCTTCGGGTCCATCAGGTCCCAGCGCCCCGCCAGGAACTCGCGCCCCTCGATCCGGCCGCCCTCGTAGATCTTCTGCCGCGGCCCGCCTGCCATAATGTCCCGCACCACATGGCCCCAGGCCACGTCGCCGTCGCCTTTCACCAGTGCATGCGCCGCGCCCAGCTCCAGCACCTCTTCCGGAAACAGAGTCGCGTGAATGCCTCCATACACCACCCAGGCCCCGCGCCGGTGCGCTTCGCGCCCTACCGCGTAGCCCCGCAGCGCATTGCCTGTATGGACGCTGATGCCGACAATGTCGCCCGACCGGATCGTTTCAAAGTCGGTCTGCTCGATCGACTCGTCTACCAGGATCGGATCGCCGGCTTCTTTCGGCGTCGCCGCCGCCAGCACAAACAGCCATCGCGGTGTAATCACCGCCGTTCCAAATGCATTGTCGCTGGGGTTGATCAGATGGACGCGCAGTGTAGCCGGCCTTTCCTCGCGAAGCGAGTCGAGGGATTGCAGCGAGCGCCTTGGAAACGACGAATCAGGATTTGCAAGAAGAGCAAATCAGGATTGCGGAAACCCGCCGCACTGTGGTGCCTAGCGTACAGACTCGGCGTGCAGCTCTTCGTGTGGTTTCATACCGAAAAGCTCATCATGGTTTTCAGGCCCTGAAGAAAACCCTCGGCTGAAAAGCGGATACAGCACCGGCAGCACATACAGCGTCAACAGCGTCGCCGTGATCAACCCGCCGATGACCACCGTCGCCAGCGGCCGCTGCACCTCCGCCCCGCGCGAGGTCGCCAGCGCCATGGGGATGAACCCGAGCGAAGCCACGGTTGCCGTAATCAACACCGGCCGCAAACGGTCCGATGCTCCCTGCCGTACCGCTTCCGCTGTCCCGAGCCCTTCCGCGCGCAGGTTGTTGATGTGCGACACCATCACCACCCCGTTCAGCACCGCCACCCCGAACAGCGCGATAAAGCCGATGGCCGCCGAAAGATTCAGGGGAATGCCGCGCAGCCACAGGGCCGCCACCCCGCCCACTAGAGCCAGCGGCACAATCAAGAGGATCAGCATGGTTTGCCGCAGGTTCTGGAAGCTCGCATACAGCAGCCCGGAGATAATCAACAGCGACAAAGGCAGCACCAATGCCAGCCGAGCCTCCGCGGCCTGCTCGTTCTGATACTGCCCGCCCCACTCGGTCGAGTACCCCGCCGGCAGGGGCAGCTTCGCCGCGATCTGCCGCTGCGCCTCCTTCACGAACGAGCCCAGGTCGCGCCCTTCCACATTGGTCGAGATCACCACCCGCCGATGCGCGTTTTCCCGGTTGATCAGGATCGGCCCCGGCATCCTTCGGATATCGGTCACCTGGTCCAAGCGCACCAGCGCCCCGGTCGGCGTCTTCAGTTGCAGCGCATAGATCGCGTCCAGGTCGTTCCGCACCGCCGAAGGCAGCCGCACCGCGATCGGAAAGCGCTCCTCGCCGACCACCATCTCCCCAACCTGCTTGCTCCCCACAAGCGACTCCACCGTTTCCTGAATGTCTGAAACATTCAGCCCGTAGCGCGCCGCTTCTTCGCGGTTCACATGGATGTCCAGGTTTGCCGCACCCGCGATCCGCTCCACCTGCGGCTGCGACGCGCCCTTGACCGACGAAAGAATCCCGAGCGCCTGGTCGCCCAGCCGCTCCAGCACGTCCAAATCGGGCCCGAAAATCTTCAGCGCCGCGTCCCCGCGCGTCCCGGTAATCGTCTCGTCGATCCGCATCTCCATCGGCTGCGTAAACTCATACGTCACGCCCGGAATCTTGTTGAGCGCCGCCTCCAGCTTGTCCGAAAGCTCCTGCTTGGTTTTGCAGCAGCGCCATTGGTTCCGCGGCGCGAACGAAAGGTACGCATCCGTCTCATACACCCCCATCGCCTCCGTCGCCAGGTCCGGCCGCCCCATCTTCGACACCACCCCGGTCACCTCCGGGAACGACCGAATGGTCTGCTCAATCCGGTTCTGCACCGCGATCGACTCCGTCAGGGAAATCCCGGGCAGCTTTTTCGACGTAATTACCATCGAGCCTTCGTCCAGCGTCGGCATAAACTCGGTCCCGAGAAACGGCAGCGACCCCAAGGCCAGCACTACCGGCACCGCCGCCGCCGCGATCACCCATTTGCGATGCTTTTCCGCCCAGTCGAGCGAGCGCCCGTACCGCTCCCGCAGCCTCACGAACCATCCGCTTTCCTCGGCCGCCCGCCGGGGTCGCCCGCGCAGCACCACGGAGCACACCGCCGGCACCGCGAACAAGGCCAGCACGAGCGAGCCCACCAGCGCCGACATCACCGTGACGGCCATCGGCCGGAACATCCGCCCCGGCAGGTCTTGCAGCGTCAGCACCGGCAGATAGACCGCCAGGATAATCAGCACGCCGAAGGTGATCGGCCGCGCTACCTCCCGCGCCGCCTCGCCCACCGTTTGGAGCACGCCCCGGTTGCCCCGCTCCAAACGGTGCAGGCAGTTCTCCACCATCACCACCGAGCCGTCCACGATCGTGCCGAAGTCGATCGCTCCTAGGCTCATCAGGTTCGCCGAAATCCCGAACAGGCCCATGCCCAGAAATGCAAACAGCAGGGACAAGGGAATCGTCGCCGCGACCACCAGCGCCGCGCGCCAGTTTCCCAGAAACAAGAGCAGCACGGCGATCACCAGAAAGGCCGCCTCCAGCAGGTTCTTCTTCACCGTGTGGATGGTTCCGTCGATGACCTCCGACTGGTCGTAAAACGGCACGATCCGCGCCCCGCCCGGCAGCCGCAGTCCGGCGATCTTTTCCTTCACCTCGTGGATGATCTTGTTGCCGTTCGCCCCCTTCAGGATGATCACCATGCCCGACACGGTCTGGCCTTCGCCGTCGTGCATCACCGCCCCGTGGCGGATCACCGGCAGCAGTTGAAGGCTCGCCACCGAGCCGAGCAGCACCGGCGTCCCATCGTGCGTCGCCACCACGATCCGCCGAAGGTCGTCCAGCGACTCCGCCCGCCCGATGCCGCGCACCGTATAGGTCTGCTCCGCATGCTCAATGTAGGAGCCGCCGAAGTTGGCATTGTTGCTTTCCACCGCCGTTACCACGTCGTGGAGCGCAAGTCCGTACCGGCGCAGTCCGTCCGGGTCCACCACCACCGAGTACTGCTTGGTTTCGCCGCCCCAGGAGTTGATCTCGCTCACCTCCGGCACGGTCAGCAGCGCGTAGCGGATCGTCCAGTCGTGCAGCGTCTTGATGTCCATCAACGACATGCCCGGTGCCTGCACGGTGTACTGGTACACCTCGCCGAAGGCGGTCGACATCGGCCCCATCACCGGCTGCAGGCCCATCGGCAAACGCCCCTGCGCCGCGCCCAGCCGCTCCGCCACCAGCTGCCTCGCGCGATACTGGTCCAGCGAATCGTCAAAGATCAGGGTCACCATCGAGAGCTCGAGCTTCGAGGTCGAACGCACCGTTTGCAGCTTCGGCATACCCAGCATCGTCGTTTCCAGCGGAAACGTCACCAGCTGCTCCACTTCCACCGGCGACATTCCCGGCGCATCGCACGTCACCACTACCTGGTTGTTCGTCAGGTCAGGGAAGGCCTCAATCGGCAGGTGCGTCATCACGAGCAAACCCGCGACCGGGAGCAGCACCAGCACCCCGAGCACCAGCCACCGGTTTGCCAGGAAAAAGTCGAGCAGGCGCGTCATCTAGTCATCGCCGATCGTGCTCTTCAGCAGCTCGGACTTCAAGAGGAACGCGCCCGCCGTCGCAATGCGCTCCCCGGGCCGCAGCCCGTTCAGCACCTCGGCCTCACCCGCGATCGGCGGCGCGGTTTGGAGCGCCCTCGGCGCGAAGTGCGTCCCGTCCGCCGTCACAAACACCGACTGCACCCCGTTTACTTCCTGGATTGCTCCTTCCGGCACAAGGAGGGCCGGCCGCGTTTCCCGTTCCGCGATCGCCGCCGTCACAAACATCCCCGCCTTCAGCCGCCCCGCCGGGTTCGGGAGCGTCGCCCGCACCGGCACCGTGCGCGTTGCCGGGTCCAGCGCGCTGCCGATCAGCGTCACCGTGCCCGGAAACACCTCGCCCGGCCACGCATCCGAGCGCACCGTCACACGCTGCCCCACGCGCAGATGCCCAAGGTCCGCGTCCGCGACCGCTGCCGTCATCCACACCTCTCGCAGGTCCGATACCATGTAGGCTTCGTTGCCCGGCTCCAAAACCATGCCCGGCGTCACGGTCCGCGTAATCACCGTGCCCGCGATCGGCGACTCGATCGGCACGTTTTCGTAGCTGCCCAGGGTCGCGGGCGTGATGCTTTCCGGCTCAATCTGGAGAATGTCGCCCAGGTGCTCGCGCTCCATGTGCACCGCCGCCTCCGCGTCCGCCAGGTCTGTTTGCGCCTGCACCAGCTCCTGCTCGCTGGTCTGCTGCTGCTCCAGCGAGGCCGCCTGGATGGCATACAGGTGCCGGTACCGGTCCCGCTTCGCTTCGGCGTAGCTTACCGCCGCCCGCGCCCGCGCCGCGTTCGCAAAATCCTGCGCGAGCGCTCCCACCGTCTCATGCACGGAGTGGCTATGGAGATGCGCCAGCACCGTGCCCCGCTCCACCCGGTCGCCCGTCATCCTCAGCACATCCACCACGCGCCCGTCCGCGTAGGTGGAAACATGCGCCGTCCGCTGCTCGTCCATGGCGACCTGCCCCGGCACCAGCAGCGTCCGCGGCATCTGCCGCGGCTCCACTGCCTCGGTGCGGATGCCGCCGTTCCGCTGCTCCTCGGGCGTCACCTCGACCGTATTTTTCGCTTCTCCGCCGGCTTTTGACTTGCCCGCGCCCCCGCTGCTCGCGCCCGTGTCGCCGTTCGCCGCGGGCTTGTCGCTGCCGCCCGCCTGCGAGCTTGCCGAGCAGCCCGCCGCCCCCAAGCACAGCAGCAGCCCAAGCAGAAACATCCACTGCAAAGAAGCACCTTTGAACAAGCGGGTGAACCGTCCGAACTTAACAAAACAAGCGTCATCCTGAGCGCAGCGAAGGACCTGCTTTTCCCGCTCAACAAGCGAGAACGGCAGGTCCTTCTCCTTACTCCGCGGCACGGCGCTTCTCCCAAGATGCTTCACAGCTGCTCCCCATACGCAAGCGCAAGCGCCGCAGCAGCTTTCTGATACTCGCTCCAGGTCCCCAGCGCCAGCAGGCGGGTATCGATCAGCACCCGTTCCGCATCGAGCAGCCGCAGCAGATCGGCCCCGCCCGAGCGGTAGGCTTCCTCCACGATGCGGACATTTTCGCGCGCGCGCCCGTCCATCCCGGGCAGCAGCGTCCGCACCAGCGCGGCCTCCCGGCCGTAGCTGCTTTCCGCCGCGGCAATTTCCGTTCCGGCCAGGAGCCTTATC
>CAXTSG010000141.1:0-7675 GCA_964246825.1 uncultured Acidobacteriaceae bacterium | reverse complement strand
GGCATCGTATCCGCCGCCCCCTCCGCCGGGGGCGGCTTTGGAGGCGGTGCTCCGCGCGAGGAGATTGTGAACAACTACTACGGCGATGCCCCCGGCGGAGGGGGCGGCGGATACGATGCCGGCCCGAACGAGCAGCCGCAGGGGCCTTTCGACTCAGGTTCCGATACGGGCGGCTATGGGGATGACTTCAGCGACGGCGGCGGCGACTTCGGCGATTTTGCCATGCCGCATGGCTGCGCCCGTGCTTCTACTTGCCGGGCAAACCAAGCAGATAGGCGATAGCTGCCTGGTAGCCTTCATCGGCAATCGGGTGAAAGTCGCTCGAGCTTTCCTTCGATTCAATGTGCAGCGCTTTGACCAGCAGGATTTTGCCGGACAGGTGGAGATTTTGCTGCGTCACTTCCCAGTGGTGATCGCCGACATCCTTTTCTTCCACCAGGATGGTGCCTCCCTGGAAAAGCCGTCCCACCACGCCCCATCCAAAATCCACGTCTGAAATTAGGTGCGCGTCCAGCTTGGCGATGCGCTGCTGCCCCTGGTCGATCCAAAGCTCACCGGCCATGCCGTGGTAGACTTCGGCCTCGCGGTCCGGCGGCTGAAAGGCGGGATTCGGCTCAAAGCGAAGCCGGTAGCAGGGCCCGCTGGGGCCCGGTGCCATGCCGATGTAGGTGTATCGGAAAGCATCCGGCAGCAGCCTGACCATTTCATCGCCGCGGGCGCTGTCAGCCTGGCTTTTCCGGTGCCGCCGCGCCTGCTCTTCCGGGTTGTCGCGCAGCTTTTCCAGGCGCGCGCGCTCTTTTTGAGCGGCATCGGCGTTCAGCGGCTTGCCTGCCTCCTCTAGAAGCCGGGACATATCCCCGTCGCGGGTTTCCACTACCTCTTTTACCGTCTGCTTGCCGTCATCCAGCGTTTCCACGCGATACCGGTAGGGGTGCCCCTTTTCCGACGGCCGCAGGTCGTTGAAGGAGGCTGCCCGCACCAGCTTTACCGGATCCGGCGCTTCGGGAGCGCTCGGCTCCGCGCCGCGGACCAGCGGTGAGGCAAGCACTATCAGCAGCAGCGCGGTTTGCCGAAGCGAGCCGCGGCTGTGTGTCGATTTTCTATTCATCATTGTCACCTTTCACAGATGACTACACCTCCCGGCTTCGGCGCAAGCATGCGGGTCTTGCCGCTTCTATCCATAACGCGCCGCACCGGTTGCCCCACCTCGGCGCTCCCTATAGAGTGAAGGTGTGCCGGCCGAAGCGCCGTACACCCAGGGAGAAGCGATGGCGGTTGTGGAAAATGTAAGCGCGAGCATCGGCAAAAGCGTGCAGGTGCGCGGAGAAGTACGGGGCAGTGAGGATCTGCTGGTGGAAGGCTTTGTGGAGGGAACCATCACTCTTTCCGAAAGCCGCCTCACAATCGGAGCGCAGGCCAAGGTGCATGCCGATGTTTCGGCGCGCGATGTGATCATTCTCGGCCAGCTGCACGGCAACATTACCGCTTCCGGGCGGGTTGAGCTGCGTTCGGGGGCTACCCTGATGGGCGACCTTCAGGCTTCCCGTCTTTCGATTGAAGAAAATGCTTCGTTCTCCGGCAAGGTAGACCTGGTGCAGAGCACCGCGACTGCTGCCACCAATACGCAGGCAGCACCGGTACCGGTGCTCGCGCGGTAATTTCTCCGGGCAGCCTTTGACTGCCCGGAATGTACTTCTGTAAGGGTGAGGCTGCCGTGCTCCGTGGTTTGTTTTCCAGGCGTGACGATGCAAAAGGGAAGAGCCCGACGCTGCTTTCCGGACCCCGCGTGCCCCGCCATTCCAGTGCCTGGGCGGCATTGCGTAAGCATCTGGCGGCGGAGCCGAACCTGCGGGTACTGGATATCGGGCCGACTTCGCCGGCAAATGTCACTTATCTCACGGAGTCGGGTCATGGCATCTGGATGGCGGATCTTGCGACCGAGGCCCTGAAAGGTGCCTGGGAGCTGCCTCCGGTTGAGCTCGGCGACAAGCCCGGCTTTAACCTTGACACCTTTTTCGCGCAGAATATGGATTTCGGCGGCCGTGAGTTTGATGTGGTTCTCCTATGGACGGCGTTGGACTACATTCCGGAAGCCTTGGTTCAGCCGCTGATCAACGAACTGCACCGCGCCATGCGGCCCGGCGGCAAGCTGCTGGCCATCTTCCATACCAAGCTGACCGGCCCGAACACGGAATACTACCGCTACCACCTGACCGACAGCGACTCGGTCGAGATGCAGGAAACCGAGAAGTTCCCCGTGCGCCGGGTATACACCAACCGCAACATTGAAAAGCTGTTCGCGTCCTTCAGCAACACTCGGTTTTTCCTGGCCAAGGACAATCTTTACGAGGTTCTGATCACGCGTTAGCTACGCCATGCATGGAGCCGTCTCAGGCCAGAGCGTAGCCTGCATCGGCGGCTTCTTCGGGATCTCAGTCAAGATCGCCGCATCCTGGACTGAAAAATTGTCCATCGTGCGATGGACAAGGCCGTGGCGCTTGGCGGTTACTCCCACAAGGGTGCGGATGCGGTCTGCATAAGCCTGGCTGACAAAGGCGTCCTCGCGATAGCGCTCGGCATAACCGGCAGACAGCTTCGGAAACTCTTCGGCGATAAAACGAAGAAAAGTTGTACGCGCACAGCCTTTTAGAAACAGCGGTTCGGCGGAAAAAAAGCTCGCTCCCGAAGCAGCCGCCTGCTTGGCAACAAGGTTCAGAGCGGGGCCGTTGTCCGTGATACCGGGCAGCAGGGGAGAGCAGAGAACGCCTGTTGTGATGCCGCCGGCGCGCAGCCGCTCGACCGTGCGAAAGCGCAGGTCCGGCCGCGGTGCCCGCGGTTCAAGCTTGCGCGCCAGCCCGGCATCGGTCGTAGTAACTGTAATCCGCACCGTAAGGCTGTTCCGGGCTGCAATCGCTTGCAATAGAGGAAGATCGCGTTCAATCAGGGTCGACTTAGTGACAATTCCAACACGCAATCCACGCTGCCGCGCGAGAACTTCCAGAACGCCCTGCGTCACCTTGGCGCTGCGCTCGATCGGCTGGTACGGATCGGTCGCCGTGCCGATGGCGATTTCCTGCGCCGGATCAAAGCCGCGCAGCTCCTGCTCCAGCAGCCAATCAAGGTTCTGCTTGACGTAGATTTCGCGCTCAAATGCCGCAGGGTCCTGGTTGAGAAACTCATGAGTGTACCGAGCGTAGCAGTACCGGCAGGCAAACTCGCAGCCCCGATAGGGATTGATGGTGCGGGTAAAGGAGAGCTTTCGCTTCGACACGGAACGATTCATGGCCGAGCGGACCGGCAACGCATGAAAGTGCACCAGGTGGCCGCTGCCGGACTCTTCTGCTTCTGCCGCCAGTTTTGCCATGCCGCTGAGGGCAGGGGAGTTGCTTTGCAGGATAGGGAAGAGGCAGTTCTCTTTTTGTTCGCCCATGAGTGTTACAGTACGCGTTCTTAAAGCGAAGATCAAGCGAAGATGCTGCAAATCCGGTGCATTCAGCTTTCATACAGCCAAGCTAGGATCTTCTCGTTGACAGCGGCATGTGCTTCCTGCTGTATCCAGTGCGAGATGCCGGGCAAAAGTTGAAGTGTCAGATGAGGAACGAAGGCCGAGGTGCCCTCTGTCGTTCGAGTGGAAAGTGCCTTGTCGGCATCACCCCACAGCAGCAGCGTTTTTACCGGAATCGTCGGCCACTGCCCGGGTCTCGGAAGGCTGCGCCAGCCGCCGCCGCGTAGCAGAGCACGGTACCAGTGAATCATCGCGGTCAAACGTCCCGGGCGGTCCGCATTGCGACGATATACTTCGCGATCTTCTTCCGGGATCTCTGCTTCACGGAACATCTCCATGATTGCCCTGGCCCCGCCAGCGCCGAGCAGCCGCTCGGGCAGCCACGGCAGCTGGAAGAAGAGTACGTACCAGGATTTGAAGAACTGCTCCGGCCGGCGTACTTCACGGGCAAAACAGGCCGGGTGCGGCATGTTGCACACAATCAGCCGGTCCAGCAGTTCCGGATGACGCATAGCCGCGAGCCACGCCAGCATGCCGCCCCAGTCATGCGCCAGCAGCAGCACTTGGGCGCCTCCGTGAGTTCGGGTAAACGCCTCAATCAGGCCTACGACATCGGCCAGAAGGGTATCGAGCAAGTAGGCCGCCATCTTTCCCGGCGCATCCGTGTTGCCGTAGCCGCGAAGGTTAGGAGCCCAGACAACATAGCCCAGCTCCGTCAACAACGGTATCTGGTAGCGCCAGGAGTAGGCGTGCTCGGGGAATCCGTGGAGGCACAGCGCCAGTCGAGGAGGCGCTGCGGGATGTTCCGGTCCGGCAGCAGCCACCTCAAAGGTGAGGCCATTTGCCTCCACCGCGATCCATGTCACGCCCGGCCATGTTTTGTTTACCATCTTCGGAACACTACCCATGGGCGATTTTTACCATGGACCCCTGGGGCATAGCCTTAGCGACCCAGGCTTCTCGGCCGTCCTTCGACGGAAAAGCTGCATTGACTTCTGCTGATCGCCTGCTATTTCTGTGTATACGAAAATGGCTTTAGCGCTGCTCCTCAGGCTCCGAGCTGCCGTTGCGGTTCTTCTCGGCGGCTGGGTTGGAAGAGGCTACCCAGGGCTGGAAGCGCTCGGCCCATTGTTTGGCTGTATGTGCCGCGTCGGCCGGGGGCCGCCACTTCAGTTTGGAGGCGCCTTCTGCCGCACACTGCTTCGGCAGGGTAGACTCCGGCTCAAAGATGTCCGTGGTTGAGTGTTGAAGAAGCTGAAGAATCTGCCTGAGTCGGCGGATTTCACTCTCCACGGCTTTCAAAATCAGTGTGTACTTCAATACGCCTCCAAAGGAGCATCCCAGGTCGGCCTCCATGACTTCTTTGATTTAAGTCCAGAGTCGGTGCAGCAATCCCTGCTTCCCGGATGCCTCATGAACGTGAAGCACCACTCAGTTGCAGCAATCCACTTACCGTCGGGAACAGTACTTTCCGGTGCTGCCCGCGCGTCATGTTTAAGGAACGTAACAGCAAGGATAGCTGGATGCAGTGACCGAAAGTCTACAACCTAAAAGGGAACAGGTTACTGAAAACGAAGACCGGTTACTAAAAATGAATCAGATGGAGCACGAAAGAAGCAGGATTTGGGGCTGCTTGCTACAACATGGATGTACAGCTAAACACAAGCACCATAATCTCCGTAGATGCTGCCGCGCTCCTCAGCCGCCGCGGTAAAGCGTATACGCCGCAAAGCGGCAGGGGGTTCCACGGGTGCGTTTGCCAGCATGGCCTGGCCGTCGAGAGCTTGTAGCTGGCATACCTCTGCATCGCAGACGTATTCATAAGGTTCCGCCGCGCAGCCGCAGATCATGCAGCTTTCCATCGGCTTGCTACGGTTCAGCAGGGTGAGACGGGCGCGCCTCAAGGCCGGCATCCAATTCATACAATCACTCCTACAAGCTTCACGCATTGAGATTCGACGCGTCATCAGTATGTCGCGCGAGCGATCGCTTCCGATGTGTTATCGGCAGGTATGCGCGGCTCTTTAATTTTCCCGCAAGCAACAGGAAGGTTACCGGGGTGGGATGCCGGTGCAAAGCCGTCGGCAGCACTCACACTGGCACCGGGCCGCGGCCGCGGGAAGCTGTTTTTGTAGCCGACGCACAAGTGAGTACCGACCTGCATCGTGTCCGATAATGCTCATTCTGTTATAAAAGAGGGTCGTGTGAGCGGTCATACTCAGGGTCAATGCGCCGCCACCGGTTCTCGTTTGCCGGCTTTAGGATTGTTCTTTTGCAGCAGAAAGGTGAGCCCCACCATGATCAGGGACGCTGCAAACAGGAGCCAGAACACATCCACGTAGGCCAGCGTGGTGGACTGCGACTGAAGATTGTTCAGGATTTGCCCATTGGCCATCTGCTGCGCGTTTGCCGCGCCCATCTGCCCGGTGAACGCGCCCATGTACCGGCTCTGCTGCTGTTGGTAGTTGCCGCTGGAAGGCACGACATACTTGAGCAGCTGGTTCTGGTGGAACTGCCCGCGCTGCGTGACCTCGGCATTGGTCAAGGCGATCAGAATCGAACCGCCGATATTGCGCACGAAGTTGATCAAACCCGCCACCTGGTTCGACTTTTCGCGCGCCATGCCGAAGTAGACGGCCGTTGTCAGGGCGATAAAGACAAACGGAATGGAGCCGATCTGCCAGACGCGCAGCCAGGAAGCTGTTGAGAAAGACATCCCCAGGTTCAGCTTGGTGGCTGTGAGCCAGTAAGCGATGGCCAGGCAGGTAAAGCCGAAGGCAATGATGTTCCGCGCCGGAAACCGCGAGACTGCCTGCCCGGCCAGCGGCATCACGAGTACCAGCACAATGCCGCCGCCCGAAAGTGAAAGCCCGGCGATGAAGGCCGTGTAGCCGAGCTGCGCCTGGAGATATTGGGGCTGCAGCACCGTGGTTGCATTCAGCAGGCCGCCTGTCAGCAGCATCAGGAAGCAGCAGGTGGCGAAGTTGCGGCTTTTGAAAAGCTTCAACTCCATCAAGGGCGACTTTGCGCCCCACCATTGCCAGATGATCAGCGCGACGAAGGTGATGATGAAAACGGTCCCGAAAAACTGGACGAAGTGGGAGCCGAACCAGTCCTTCTCCTCGCCTTTATCGAGCATGATCTGAAGCGCCCCCATGGAAAGGACCAGGAGCGCGACACCGATATAGTCGATGCGGAAGAAATTCTTCAAGTCCGACTTGGCCCAAGGCGGTTCTTCCACTAATCGGGAGGTCAGAATGAAGGCCAGGATGCCGACCGGAATGTTGATGTAGAAGATCCAGCGCCAGCTGTAGCTGTCGGTCAGGTAGCCGCCGATGGTAGGGCCAATGGAAGGGGCAAGCACGGCAACCAGGCCGTAGAGCGCAAAGGCGAGACCTCGTTTGGAAGGCTCAAAGGAGTCGGCCATGATGGCCTGCGCCATGGGCTGCAGTCCTCCGCCGCCCGCGCCCTGAATCACCCGAAACAGGAGAAGCATTACCAGGGAAGGGGCGATGCCGCACAAAAACGACGACAACGTGAAAACCACGATGCAGCTCATAAAGAAGCGCTTGCGGCCGAGGACGCTGGAAGCCCAGCCGCCCATCGGTAGCACAATCGCATTAGACACCAGGTACGAAGTCAGTACCCAGGTGCTTTCATCGTTGCTCGCGCCCAGACCGCCGGCAATGTACGGCAGTGCCACGTTTGCAATGGAGGTATCCAGCACCTCCATGAAAGCCGCCAGCGCCACCGTAGCGGCGATCAGCCATGGATTCGCCTTGGGCCGCCAGTTTGCGTCGTACTCCCCTGCCATCTGCTCTCCGCAAAGCGCCAACCCGGCCGCTTTCGCACTCTAGATGCGCCGCTCCACAGCAAGGACGCGAAAGTTGCTGCCGTTCCCTCTCCTTACAGGCCGGCCGGCGTCGCGGTGTCGAGGCGCTTTCCTAAGTGCTCTGACAGGAACGCAGTGGTCCTGCCCCAGGCTTCGGCCGCCGCGGCAGGGTTGTAGCTCCCCCGCTCGTCGCAGTTAAAGCCGTGGTCGGCGCCCTCGTAGACAAACACCGGTACCTCGGGGTGCGCGGCCTTGATCTGTTCCACATCGGTCAAGGGAATGTGCTCGTCCTTTGAGCCGAAGTAAAGCAGGGTAGGTGCCTTCAAGGCCGCATCCTA
>CAXTSG010000140.1:5412-7693 GCA_964246825.1 uncultured Acidobacteriaceae bacterium | reverse complement strand
GCTTCAACTAGCTGGAGTGGTTGGTGTCGGTGGGGGTTTTTTTGTGTGGGTTGATGCTTATAATGCGGTAGGTCTAGGTGGCGGGTCAAACGAAGCAGTAGTTCTAGGTGGCGGATCATATTGGATATGTCATTTGTTTAGAAGAACTTGCAACGCCTTTTGCACGCTCTATCCTTCTATCCCTATGTATAACCTTCTTTTAGCCCTGACAGAAGAGAACAGAAGTAGTACAAAGATCCAAGAAGAAGAATGAAAAAACAAAAGCAAGAAGCCACGGGTGGGGGGTATCGAGGTTCACCAACGACAACCCCGCCCCCCGCCATCGCTTCTCGGCAGAGCCAGGCCGAAACTATGCTGGATATATTTGCCAGCATCGGCGCTACGCACTTCGATATAACCCACATCAGCCTTGACGGAGAGAAGCGCGGCTACCGGAAAGCTCGCGCGCTGGTCGAGGTCAAGCAGTCCATGCGGTATCTGATTGCCTCCGCAGAGCGGCGACAAAACAACGTGATCGTGCGGCCACGGGTGGACGGGGCGAGCTGCATCCAGCTCGACGACCTGGACTACGCCAAAGCGAAGCGTGTGTCATCGGTATCATTCCTGATTCTGGAAACCAGCCCCGGCAACTACCAAGCATGGGTTGCAGTAAAGGATGCTGGGATGGGCTTGGTGTCACGACTTCGCAAAGGAGCGGAAGCAGACCCGAGCGCGTCAGGGGCTACACGGATTGCGGGCAGTCTCAATTACAAGACGAAGTACGGTCCAGAGTACCCTATTGTGCGAATGGCTGGTACTAGACGCGGCCTTATTGTGACGGTCGCGGCACTTGAAGCATCTGGACTGCTGGCCCCGGAACAGGTTGCCGATCGACTGGACCACCAAGCATGCGATACAGGAAGAAGCGCGCCGCAGAGATGGCCGAGCTACACGCAATGCCTTGCCAGGGCACCGAAGAGTGGGAGCCGGCCGGGACAGATACGCGACAGCAGCGCCGACTTCACATTCTGCAAAATAGCAATTAGTTGGGGCTACGGGGTTGAAGCTACTGCGGAAAAACTCATGCAGGAGTCCGCAAAGGCCAAGGAGAACGGGCGCAAATATGCGCTTGACACGGCAAATCGGGCAGTGAAGTCAGCTATGGAGTACCGAGCGCAGCAGCAGGCACGGCGATTCAGAGCTTAGAGGCTAATGCCTCAACAGAGTCACCGATAAAAATTATCAACGGACGCGCAAACAGGGCGTAACAGATTACCATGGTACCGGGTTCATGGAGGCGGAAAAGAGAAGGAGAAGATGGAAGCACGGGCATAGTCTTCTCGCAGCGCAACTGCGCTCTAAGAGGCCATGCCCATGAATGCTTGTAAGCGGTCCCTCGCGCTCGGAGTCTTAATCCTCAACCTGAGCCTGTCTGCTCTCGCAAGTGCCCCGGCAGGGAGCAATCCAGAACCGAAAAATCGCAGCACCACAACAATGAGCATACCGGCCGTTATCCAAATGATGCTTCACTTCCTGGGAATGGAGTAGAAGCTAACAACTGCAGGAAATATGAACTTCACGATATTGGAGAACGTGCTATGGGCTTCAGGATTCATCGGCAACCTGGGACTTCTAGCCGTTCTCCTCTTAAAGAGGCGCGTACGATCTTTCCCGATCTTTACCTGCTGGACCCTGTATCAGGTGATCGAAACAATAGCCCTGTTCTTGACAGGAAAGGGCGGCAGCTCACATGCCTACTTCCTCGCATATTGGAGCTTCGCGGTGGGAGACTACATCGGGCAAATCGCAGTCATAATCGAGATTGCGCACGATGTTCTCAGACCGACAGGCACATGGGTTGCAGATGCCCGGAAAGGCTTCATTCTGTGGTCAGCGGTAGGAGCAATCGTAGCCGGGGGGCTAGCAACTGCAATGAGTCCGTCAGGAAGAAGTGGGCTCCAGCTCTGGTCAACACGCTCCTCTCTATTCACTTCTTTACTGACATGCGAGGTTTACCTTGCAATGGTCACAGCGGCAAATAAATTGGGGCTGCAATGGCGAAATCACGTCATGACACTCGGCGAGGGGCTTACCTTTTGGGCGACGATTGCGCTGGTGGTGGACGTGATCCGCTACGGAACAACTTGGCAGAGTTATTCGAGGGAACTTGGCATCCTACGAAGCGCTGCCTACGTCGCAACAACAGTTTTCTGGTCCATCACTTTCGCGCTGCCCGCACCGGCGCGCGCACCCAATTAAGATTACATTATGAAGGTCCCGTGCACCCGTAATAAACCAATTC
>CAXTSG010000140.1:0-5402 GCA_964246825.1 uncultured Acidobacteriaceae bacterium | reverse complement strand
GATGGTTCCGCCCCTCGGCGGCGCCCCCCCCCCCCCCCCCCCCCCCCGAACCCATTTCAGATGACATGATGCAGTACCTGTCCACGCTTCATAAGCAAGTGCAACGTGATCTGGAAATCGTAAAACAGGAAGGACGAAACCGCTCATGATTTCTATGCCGATCCTCTGCATTGTTGCACTCTTCACTGTTGTCTGGCTGCGGCACGCGGTTGCCCGATCCCGGAAAATATCGTTGCCTTCCTGGGGGCAGCTTGCTAGAGAGTTGCAGCCGGTACCGAAGGAGGCCATTCGCACCTTGGCCGAAGAGTACCTACACCCGACGAACATGAGTTCTCGCACCAACGAGGAGGTGTGGGACATGCTTGGAGGGGCTGAGGGCCTAGACAGAATGACCGAGAACGCAAAGATCCTTATCGCGCTGGCATCGTACGCCCAACGCTGGAACAATGAAGAAGGTGCAGCCATCGCAGAACGGATGCGCCATGACGCACAGGTTTTACGACGTGCAGTTTTTAATATCAGCGTAGCCGGTTGGTCTGGGTACGGAAGGAAAAGATTGCTCGCTTATGCAACTGAAGCAGCCGTTTCCTATCAATTCATGCGGGAAAGGCTGCTAATGCTGTATAAAAACAACCACAGCGGCATCTACCCGGTACTGGTTGATTCCATATAGAAGCCTCGCTTTCGCCCGGAAGTATCGGGTACATTGCATTAGGCGTAGCTATGTTCGAGCAGCTTGCATGAGAGCGATGAACCAGAATGACCGATAAGACCGTCGTTTTCAAGGCGAGGCTGAAAGCTGAAGCGGATGCGAAATTGCGGAACCGCATCTACCGCCGCGGCGAGCTTCTAAGCCTGGTCATCCTGATTCTGAAGACGGCCGACCTCCGGAACATACCACTCATCGAATTGGGCGACGATCTCAGAGACCTTGCAACTACAACAGTCAAGCTACCCGCAGCCCTGCATAAGAAGTTGAAGAGCATCGCTGAAAAGCGGCGCAGCACCATGACTGTTCTGCTCAATAGCGCAGTGCTCGCATACGAAGACGATCAATCCAGCGAAGACGAATCGTAGGCGTCCTTCCTTCGTTGTAGCCTAGCGTAGTTCCCGCCCAGAACAAGCCCTCCCAGCTTAATTGATCGAAACAGTTCTGAACGATCAGCTGTGCGTGAAGAACCCCTCCCACGCGACTCCATCGAAAAAACTTTCCGTGTCCGCTTGCTAGAGTTTTCCCGAGCGTGGTATTTACATACCTAGATGCAGGTATGTAAATACCTGAAGGGAGGTATGTAAATACCGAGCGGATTCTAAATAGGCAAGAATGGAAATCCGAGCAGTGTCCAGAGCATATGCGCCAAAGTGCTTAAGGACATGCACGTTTCAAAACAGGACTTCTAATTTTCGGGTGTGGTGTTAAGGATGCAACCGTTTTTTATGAAGTTGTCCCGACAGCAAGTGAACACAGAAAACTTCCAGTACAGAAAGGCTCGATTGACGAGCGCATTACCTCAACCGCTTACTCAAGAACCAAGGAGCAGCACTTGAACAAAAGAATCAACGCCCGCCTCGCGACCTTGGCCGCGAAGACCATCACCTGGCAGCGCATGGTGTCAGCCGCCAAGCATGTCATACCGTTCGCTCTCGCTGCTGCTCTTTCACCCATCGCCGCCCATGCCCAGGGCACCGTTGATCTGAGCGGCGTGACGACGGCCATGGGCACGGTCGAAAAGAGCTGCCTGCTCGGAGGAGCGCTCGCCGTCGTCATGGGCATCGTCTTCGGCGTGTTCCAGTTCATGGGCCGCAACATCGCCGGAGGCTTCATGGCCATCGGCGGGGGCCTGTTCGCCGGAATCGTCATCGGCTTCGCGCCGCAGTGGGTCAGCTCGCTCACCGGGCAGACTGTTTCGCTCATCGTCACCCACGCGCCCCTCGTCATGGGGGTGCTTTCCTAACATGCAAGCGACCAAGCGGGGAGAACCGCAGCCGATCAATCAGGCCCTCAACAAACCACGGCAGAAGCTCGGCCTGAGCCTGCCGGTCTGGATGGGCATTGTCATTGCATCGCTGCTGGTTCTCCTGCTTCGGTTCTTTTTCCTTGCCCTCATATTCTTTCTCGCGGTCACCGCCGCCTGTTGGCTGATCGTGCGCAAGCACCCGAAGATGTTCCAACTGTGGGGCCTCAGCTTCACGCAGAAGAGCTACTATGACCCGCGCCGACGCTAACGCCGCAAAAGCAAATCCATGGTTCGCCCAGGCCGGAGCCGCGAACCGCATCGTGCCCGTCGCCCGTTTCGTGAACGAAACCGTCTTTGCGACCAAGACGCGCGGCTACGGCTGCCTGTTCACGCTCGCCGGTGTGGATGAAGAAGGGCTGACCGACGCGGAGCTGGAAGGGCGCGTCCGCGCGGTCGAGGGCGGAACGCGCGGGCTGCCGGAAAGCTCCTCGCTCTACGAGTACATGCGCGTCACTTCCGGCTTCGAGATTCCGCGGGAGAAGAAGTACGCCGATCCTGCCACGCAGTCGTTCGTGGATGCCCGGCTTCAGTTTCTCGCGCGGACGGCCAACTTCCGCCGTATCGACCTGCACTGGTGCCTCGTATTCGAGCCGGAGTTGGCGAACCCGTTCGCGGCCAAGCCGAAGGAGCAGGCCGAAGAGAACGCGCGGCTGATGATGCAGCTTCAGAAGGCGGCGACCAACCTCGAAGCACAGCTCGGTGACGCCATCGGCCTGCGGCTTGTCGGCAAGGAGCAGGCGTTCCGCTTCTTCGCCGAGCTGTTCAACCTCGAAGAGTGGGCCGGGCATACCCGGCTCGTTTCCGACCAGGGTGTAGACCGGCAGATCGTGCAGAGCGCCGTGAGCTGGGAGCAGGACCATCTCCGGGTCGGGAAGCGCCACGTCCAGATGTTCTCGCTTACCTCCACGCCCGCCGCCTCGCAGCCTTGCCTCTACAGCGGCATTGCGGAGCTGACCTGCGACAGCGTACTTTGCACGACCTGGAGGCCGCAATCGACCGCGACCGTGCGCAAAGAGATCGGCGCACAGGAGAAGTGGCTGGACTTCTGGAAGGTCGGCATCTTCCAGCGCGTCATGGCGGGCAGGAACTTCAATGCGCTCGATCAGGGTGCGGGGGCGAAAGCTGCGTCCGAAGGCGTGGACGACCTCGGCCTCGTCATCAAGGAACTCAACAAGAAGGCGCAGGGAAAGTACACGGCAACGCTGCTGCTTTCGGCCCGCAGCGCGGAGGAGCTGCGCGAGAACACGCCGGTGGTCCACCGGACGTTTGTGGACGTGCAGGCGACCGTGATTGAGGAGACGGTCGGCAACCTGTCGGCTTTCTACGCCATGTTCCCATGCAACCAGCGCTACAACGTTTTCCCGCTCTGGCTCGGGGAGGACCACCATGCGCGGCTTTCACCGGTGTTTGCGCCCAACATCGGGCATGTCCGGTCGGATGACCTGTCGGGCGAGTACCTGAACGTGCTGGAAACGCGGCAGGGCACCCCTTACTTCCAGGACGTGTACGTAAACGGCGTCCGGGTGCAGCTCATCCTCGGGCCGACCGGCACCGGCAAAAGCGTCCACACGAACCAGATGCTCGGCCTGGAGCGCAAGTACGGCGGGTTCACCTACATCTTCGACGTCGGCAACAGCTACGAGAGCATGGTGGAGCTGTACGGCGGCCGGGTGGACCGCATCGGCCTGGACGGACCGCGGGTGAACCCGTTCGCCCTGGAGCCGACTGAAAAGAACCTCAAGTTCCTGTTCAATTTCGTCAAGCTGCTGCTGACGAACGGCGGGGCCGCGCTATCGCCCGAGGATGAGGACACCGTGTTTACCGCGGTGCAGGATATGTACGTGTTGCGCCGTGACATTCGCAGGCTGCAAAACCTGCTACTGCCGAAACACTTGGTCCGGTATTTGTCGAAGTGGGTCGGGGCGGGCGTTTACAACGCGATCTTCGATAACGTCGAGGACTCGCTGAGCCTGTCGCGCATCCAGTGCTGGGATTTCGCGGGCGCGGCGAAGGACTATCCAGACCTGATCGAGCCGCTAATGATCTGGCTACTGCGGCGCATCGACGACGTGGTGTACGACCCCGCGAACCTCGGCGTCCCGAAGCATGTCGTCATCGAGGAGGTCTTCTCGAACCTCAAGAACAAGCAGTTGCTTGAAGGGCGCTCGCGAGCATCAAGCAGAGCCGCAAGAACCTCGGCGGCGTCACGTTGGTAGGCCAGTCTGCCAACGACCTCGGCGAGAACGCCGACAGCATCGTGAACTCGTGCTCCTCCTTCCTGCTGCTGCCCGATGCGACCTTTAACCGAAAGTTCTACGGCGAGCTGTTCAAGATGACCTCGCAGCAGTTGAACCTCTTCGAGAGCCTGGGCAAGAGGGAAGCGCTGCTCATGCGCCGCGACGGGATCACCAAAGTCGTGACGCTCAACCTCGACCCGCGCAGCTATGCCGTGTTCTCGACCAAGCCGAAGGACCGGGCGCGGCGCGGACGCCTCATCGCGCGATGGGGCCTGGAAGAAGGCATCACGCGCTTCGCTGCCGGGGAAGACGCTTGACTGTTCACATTGCGACACGCTGTATTGCAGTCGCTCCACTCAGGAAACACATACAGGGAGACCACACCATGAAACGCTCTCGCCTCTTTGCCGCAAGTGCCGTGCTCGCGGCTTCCGTGCTCTATGCCCAGCAGAAAGCCCCGCGCACTGTCCAGGTGAGCACTACCGCCGCGCCGCCCGTCATCCGCACCATCCTGAATGAATCGACGCTGCTGGAGCTGCCCGCGGAGGAGAAGGTCGCGACCGTGTTCGGCGGCAACACGGACGACTGGATTTTCAATGCGGGCCATGTGGCCAGCCGCTTCATCAGCGTCAAGCCCAAGGCCGCGGCTGCGAAAAGCAGCACCAACGTCCACATCATCTCCGACCACGGCAATGAGTACACGCTGGAGCTGCGTGAGGTCTCGGCGGACCAGGCCGGAGGCTTCGATTCGACCGTGTTCCTTGTGCCGGCCGATAAGGACGCGCAGCAGAAGATGACGGATGCGCCGGTGTTTGTGCCTGCTGCAGAAGCGAAAGAGAAGGAAGACCGGCTGGAGAAGCAGGTTGCCGATGCGCAGGCCGCGGCTGAGGCCGACCGCAAGACCGCCGCCGACGCACGGGAAAAGTACCAGAGCACATACCCGAGCAGCCTCAACTTCGATTACTCGTGGGACCGGAAGAAGGCCGGGGCACTGGGCGTCCGGCAAATCTGGGACGACGGGAAGTTCACCTACATCCAGGGCAAGTTCGAGGAGCCGCCCGTTGTGTACGAGCTGAAGGACAACAAAGGCTCGCTCATCAACTTCGATTTCGCGAACGGGCTTTACACCGTTCCCAAGCTCCTCCAA
>CAXTSG010000139.1:7362-7733 GCA_964246825.1 uncultured Acidobacteriaceae bacterium | reverse complement strand
ACTCTTTCTGAAAGAAGCTCCAAAGCGCATGGAGGCGCGAGTGCGCTGCCGGGAGCGGACCGAGCTTCATCGCTGTTTCTGCCACGGTCGTCCTCCAAAGCCCTTTAAGCCGTCAGTTGCCGTGTACGGCGACCTCGGCCGTTGCTCCAATAAGCAGCAGACGCGGGTCCCGAGGATGGATGTGGATGCGCACGGGGTAGCGGGCGGCCAGGCGAACCCAGTCGAGAGACCGTTCCACCACGGGCAGGTTGCCCGGCGTACCGGGAACCCCTCCCACCGAGGAGCTGTCGGACGAGGTAACGGCGGTGCTGATGCTTTCCACGATGCCGGAGACGGTATGGTGCGGGTCGGTCATGAGAACAACATCGGCC
>CAXTSG010000139.1:3338-7352 GCA_964246825.1 uncultured Acidobacteriaceae bacterium | reverse complement strand
GCGGCTCACATCTCCAGTAAGTCTGCCCCTCAGGCGAGAGTAATGTATCGAAGCTGCTGCTCTCCATAATCGGCTCTGACATACCAGGAGTCCTCGTCGATCAAGGTAAACATGGCCGAGCCGGGCTTGGCATACTCCCCGCGCGCTATGTTCATGCTCGTGACGCAGCCGCTGAAGGGCGCGTACACCTTGGTCCAGCCCAGGTTCAGCCGGGCCTGATCCACGGCAGCCCGGTACGCGGGCCGCTGCGCGAGCAGGGTACCGAGCAGGGGGATTTCATTTTGCGACCGGTGCAGTTCTTCCACGG
This sequence comes from uncultured Acidobacteriaceae bacterium, assembly GCA_964246825.1. Classification (GTDB taxonomy): domain Bacteria; phylum Acidobacteriota; class Terriglobia; order Terriglobales; family Acidobacteriaceae; genus EB88. The sequence continues at coordinate 7,045 of CAXTSG010000139.1, read as the reverse complement.
ACTGCGTGACGCTTACCGCGTCCTGGGCCTCGGTGTCGGCGGCGCTGCTCTGGTTCGCTTCGCTCGCGCGCACCTGGGCTTCGGCGCTGCGAACCGACTCCGCGGCATCGTTCTGAGTTGCACGCAGCTCGTCATAATCCTGCTTGGAAAGATAGTTTCGCTCGGCAAGCGGCGTATTTCTTTCAAGGTTGAGGCTGGCCACCGCAAGATTGGCCTGCGCGGTGGCAAGGGCGGCATGCGCCTCGGTGAGTTGATCGGCGGCTTCGCGTATGCCGTCGTTGCCTTTCAAAACATTCAGGCGGCTGTTTTCCACCGTACCCTTGCTCGCAAACACCTGGTCCCGAGCGGCCCGGATCGATCTTTCCTCCTGCGCGATGTCCTCTTCCAGCTTGGCCTGGTTGCTCAGTGCGGACTCCAGCGAGTACTGATACGGCCGAGGATCAATCTCCGCCAACAGCTGCCCGGTATGAACGCAGGCATTGTCAGCCACGTTCAGCGAGATGATGCGCCCGTCCACCTCCGGCGCCATGCCGATATAGTGCGCGCCCAGGCTGCCGTCCTGTGTTCGAGGGTTGTAGGTCATGCGTAGAAACACCAGGCAGGCCAGCACCACGGCGGCCGCCACGATGGAGATTCCGGTCACGCGGCCGAAAAGGCGGCGGCGCTTTTCCGCGGAGTCTTTCTCCCGGCCGCCGGCCAACTTATCAATATATTGATCTTCATCCACGGCCCTTCTCCTTTACGAAATCAGCAGCCAGGCAAGGCAGGAGACCGCAATCACCACGCCCATGTAAATCAGCGGCAGCGGTCCTACGTGGGGCTCAATCTTGAAGCGGAGAAAGAGCATGCGCGCCGCAAAGGCGGCCGCGACCCCCAGGATCATGCACAGCAGCCAGAAGGGAAAGTAGGACCCCAGAATATCCACGACATGCGACCCGCCGCAGCCGGCAAGCATGCCGCCCGCTGCCAAGCCGAGCGCGGCGAAGCACGCCTGCACGGGCCTCACGGCTTTGCTCCGGGGGCGCGGGGAACTATGGGCCCGAAGGAGAGCAGCTGCCCGGTGCTGTAAGCGAGCTTGGCGGCAAGCTGTAGGGTGTGGGTGCGCGCGCTCAGGTACGCGCTCTGCGCCTGGGCCAGCGCGGCCTGCGCCGAGGTAAGCGGCACTTCATTGCCGAGCCCGTGGGCGGCCGCGATGCTTGCGGAGTCAAAGTACTCGCGCGCGGCTGCGAGCGCGGCTTCGGCGGCCTGCTGCTCCACCAGGGCCGCTTCCACGTCGGTGTAGCTTTGCCAAACCTGCTGCTGTACATCCAGGGTCAACTGCCGAAGCTCAAGCTCCGACTGGCGAAGCTGCGATGCCGCGTCGCGCACGCGCGCGCGCTTGGCGCCCGCGGTAAAGATGTCCCAGTTCAGATTGGCGGCGACGACGTAGGTGTTGCCGTCCACGTTCGGCGAGCTGGCGGCCGCCGCGGCGCTGTTGGTTGCCGGGTTGGAGCTGGTGCTGTGCGTGTACTGCTCTTCAGCGGTGATGGAAACCGTCGGGAAAAGAGCGGCATGGGCGCTCTTCTGCTCCTGCCGCGCGGCCTCGATGCGATGGAGCGCTTCCAGCAGCTCCGGGCGCTCCCGGGCGGCGGTTTTTACCAGATCGTCAACGGAAGAATCCACCCAGCGGGCGTTGATTTCGTCTCCAAGCGGGGGCACGTCCAAAGCCTCGTTCGCCTGGAGGTTGACCTCGGCGGCAAGGGCAATCCTGGCCTGCTGCAGGTTGGCTTTCGCGGTTACAAGGCTGCTGTAGGCCGACAGTGCCTGCGCCGTTACCTGGTCTCGCTTGATCACGGAGACAAGGCCGTGCGCGTAGGCCAAATCAGTGGAAGCCTTCTCTACTTTGAGCGCGGCGTAATTTGAATCCGCGGACTGCCGGGCCTCCTTGGCGGCGACCAGCGCGTAGTAATCCTGTGAGATCGCCAGCGCCACCTGCTGCTCCGTCGCCGTGGCCTGCTCGCTTGTCGCGGCTTGCGTGTCTTTCGCGGCGCGGTAGCTTGCCAGGTTTGCCCCGAAGTCGATCGGCGTCCAGGCCAGCTTTACAGCCGGCGTCACGATAGTGCTGTTGATTTTAACGACGCCTTCGGACGACAGATTGGGAGGAAGTCCGAAAAGCAGATCGCCGCGCAAGGCCACGGTCGTTAAGGAGATCGTCGGAAACAAGGGGCTGCGCGCGATGACTGTTTGATCCGCGGCCTGCTGCCTGCGCTCCCAGGCGATCCGGGTTTGCGGGTTGGCGCGCTCCCCTCTGTCGATCAGCTGCGGAAGGGTATATATGCCTGTGACGGCTGCGTCGGGGATTTGCGGAAGGGGCGTCTCCACTCCGCTTCCTATCTGTTTGGGAGGCGCGGTGGACTGCGCCCAGGAGCGGGTTCCCAGCAGGAGCGCAAGCAGGGCCGCGGCGGATACGCGTCGGGAGCGCCGCGCGCGCGGCGGCCGGGTTTTCACGCCGTTGTAGCAGCAGGCGCGCCTTTCTCCGGGCGACCGGAGGTCTCCGACAGCCGCGCCGGCCGTCCATGCATGTTTGCCGTTCATGTTCCGTCGATTCCTGTTCCGGGCATCTGCCTGCTCGTCTTTGCGACAGCGCTGACGGACGCTCCTTCCGTAAGCGGATCCTCCGAATCGGCAACTGCGGCTTGTGTCTGCGTACTTCCGGCTTTTCATCTCCGACTCACTGCCGCGCCTCGGCAAACGAGGCTCCGGATTGGGAACAAACAAGGCCCTCAGCTTACATCGCACCCTGCTTGCACGCGCTGCAACCAGGAGTGGCTCTTCCGGTCCTGCGCGCTTCAAGCCGCAATGGGACGCCGGCTTTCCAGCAGCGCTAAAAGGGTGTGCACCGAGCTTGCCTTTTCGTAAAAAGCATCGGCCACCACCCCGGGGGGCACAGCCGTCCCGGAAAATGCGCTGCTCATGGCAATTAACGGAATATGCGGCAGGGTTCTCCGGACCTCCGACAGGAACTCAAAACCTGACATGCCGGGCATATACAGGTCTGACAACACCATGTCCGGCACCGCTTTCGCTATCTCCGCCAGTGCCGCTATCCCATCGCGGGCAGACCGCACGGCATACCCCGACTGCGTAAGGAGCGTATGCATCAGCAGCCGAAGCTGCGGATCGTCTTCTACCACCAGGAGGTCGGCGTGATCTTTCAACATAAAGCCCCTAGAAAAATCGAGTGTCACCGCCGGATCGTCCGGTACATACGCCTTTGTGCCTATGCCGAGCGGCTTCTTCACGGTGCTGACATCAGCATGCACCAGATTGTTGTGTAACTTGACGGTTCCGCCTGCAACTCTGATTTGCAGTCCAGGTCAGCATATGCGGCGATTTTTCTCATGCTGCAATGGAAGCTGTTAAATCGATGCTTAATGTAAGCCTTTACTTACCTTGAAATAAGAGATTGAAGTACAAATTGCCTCGCGTGCAAGCTGAGTTCGCTTCTGCGGCGGCATTGCCTCCATGCATGAGAACGAGAGAGGTATGAGAGATAAAAGAAGAACAAAAGACACCCCGGCACGAGTCACCCGAGCCAATACCTGTCCCGACCATCGGAACAAGAAAAGAAAAGCAGGCCGATGCACTTCCTCATGCCTGCGGGACCGAAACGGCTTTCAATACAGGCCTCGACGCAATCTTGATATTCAATACGCGGGATGAAAAAG
>CAXTSG010000139.1:0-3328 GCA_964246825.1 uncultured Acidobacteriaceae bacterium | reverse complement strand
GCTGCAAACCCCTGGAACCGGCAGATCAGGCTGCGGCTGGGCTGCTCCGGCGATTTGTCCCAACAGCCGTCGCAAGAAGTTGTGAATGTCAATAATCCGGCAGCGGCAGGGAGGACGCGCGGGTACCATCATTATGTTTGCAAGGGCACATTTTGCTGTGTACACTGACGCTCAGAAACGACCTCTTTGTGCCCTGGACATTGAGCTGTTCGTCCGCCTTTGTCCCACATGCTTGCTGAGCGCCGCTCTCGAGTCAGAGACAACGGTGTTCCCAACCCGACGCCGACTCAAGCGAAGTTTCAACCCGAAACGATTCATCAAAGTTTTACTCTGCTGCTCATTTTCTCCAGGCAGGTCCAGCGTGAAAGAAAATAAATCCCGCAAAGTGCGTCTTGTCCTCCGTCCCGAGGACATGCGCATCTTCGTCGCCATCGGCTCCGCGCAAACCCTTACCGAAGCAGCGCAGCAGCTGGGCATGCCTTTATTCACCATCAGCCGCGCGTTAAAGCGCATCGAGGAAACGGCGCACGTCGTACTGGTTCGCCGCGGCGGAGCCAGCCTGCAGCTGACCGCCCTCGGGCAGGATTATCTGGATGCCTGCCTCCATGCGCTGGAAGCCCACCAGTCCGCCGTGGATGTCCTGCTGACCAAGCACACCGAGCCGATCGGGACCCTCCATGTCGCGGCTCCGGTGGCCTTTAGTCAAAGTGTGCTTGCCCACATCCTGCCGAGTTTCTTGCATGCCTACCCGCAGATCACCGTAGATCTGTATACCTTCTCTGACCAAATGCAGTCTCCCAAAACTTCCAACGACATCTTCCTGAATGTCGGCGCGCCTACCGACTCACGCTACCTTTTCAAAATGTTTCCGCTGATTCGTCAAGGCTTGTTTGCAACCCCCGAGTATCTCGGGAAGCGGCCCGTGCCGACGCACCCGCTGGACCTGGAAAAACACAGCTGCCTGGGCATTGCACCCGGCGATACCAGGTCCTCATGGCAGCTGTCCCAGTCCGGCGAACGCGTCTCCATCCATCCGGAAGGACGCGTCTGCCTTACGGATCCCGTAACATTGAGCCATCTTGCGCTGGCTTCGGCCGGGGTTACAGTGCTGCCGGTTTGGCTCGCACGCGAATACGTAAGCAAGGGAGATTTGGTGGAAGTTTTACCCGGGTGGGCTCTGGAATCCGCTATCTTCTGCGCGTTGTACAGAGACCGCCTGCACCCCACCTCGAAAGAAGGAGCTTTTCTCAGCTTCCTGTCTTCCATTCTAGGCAAGTCCAATGATCCGAGGTGCAAAGGCGGAGACCCGCGGGAGTTTTTCGTTTCGCAATTGGCAGGGAAAAACAATGCGGGCGGGGTGGTAGGCAGGCTGAAGCCTGTATCCGACCCACCCTTGCATGGGGCAATGTCCGCTTCCTAGCGCGGCGCTGAAGGGCCGGAGATTTCAGGCATTTCACGCAGGGACGGTCGCCTGCCGTACCGGAGCCCGCGGCTTCTTGCAAGATCGGGAGAGCTACAGTGAAGCCCGGCGTTCGGAGCAAACAGCCGACTCCCTGCCGTGGTTTCCTTGTCTTGTGTAACCCGGCTTTCATAATTGGACGGAGATGTGGGTGAAAGCGCCTGCCTGAGAGAAGGCGCGCCGCGCATCGCGCTTTTTCAGCGCGCCTCCATTCTGAAACAATTGCCTTTCCACCTTTCCATGACGCTTGCGGCGACTAAGATGTGCGGTCGAAATCTTTCACGCCGAAGCAGCTCAACCTTTTCGGGAACCGGTCTGCTATGCTCGTTTGCAATGGATGCAAGCCATAGTCGGTGTAAGCTATCTCCATTGTCGCAGTCGACCGGACAGGCATTGCTGAGTGGAAAGCTTGACATAGTCCACGCAGAGCCGTCGCGGCAAGCGGACGGAGCGGCGATGCTCTAAGAATCGCCCATGGTCGAGCTACCTTTTCACTTACATCCTAAGTGGACGCGAAGACGCAGGAGATGGTTTCAGCCGCGCAAGTGCTTTGAAATATCTTGAGAAATGGAGAACTGTACTTATGCTGCAAGAATATGTGGAATGTCCGGAAATATGCGGCAAAACGATTCAAAGGATTCGCGTGTATAAAGGCAACGACGACGGGATAGAAATGCAGATCGACCTGACAGACGGGACCAGCCTCGCCTGCTCCTTTTGTGTCAAGCCGGAGTTTGAAGCGAACCTGATACGAAACGGCGGCAGCAAGCTCGATATCCTCCACACCTATGAGCTGAGATAGCGGAGCGCGCGGCAACCTCATCCCCCGGGATAGATGAAATCGCTTTTGACTTAGGATAAATCGGTATGATTTGTTACCGTTTCGTCTTCGCTGGTAAATGGTGCATAGGACAACACGGCTGCTGCCTCATCAGCAGCCAAACTTTCAATTCCAGGCGGAAGAGAGAACTGAGCTTCCGCGCTGCCTTCCGCGGAGTTGCGTAAAGCCGCGCTGCCACCGTGGGCTTCCGCGATCTGCTTCACCAGGGCAAGGCCGATGCCGGTGCCTCCCGGCTTCGTAGTGTAAAAGGGCACAAACAGGTTTGCCGGATTCAGGACGCCAAGGCCGGAATCCCGAACGCGCAGCACGAGGCTGTCTTCCCGCGCTTCCCACAGCACAACAACCCGAGGCGGCCGGTCCGGGTTTTCCAGGGCGGCTTCCGCCGCATTGCGCAGCAGGTTGATGACGGCCTGGGATATTTGGTCCTTGTCGGCGTACAGCGATGTTTCCGGCCCGGAAACCACCTCGACGGGTACGCGCAGTTCCAAAGCCGCCAGCTGTTGCAGCAGCGGCCCGAGGGCGAACCGCTCCCGGCGCGGCGGGGCCAGCTGCGCCAACTGGCGGTAGGCCAGCAGAAAGCGGTGCAAGGAGTCGGCGCGCTCCTCGATGACGGCAAGCGGCCGGTCAAAGTCCGCATCGCCCTTCCCCAGAGCCTGCCGCAGCGAGCCGGCGATGGACTTGATCGGGGTCAGCGAATTGTTGATTTCATGCCCGAGCACGCGGATCAGCCGCTTCCACGCCGCCCGCTCTTCTTCCCGCAGCGCCTGGCTCACATCGGTCAGCAGCAGCAGCTCATGCGGCACGCCGTGCTCGCGAAAGCGGCTGCGCCGCAGCACCCACTGCACCGCGGCGGCCCCGGTGCCGACTGAGACGACGTGCTCGTCCTCGGCCTGGAGCAGGTGTTCCACGCCGAGCGCCGCCGCGTGCATGCCGAGCGCTGCCGGCGAGCCCGGCCGGCCCAGCAGCCGCGCGGCTGCCGGGTTCATCAACCGCACCACGCCGCCCGCATCCAGGGCAAGCACCGGCGC
>CAXTSG010000138.1:0-7744 GCA_964246825.1 uncultured Acidobacteriaceae bacterium | reverse complement strand
GGTGCCGGGATAGTCCTGGTAGGCGAACGGTGCGTACTTGGTTACGGACGGCAGGCTTTGCTTGGCCAGCAGGTCCTGGTTCGTGAAGAAGTAGTTGCCCGTGCCGTGGAACTGGTTGCTGCCGGACTTGGTCGTAAGCGCCGTCTGGATGGAGGTGCCCCGGCCCTGGTCGGCGGTAAAAGTATCCGTTTGGACGCTGATCTCCTGCACGGCATCGGGATTGATGAGCACGTTGGTGGTGCCGTTGGTGATGTTGCTATTGGTGCTGACTCCATCCAGGCTGAAGGTATTGCCGTAGGCGCTGCGGCCGTTGGCGCTTACCCCGGAAAAGTATTCCGTGTTGTAGTTGTCGGTGCGTCCGTTGGTGCCGGTCACGCCGGGAGCAAGATCCATCAAGGTGAAAACATTATTGCCGGCCAGCGGCAGGTCGCGCAGCGTTTGGTTGTCGAGCGTAAGCTGCTGGCGCGTTTCCGCCGTGTTGAGGGTAGGTGCCTGCGTGGAAACCTCGACGTTGGACGAGGTGGAGGCGAGCCGCAGCTGGATCGGCACCGCTCGGTTTTCCTGCGTTTGGAGGGTGAACGGGGTGAGATTCTTCTCAAAGCCGGGGCCCTCGACGGTAAGGGTGTAAGCAGCCGGCGGCAGGCTGACAAAGCGGTAATTGCCGGAGCGGTCTGTTTTGGCGGCACGCTCCTGCCGGGTACCGGTATCGGTAAGCGTCACGCCCGCGCCGGCAACAGCGGCTCCCGAGGGATCGGTAACGGTGCCCTGGACCGCACCCGAAAACTGCGCATGCGCCGACATGGCCGACGTAAAAATAACGGGCAGCGCAAAAAGAAGGCGCGGCGATGGTCCCGAACGGAATGCGTGCATAGTGATCCCCAAAATGGAACAGTACGGCGGCGACCGGCTTGCGCCGCAGTCCTGGGCTGAGAGCCCCTGGAAGCTGCCGCGTGCCGGAGGCCGTTCTGCTCCGTGTTCTTGCGTCTTCCGGCCGGGGTAGAAGTGGAAGCGATTCCATTCCAGAACCCGGTGGAGGCCGTGGGAAGCATTAGATAAGCACTTCGGTCATTCTTGTCAAGGCTTAGGTTTTTACGGTAGTAACGACGGCGGCACCTCTGCCTATGCATGCAGAGCGCTGCACCCTGACGGTCCTGTGTCGGCGCATGCCGACATGCTGATGCTCGAAACGCCTGCATGCGCTTGAAGCATCTAGTTTTCGCCGCTTTCAAAGCATTGCATGCGTTTTCGGCATATCCCTGCGGATGCGCCTTGGATAGCCTCGCCCGCCGGCATGCGCCGTTGCTGTCCGGGCGTAAGCAAACAGAACAAGGGCTACCCTTTACGCGCCCTGCCTTGCGCCGCGAGCCGCGCACCTACATGGCTGCTTCAAGATGAGGCACAAGCGCAATGTGCGCGTTTGCGTAAAGGCCCAAAAGCCGGGCGCGCATCAGGCAGTAGGAGGAAATCGCTTCCTGAAGCTGGAACGCCCCGCGCACACTCGCGTTGCTCCACAGTGTGTCCCACCGGATCTGTCTTGCCGCCCTGCGGATACGCACAGCATCCCGGCGAAGCATTTCCGCCACGATAATTCCTTCCACCCGGTTCCACTGCTCGGCCAGAACCGCCAGCTCTAGCATCAATCCCGCATTGCGGAGCAGGCGCTTCAAACCCTCATCGCCGCCCACCATCTCCATCATGACAGGAGGCTCAATCTGCAATTGATTGCTGCTCGGGTGGAGGTAGTCGTCCGCGATCAGCTGCAGCCCTTCCATATTCACCGGCTCGAACTTGAGGAGAATCTCCTGCCAGGCTCTCGCGGGCTTTCGCCGCCGATCCATGAAGTGAAGCTGGTAGGCGGCAACGGCAGTAAACAGGAAAAGCAGCAGTATCGGCACGATCATCTTCGGACCACCTCGTCGGTCCGCGATAGCTCACGTTCTACGGTGTGTATCGGCAGACCCAGCGCTTTCATCCGCTCCAGCATATCCGAAGAGGGGACTTCCGTAACTTTTTCCGGCAGCCAAAATGCAATAATCCAGTACGAAAGTGACCCAAGAAAGAACACCATGAAGCCTTGCTCCAGCGCGGTAAAGCTTTCCGCGGTGCGCCAGTAGGCGTGCAGGGTATCCGTGATGAAAGCCACTAAAACCCAAATCATCATGCCGTAGCCCTCTCGCATGACATGGCTGCGCCAGGCGAGACCAAGCTGCTGGGAAGCCGCCATGATCGAGGTAAACAGAAGGCAGACAAACAGGGTTGTAAACAGGCTCACCCGCGCGTCCCAGGCATCAAGCGCTGTTTCCGTCGCGGGCGTCATGAACCAGGCCATTGCCAGGGCCGCCGTTGACGCTACCGTCGCGCCTACGGCAAAACGAGTGCGCGCCCCGTCCACCCAGCGGCCGCTGCGCCGCAGAACAGAGGCTGCAATCTCAAGAATGACCGCAATCTGCAAAGCAAATTCAATAAAAGCACAGGACCAGTAAACGTCCCGGTAAAGCTCTCTCGTGCCTAGATGGAGCATTGCAAAACAGGTAAGGCTGGAGATCATCTGAAACGAAATCCAAACCGTGAACCATGGAACCGCACGGCGTCTTTGTCGGTAGAACAACACAAAGAGGAGGGCGGCTTCAAGCGCGAAGCTCGCCGTCCACAATAGCGCTGCGACAAAAGACACTTTCATGGCCGAACCTCGGACCTGTCAAGCGTCCATGGCGCTATTCTCTCCTACGCGGTTTAAAAAGCGAAGAACTGAGTAATAGCGATATAAATACCGGCAAGAATCGCCTGCGGACGGGGGATGCACCCCATGACATGTTGAGGGTCGGGATTCGTACTGCTCGGAGCGGCAAAAGCCAAAGGGCTTAATGTGGAAACGGAAACAAGAACGAGCGCGGCAACAGTCAGCTTGGACTTCTTCATGGTGATTCTCCCGAGCGCAATAGCGCTACGGTCAGCCTAGCTCACCGGTACCCAAAAAATCTTCAGGGTTCCCTTACGAAAGTGTTAGATTTCCCGTTCTGAGTACCTTAAACGGCTCCCTGCCCCCGGGATCCACCAACCGCGTTTCCCGGCGCGGTAACCGGTGTTCCATTTGCAAAAACTTTGCCGCCCGCTTTCAACCGGCGCTTACGGCACCTCTAGGAGGTGCTGAAGAATAGACCTTCCAGCTCCGGCATCTCACCTCCCATGCAGGAACCCCCAACCGCCGGCGGCGTCCCCGTTCAAATTGTGCTCCGTCCCTTTGCGAGCGCGCTGCCGATGGCCGGCTTCGCCTTCGGCGTCGGCAATATCCTGTACAGTTCACTGCTTCTCGGCTGGATTCCCATGGCGGAGGCCCGCACCGTTGCCATGATGCTCCTCGCTTTTGCCGCCCCTCTGGAGCTGTTTCCCTCCGTGCTCGCCTTCCTGTCGCGCGACGGCAACGGTGCCACTGCTTTCGGCGTCTTCGGCGCGGCCTGGGCCGTGCAGGGCCTGGAGCTTCTCAAAAGCGGCAGCACCGCCCCGAGCCCGGCCGCGGGCATCTTTCTCCTGTCGCTCACCCTGGTGCTCGCCGTGCTTTGCGGCATCACCTTTCGCGGCAAGCCGCTGCTCGGCTCCTTGCTTGTTGCCGCCGTCCTCCGCACCGCGTCGCTTGGGCTTGCCAACCTGGGGCACCCGCGCCTTCAGGCACCCGGAGCTGTGTTCGGCCTCATCGTCGCCGTTTTTGCCTTCTACAACGCATTTGCTTTTCTTTATGAGGACGCCCGGGAACAGCTCTCGCGGCTTACCCTGCGCAGCGGCGACTCCCGCGCTGCCCTCACCCGCCGCCTTTCAGAGCAGCTGGACCCGCTCAGCCGCGAAGTCGGCATCCGCCGGCAGCTTTAGGAGTTACCCTGTGGGCGTGAGACACAGCTCCCGACTTCTGCTTGCAGCCGCCCTGCTCGGGCCCATTCTGCCCCCGCCTGCAAGGCCGGGCACGCAGGCCGCGCCCGGCGGCTTCACCGCTGCCGGCGCTATCAGCGGCATCACCGCCCACCCGGCGGACCCTGCCCTACTCTACCTGCGCACTACTGCCGGCGCTTATCGCTGGGATGGTACCCAAGCCCGCTGGCTCTCTTTGCTCGACGCGCTCGCCCCCGCGGACCGCAACCTTCTCGGCATTGAAAGCCTCGCGCTGGACCCGGCAGCCCCGGAAAAGCTTTATCTCGCCGCCGGCGCAAGCACGCGCGTCGGTGCCCCAAACGGCGCGATCCTCCGTTCCTCTGACAATGGCCGTCATTTCGAGATCACCCGATTGCCTTTTCCGCTGGGCGCGGCTGAGGAAGGCCGCTTCTCCGGCGAGCGGCTCGCCGTCGACCCCAACCACGGCGGAACCCTCCTGCTCGGCACCCCCTCTCAAGGTTTGTGGCGCTCGGCCGACAGCGGCGCTACCTGGCGCCCGGTGCGCGAGTTTCCCGCGCTCCCCCTCAACAATATCGGCCTCACCTTTGTCGCCTTTGACCGCGCAAGCGGCCCCAGGGGCCGCCCTACCCCGGTGATCCTGGTCGGTGTCAGCGCCCCTTTCTTCAACCTCCTGCGCTCTGACAATGCCGGGCGCAGCTGGAAGCCCGTCCTCGGCGGGCCCGCCGGCATCTTTCCCAACCACGGCGTCTTTGCCCCGGACGGCACGCTTTACCTCAGCTACAGCGACAGTCTGCCGCCCTCACCCGTCCACGCGGGCGGGTTGTGGGCTTACACCCCGCGCACTGGCCGCTGGCGCAATCTCACTCCCATCCGCGCCATCGTGCCCGCTTCCGGCTATGGAGTCATCTCCACGGACCCGGCGCACCCGGGGGTTTTGCTTGCCGCGACCCTGGGCCCCGCGCATGGCACGCTGCTGCGCTCGGAGGATGCCGGCGCGCACTGGACCGCTTTGCAGCGCGCTTCCACCTGCGGCAAGCCCGGTACCGCCCCGTTAGATCCTATCGGCGCGGCCCTGACGGACCCTGCCCAGCCCACGCGCGCTTTCCTCAGCATCGGCAGTGCACTTTGCATCGCGGGAACCGGCAAAGAGAAGTAACCCCGGCAGCGCTCGATGGTGCTGCGCATCAAACAAGCCCCGTGCTACAATCCCGCGCATGCCACTGATCGTCATTCTCGTCATCCTGCTGCTGCTCTTCGGAGGCGGCGGCTACTACATGGGCCCGGGCGCAGGCTACTACGGCGGAGGCGGCCTCAGCCTGGTCCTGCTGATCGTGATCTTGTACCTGCTCTTCGGCCGCAGCCGCACCCGGCTTTAGCCTGTTGTTTACTGCGGAGGCGCGGCCGGGCTTGCCGCCGGGGCGGGCGTCGGAGAACTTGCCCCGGACGTCACTCCCGCCGGCGCTGAAGCCGGCGCATCGGCCTGCAGCTTCACCGGCATGTTCTTGCCGTGCTCCGGGTCGTAGTCATGCTTCACCATCCACGCCTTGTACTCCGCCGGCGACTCGGAACCCATGCGGCCGTCGTGGCTCCAGTAGGCATAATCCTTAACGTTGGTTTTGAAGTTGCAGGTGAAGTAGCTTCCGGACTTGCCGAAAACCGGCATCAGCACCGTCAATTCCTGCTGCGGTTTGTGCCACTTCGCGGGGTAGGTTTCATACCCGAATGAGGAGCGCACCTTTCCGGGCAGTCGAAGCTGTACTCCACCGCGTGCACCTGGCCGTTCTCGAACAGGTTGGCCCGACCGTCGCCCTTTGCCTCATCCTGGACTCGGTTGCGGTAGAACGTCGTCTCGCTGGGATTGTAGACATGGAGCCGCAGCGGGTAATCATTCGGGTTCTTGCTTTCCGCAATCCCCGTCGGCAACAGCAGCAGACTCACCGACAATATGGAGAACAACCGTTTCATCCGCGTTTCCTCCTAAAAAACGAACACTGGCATGCTAACGGCAACGCCGCCGCGTCCGCAATGATTTAAGCCGCCGCAGGCTATTACGGCTTACCCGGCACCAAAATAAACTCCTCTTTCAATATCCTTGCGAACAAGTTTAGCTTCTCCGATCTTCTCGTACATTAGTCCTGAAATCGAAAGTAGCTCAGATCTGTTTCGGCCCATGCGCATTCCGATCACAAGGTCGCCGTACTTTGAACCCATCTCACCAACTGCTTCATACACATACCCAATGAATCCATCCGCCGGTGAAGCAAGCAGCACAGGCCGCGCGCCTTCAAACCGCAGCAGCCACATCGCCCCATTTGGTCCTACGCTGCTGGCGCAGCCGTTCGCTGAAGTTACCAGCACCGCATCCCGTGCCGGGCCTAACCGCTGCCTGCGCCGCAGACACATGGGCATCCGTAAAGCCCGGCGTCTGCCCGATCACAAACCGGTCCCACGGTCCCGACTGCGCCGCGCCATGGTTCCGCATAGAAATACTGTCAGCCAAAGAAAGCGCATGCTGCCTCCTACACCGCCGAGCTCCCCCGAACACTGCGGCGCTTCGCGCATCGTAGGCTGACAACGGAACTATCGGCAAAAGTGATGCCGCCGAACAGAAAATATCCTGATCCGGACGGTACTTCCGTCATGCATGCATCAGCCGGGCACAACCTTCCCGCGCCCTAGCTGTCCTTTCGGTACAGCAAATCCCGGATCGCCCCGCGTCGGGCTGCATTGGCTTCGGCCTCGCTTTTTCGCTCGTCGGCATCCATCTTCCGCTTTACGCCGGCCGCCCCGCCGAGCGCGACCGCGCTCACTTCGGCCTCCGTACATTCCGGGCAGCGGTTCGCGAAGCCGGGCTTGCCAGGCTTCAACTCAAACTCTTCCCCGCACACCACGCACACCTTTACCGGAAACGTCATACCCTTTCACTCGCACCTTCCTTTTCCCTATGGTAACGAGCAACGCTGCATGCGTCAGGCTTAGACCGCGTGAAACTAAGCCGCATCTTCAATCAATCGCGTCAAGCTCTCAATACAAGGTGACTCACATCTCAGTTTCGAGATGTGAGTTCCTTTAAGAACTGAAAGCGCATCATGCCGCCGGGCAAGAACCGTGCCGCTACGCTGCCCGTTACGCCGCGGTCTTTCGCGGGGCTGCTTTCTTCGTCGCGGTCTTTTTCACGGCTGTCTTCCGCGGAGCCGCCTTTTTCGCCGCAGTGCGGGAAACAGCCTTCTTCGCGGCGGTTTTCCGTGCCGGAGCCTTCTTCGCAGCCGTTTTCCGCGATGCAGTCTTCGTCGCGGTCTTTTTCGCGGCCGTCTTTGACACGCTGCGCCGCTCGCCTGCGCTCGGGCTCTTGCTCTTGGCCTGCTTGGCCCGGGCGCCGCCCTGCGCTACCTGCTCCTTGCGCGAGCGCTCCCGGTCCGGTGCTTTTCCGTTGTTTTTGCTCTTCGCCTTGGGCTTGCAGCTTCCCTGCTCGTGCTCACCCTTGCCGGGCACCGGCTCAAAACCCGGCCAGCATCTTGAATCCTTTTTATCGTCTTTGCCTGCCATGGAAACGCCTCCCTGTTCCCACATAGGAACCGAGATTTGCACCATATGTTGTGCGGTCCATTTTCTTTTGTACCGGGATGTACCAAATCAGTCCGCATACCTCGCCGGGCACATTCTGAAACAAGATTTTCAAGGCCGCGCCGGCCTTCGCTTCGTGCCGGCTGCGCTTGCTGCTTTTGCCGGCTGTATTCGCGCGGGTCCGCCAAGGCTTACCCTGTTTGCCGCCTTCCCAGGCGCGGGTTCCTCGCTCGGAGCAGCCGCCGCATCCTCGCGCTTTCCCGCGCGCTTGCGCGTCGCCCGCTGCAACAGGAAAACC
>CAXTSG010000137.1:0-7770 GCA_964246825.1 uncultured Acidobacteriaceae bacterium | reverse complement strand
AAACCTTAACCGAGAATCTCCAGTTATGACTGGCTGAGAAATCGGGGGCAGGTCATGATCGCGTATAACACTCCAGTCATTCAGACTGAGTACCACCACCGCGATGTTGTAGTTTTCCAACCTTTGCTGGTGGGGTATACCCTTATCAGCCGTGATAAGGCAGACAAAGCCGCGTTCTTCTGCGAACGAAAGCAGGAGTTTGTCCGGCGTAGTAAGCCATCCCATCTCTCGGGCAGTAGCGATGGAATGACCTACAAGGTGCTTCCGCAGCTTTATCGGTACATTGACATCAAGCAAAATCCTCACAAGATCAACAGTTTGACCTGCATCGCCGCATACTGAAGCAGACCCCGGATAACGTCCTCGCGGATTTCAAAGTTCTCCATAATCTCGTCAATCGGAGAGCCGTGCGCGTAATTTACAACAACCGCATCGGCCTGCAAGCGCGTCCCCTTCACGACCGGCACGCCGCCAACCCTTCCCGGAACACGCTCCACCAGATCGCACCCGGACCAATCCACCGTCAGGTCTTCCTTCTCGCGAATCATGGTAAAAGCATAAATCTTTATGCCCATGCACGGTTACCCCCGTATCCTCGGATTCAACGCCAGATACAGCACATCCGTCAGCAGGTTCACCAGCACATACGTGAGCCCGATGGCCAGCAGGCAGCCCTGCACCAGAGCGTAATCTCGATTGGAGATTGCCGACACCGTGAGCCGTCCGATGCCGGGCCAGGAAAAGATCATCTCCGTCACAATGGCCCCGGCCAGCAGCGCGCCGAACTGCAAGCCGAGCAGCGTCACGATGGGGATCATCGCATTGCGCAGGGCGTGCCGGTACACCACCGTGCACTCCGGCAGGCCCTTGGCGCGGGCCGTGCGGATGTAGTCCTGCCCCATCTCTTCCAGCATGGCCGTCCGCACCATACGGGTCAGCACGGCTGCCAGCGCGGAGCCCATGGTGAGCGCCGGCAGCAGGATGTACTCCGGCCCGGCAGCGCCCGAGACCGGCAGCCAGCCGAGCCGAATTGAAACCAGCAGGATCAAAATAGGCCCCAGCGCAAACGGCGGGAACGATAGGCCGAATAAGCTGACCACGCCGATCACCTGGTCCTGCCAGCGATTGCGACGGAGCGCCGCAGTGATGCCGGCGGGCAAGGCAAGCAGCAGCGCAAACAGGAGCGCGGCTACCGTAAGCACAAATGTGTACGGGTAGCGCAGCAGCAGCAGGTGCGTGACCGAATCGTTCAGCCGGATCGACTGCCCGAGATCGCCGTGGAGTACGCCGCGCCAGTAGTGCAGATACTGCGCGCCGAGCGGCCGGTCCAGTCCGTACTGATGTCGCAGCAGAGCAATGTCGCCCGCGCGCGCGCCCTCACCCAGCATCTGCTGTACCGGGTCGCCCGGTACCAGGTGGATGAGCAGAAACACGAGCGAAACCACCAGCCAAACCACCGGTACCGTGTACAAGAGGCGCCGCAGCAGAGCCTGGAATGCGCGCCTCACGCGTTGACCTTTGCAGGCAGGGGCACTGCCGAGAAAGTCGAGAAAGCCATCTGCCCCTCATCTTCGCACGTCCTGGAGCTCCGGCTCGGTCCTGCCCGCCTCCGGGGTAGGCTTGTTCTCAATACGTACCCGGCTGATGCGGCGGCCGTCTAGCTCTACAACTGTAAATCGATGCTTTTCAAAATCGGTTTGCTCGCCGGTTTGCGGGATGTGGCCGAATCGACCCAGTAGAAACCCGGCCAGGGTTTCTACCCCATTGTCGCGGGGCAGGCTCCACTGCATCTGGGTTTCAAGATCGCGAAGACTGGTGCTGCCGTCGAGCACCAGCATTTCACTCGGCGTAGGCAGGATCGGAGTCAAGCCTGAGGCAACGTCAAACTCATCCTCAAGCTCCCCAATCAGCTGCGCAATAGCATCCTCCACCGTGACCAGCCCGACCAGCGAACCGAACTCATCCACCACGATAGCCAGGTGGCGGCGGCGCTCCTGAAACTCCAGGAGCAGGTCAAACACCGGCTTTGTCTCCGGCACCACCAGCACCTCGCGCATGATGGCGCGCACCTGAAGGCTCGCCAGCGGCGATGGAGCCGCGAACCCCGCCGCGGTGTCGCGGCGGGGGCTGACTGCGCGAAAGTGCATCAAGCGTGAAACGTCCTTGGAGTAGACGACGCCGATCACTGCCTCGGGACCGCGCAGCGGATCGTACACGGGGATGCGCGAGTGCATCTCCTCCACAATGCGGGCGCTGGCCTGCTCAATAGGCATGGAGGCCGGCAAGGAAATAATGCGCTGGCGCGGCGTCATAATCTCGCGCGTGGGAATGTTGCCGCCTTCCACGGCGCGATGGATCAAGGCTTCCTGAAACGGCGGCAGAATGCCGCCCTCGCGCGCCGCCGTGGCAATCAGCTTCAGCTCGTCCGGCGAGTGCAGCGAAGCATGCTCGGAAGCAGTGGTGCGAAATAAGCGCAGAACCCCGGCCGCCGACCGATTGAGCAGCACCACCGCGGGCCGGGTAAGGCTCATAAAGCCGAGCATCGGCTTGGC
The DNA here is from genome assembly GCA_964246825.1 of uncultured Acidobacteriaceae bacterium. Lineage (GTDB taxonomy): Bacteria > Acidobacteriota > Terriglobia > Terriglobales > Acidobacteriaceae > EB88. Next base: position 5,218 of record CAXTSG010000137.1, on the reverse strand, counting down.
CACGGCAATGGCCAGCTGCTCCTGGCGTCGTAGAGCCAGCGACTTGGGTACCAGTTCGCCGAGCAGCACATGGAAGTAAGTGATAAAGAAAAATGCCAGAAAAGCACTGAGCAGATGCGCATATAGAGGACGATGCAGCCGCCCAAGCAGCGGCCCCAGCGCGCCGGCTACCGTGGGCTCGCCGATCCAGCCCAGGGCCAGCGAGCACAGGGTAACGCCGAACTGCACCGCCGGCAAAAAGTCGTCGAGCCGCGCCTGCAAACGCTCCACGCTGCGCGCCCCCGGCACTTCGTCGGCAAGCAGCTGATCAAGCCGGCTGCGCCGCAGGGACACCAGGGCAAACTCGGCGGCGACAAAGAAACCGTTCGCCAGAATCAGCGCGGCGATGGCGGCAAGCCGGAGAAGGAGAGCACCCAGCATTGCCTCCGAGTGTACGCGATCCCCGAGCAACGGCATGGAACTTCAGCCGGGCGGCCTGCGTATGGTAGAAAAAGCCGGTTTACCTTATTCGCCCGAGGAGAAACGAAAGTGACACCATCCACAATGAGAAAAATAGGCTGTGCCGCCTTCCTTGCGGCTGCCCTGCTTCCGGCATCCATGGCCAGGGCCGCCGACGGCACCTTTGACCGGGTACTCAAGGTAAACGGCCCGGTGCTGCTGGGCATTGATACCGGCTCCGGCAACATCCATGTTTCGGCCGGCCCTCCGGGCGCGGTCCACATCGTAGGTCACATCCACGCGGGCAACAGTTGGTTCGGCGGCAGCGGCTCGGACGACCGGGTGAAACAGCTTGCAGGCACGCCTCCCATCGACCAGGCGGGCAACATCATCAGCATCGGCCACAACCTGCACCTGAATAACATCAGCATCGACTACGAAATCACCACGCCGCGCGGCACCGATTTGCGCGCCGACTCCGGCTCCGGAGACATTCGCGTGCAGGATAACGGCGGCCCGGTGCAGCTGCGGACCGGCTCCGGCGGCATCGAGGCCTCAGGCCTCAGCGATCACGTTTCGCTTGAAAGCGGCTCCGGCAGCATCACAGCCGACATGCTTTCCGCGCTCGACGTGAAAGCGCAAACCGGCTCCGGCGACATCACGCTGCGCAATGTGCAGAGCGGGCTGTGGGCGCACACCGGCTCCGGCAGCTTGAAGATCAGCGGCAAGCCGCTTTCCGGCTGGAAGCTCGAAACCGGCTCCGGCGATATCACGCTCGATACCGCCGGCGCACCGCTTTCGCTGAATGCCACGACCGGTTCGGGCGATCTGGCCTACAGCGGCGGCGGCTTTCGGCAGGTGAGCCAAAGCCGCGACCGCCTGACAGGCGACGCTGGCGGCGGCGGACCCATGGTGCGAGCCAGCACCGGTTCGGGAAGCATCCACATCAGGTAGCCGGGCGGCTTGTAAGATGAAGGGATGGTCGAAACTCTCCGTTCGCTCCCTTGCGCGCAGCTGCGGCTGCTGGTCTTCGATCTGGACGGTACCCTGATCGATTCGCGCGAGGACCTGATTGCCTCCGTCAATGCCGCGCTCGGGCAGTTCGGCCTGGCCCCGCAGGCGGGCGACCGCGTCGCCTCCTACATCGGCGACGGCGCGGGCATGCTTGTGGAGCGCGCCCTGGCCGCGGACGGCGCTGACCGGAGCCTCGCCCCCGCGGTGCTGGAAGCTTTCCTGGACTACTACCGCGACCATAAACTCGACCGCACCCGCCCGTACCCCGGCGTGCTCGCGCGGCTTGCCGGGCTGCGCGAAAGCCTCCCTGTGCGGATGGCTGTGCTGACCAACAAGCCCGTGCATGCTTCCCGCGAGATTTGCTCGGCGCTGGGGCTTGCGCCGTATTTCTTCTCGATCTACGGCGGCAACAGCTTTGCCACGAAGAAACCCGACCCGGAAGGTCTACGCAAGCTGATGGCCGAGGCCGGAGCCGGGCCTGAGGAGACCGTGATGATCGGCGACTCCGACGTGGACATCCTGACCGCGCGCGCAGCCGGTGCCTGGAGCATCGGATGCCGCTACGGCCTTTCTCCGCAAAGCATTGCGGCCATGGAGCGCGAAGGGCTGGTGGATGTCGCGGTGGACGAGGCCGGCGAGTGGACCGAGGCGCTGGGCGTTGCCGCCCGGCAGGAGGTGCCGCTTGGACTTTGAACTGGTCAGCGACTACCAGCCGCGCGGCGACCAGGGCCGCGCCATCCAAGAGCTGGTCGAGAGCATCCGCGCCGGCGAGCGGCACCAAGTGCTGCTCGGCGTTACCGGCTCCGGCAAAACCTTCACCATGGCGAAGATTATCGAGACCCTGGACCGGCCGGCGCTGATCCTGGCGCATAACAAGACTTTAGCCGCGCAGCTTTTTCATGAGTTCAAGCAGTTTTTCCCGAACAATGCCGTCGAATACTTCGTTTCCTACTACGACTACTACCAGCCGGAGGCGTATATTCCTGCCGGCGACTTATACATTGAGAAGGAAGCAACCATCAACGAGGAGCTTGACAAACTTCGTCTCGCGGCAACCCGCTCGCTCTTTGAGCGTCGCGATACCATCATCATCTCCTCGGTTTCCTGTATCTACGGCCTCGGCTCGCCGGAGGCTTACTACGGCATGCTGCTGTTTCTGGAAAAAGGCCAGCAGATTCGCAGGGAAGATATCACGAAAAAGTTGGTGGAAATCCTTTATGAGCGCACCGAGGGCGACTTTCGCCGCGGGACGTTCCGCGTGCGCGGGGATGTTATCGAGGTATTTCCAACTTACGATGAGAATGCCTACCGTATCGAGCTGTTCGGCGATGAGGTTGATTCGCTCAGTCAAATTGACCCGCTCTTCGGCACGATCAAACAAAAGTACGCGCGGCTTCCGATTTACCCGAAAAGCCACTATGTCGTCGCCCCCGAGCGGAAAAAATCGGCCATGGAGTCCATCCTTGCCGAGCTGGAATGGTGGGAGAAGGAACTGGAACAGCAGGGCCGCATGGTCGAGGCCCAACGCATTCACCAGCGCACCCGCTTTGACCTGGAAATGATCAAGTCCATGGGCTTTTGCCACGGCATTGAGAATTACTCGCGCCACTTCTCCGGGCGCATGCCGGGTGAGCCGCCGCCGACGCTCTTCGACTACTTCCCCAAAGACTTTCTCATGTTTATCGACGAGTCGCACGTCACCGTGCCGCAGCTGCACGGCATGTGGCACGGCGACCGCTCGCGCAAGCAAAACCTCGTCGAGTACGGCTTTCGCCTGCCGTCCGCGACCGACAACCGGCCGCTCAAGTTCGAGGAGTTCCAGAACCGCGTGCACCAGCTGGTGTATGTTTCCGCCACGCCCGGCCCGTATGAACTGAGCAAGGCCGAGGGCGTCGTGGTCGAGCAGATCATCCGCCCGACCGGCCTGATCGACCCCGAGGTGGAAATCCGTCCGATTCGCGGCCAGATCGACGACCTGCTCGCTGAAATTCGCATCCGCACGGCGCGCAACGAGCGCGTGCTCGTGACTACCCTAACCAAGCGCATGGCCGAGGACCTTTCCGGCTACTATACCGAGGTGGGCGTGCGCTGCCGCTACATGCACTCGGAAATCGAGACGCTGGAGCGCGTCAAGCTCCTGAGGGACCTGCGCAAGGGCGAGTATGACGTGCTGGTCGGCATCAACCTGCTGCGCGAAGGGCTCGACCTGCCCGAGGTTTCGCTGGTCGCGATTCTGGATGCGGACAAGGAAGGTTTTCTCCGCTCGCAGGGCTCGCTCATCCAGACAATCGGCCGCGCCGCTCGGCACATCAGCGGCCGCGCCATCCTGTACGCGGACAAGATGACCGACTCCATGCGGAAGGCTTTGGACGAGACCACGCGCCGCCGCGAAGTGCAGCGCGCCTACAACGAAGAGCACGGCATCACGCCGACCTCCATCATCCGCCCCACCGACATGGCCCTCGCCCAAATCCTGAAGGCCGACTACGCCGACCTCACTGACGAAGCCGAAGCCATCTCCGACTTCCCCACCCAGCAGGCACTGGACGTGCATATCGGCAAGCTGGAAAGCGACATGCGGGAAGCGGCGAAAAAGTTTGAGTTTGAAAAGGCGGCGAAGCTGCGGGATACGATCGCCGGGTTACGGACGAAAGAGTTTTTGTTCGCGTGAGGCGAATCAAGAAAGGGCAGCCATGGCTGCCCTTTCTATTACGGAGCTGATTCAAAAGGCCAGTCGTAGGCCGAACTCAAGTTGACGCGGTGCGCCGAAAGCGTACACACCGCTGCCGAGTCCAACCCGGTAGGTTTCGTGCTCCGCCGGTGTTGTATTATTCGCGGTACCCGGATCGCCGCTCAAAATACCGCCGATACGGGTCTGAGCAGGCGTCCCCGCTGCATCAAAGTTTGCCGCGTTCAAGATATTGAAGGCATGCACACTTGGGGAAATTGTGAGCGCTTCGCCGGCTTTAAAGTTGTACCCTGCGCTTAGATCAAAGGTGCGCAGGATATCAGTGTTGACCTGGTTGGGCGGTGCCAGCGGCAAGGCCTCAGCAACACCGCCGAGCTCTGCAAGCTGTGTTGCGGTCACAAGGCCGGAGTTAATTAACGTAGTGCCCGCAGGCGTCGGCTTACCCGCGACTGTATTGTTGTAGTTGGTCAGCAGCTTGTTGATGCTACCGGCGTTTACGCTGCGGTCAAAGGCACCGATATTGGTGCCCGGCAGGATGTCGCCAACAGTACCATCCCCTGTAACGTCATTCAAATAGATATCACCAGGGCCCTGAGTCGGCAGAGTAAGCGTGGTTGGCAATGAGCTATAGAGATGAGCAATGGCATCAAGCGTAAAGCCCTTGCTAAGACCCAGATCAAGGCTAATAGAGAACTGGTTGCGCCGGTCCAGGCCGTTCGGACCGAAGTACCGGCTCGGGTTTGCTTGGTCGTAAGCATTATTCCCGAAATCCTGGTCGCCAGCACCGGAGGTAGATGAATCAAAGCGGCTGTAGGTGTAGGAAGCGATCACATCTGAACTTAGGATACCCTTTACCGGATGTGACGCATGCTCGCGCACATTCAAGTCGAAAGCATTGTAAAGTGAGCGTCCGATAGGAGCGAGAGCGCTGACTTGTCCGAAAGTTGAATTCTGCCCACCAAATGCGTACACAGTACCTGTTTGGCTAGGGGCGGCCCCGCTTCCGCTCTGGTCACCTGAATCTACAAGCGGTCTCATAAACATCTGAGGCGCGTTTGGCGTCATACTGGAGTTGCT
>CAXTSG010000136.1:4922-7803 GCA_964246825.1 uncultured Acidobacteriaceae bacterium | reverse complement strand
GTCCGGGCCAGGCGCAGGATTTCCGCGGGCTCAAAGGGCCGTAGGCGCGCTTCAATCGCCTTGCCGATGGAGCCATAGCCGACAATCAGGACGGTTTTGCCGCGAAGCTCTTCGAGCAGAATCGGAGTAGGTAGGCTGTGCGCGCGGCCGTACACCTCCTGCCAGTATTTGTCGCTTTCCGCGCGGCCGCCCCAAACGCCTCGGCTTTGCAGCTCGCCGTGAAAGGGGAACCACTTGAGCGAGGCAAGGATGGCCGACACGGCCCACTCGGCGGTCGAGCTGTCATGGACGCCCTTGGCGTTCAAGAGAGTAACGCCCGCGGGCAGGACCGGCAGGAACACTTCCACCCCGGCGGACATGGCCTGGATGTAGCGGGTACGGACGCGCGCCAGCACCGACACAACCTGCCTGCTGAAGCCGGGAGGCACAAACACGTCCACATCGATCGGCTCGGTGCCGTCAGGGTCGTAGCGCACCGCTTGGACCCCGGCGGGCAAGTGGCGAAGCAGATGGTCGTCTACCGAGGCCTGGATGCCGACGCGGAGGAGCTTGCCGGAGGGTTGGGCAGGGTCAAACATGCGGGCAGGCTAATCCTTCTGGTGAAATACGGCGTTGTTGATGTCGGGCCAGAACTCCTGAAAGACATACACGCCGCCGTCAATAATGATGTTTTGAAGCCAGCGCTGCCCGGTTTTGGTCCAGGTTTTATCCGCGCCGGGGTAGTACAGGTCGGAGATTCCTGAAGCCGCGCCGGCGCCCACAATCTCGCCGAAGTTGAAGGTCTCGCCGCCGCTGTCGGACTTGGTAATCAGAGTGCGGTCAAAGGCATACAGAGCGCGCTTGGCGACGCCGCCGTGGCCGAGAGTGTAAAAGCGCGAGTCCTCGTGCAGGGCTGCGGGAATGATGAACTGCACCCAGTAGTTTTCATCTGTCTGGTCGGCAAAGGTATGCCAAAAGTAGCGGCCGTAGCCGGCCGCGCCCTGGTGGAACTGCGGGGTAGAGTTTTCGACCTGATCGACCCCGGCCAGAATGGCGGAGAACAGGATGGACGAGTAGTCGAAGCTCTGCTGGGTCGTGCTGGTGAACTTTTCTTTTACCGTCTGCACCGGCAGCTTGGTATCGGCCGAAACAGCGCGAAAGTTCGGGATGATCCCCAGGATGCGTTTGGTCTGCTGCGGCTGGCCGCCGTTGGCCGGGTTCACCGGGCCGTTCGGCGTTTGCTGCGTGGGCGCGGTCTGCTTTTCCGTGCTGTGAGCGTTATCCTGCTGTGCTGCCAGTACCGCGGAAGGTGCATCGGGCACCGCCGCTACATCGTTTAGCTGCTGCGCATGAGCTATGGAGCTGCAAAGCAAAGCGCCGGCAAGCAGGGAAGCGCCGTAAAGCCGTTGAAAGCGTGGAGCGCGAAAAAGGGAAAGACGCAAAGGCATGTTGGTTCGATTCACAAAACTTCCTTCTCGGTGCTGCAAATATCAATAGCACTCACTGTCGGCGTCCCTCCTTGGACGAGAAGGCGCGCCGGGAAGACGCTCCCGCCCCCAAAAAGCCGCGGGTGAAACCCACCCCGGTGCCCGATGCTAGGCTGGGAAAGTATGCGGCTTTGGATGATCTGGGCAGTGCTTGCGGTGATTTGGGGTTTGCAGGCGATGGCGGCGGCCGCGGTACACAATCGCCGCTATGCCGTTACCATGTTTGCAATGGCGGCGTTTTTCGCGGTCATCGGCGGCATTGTGCGAGGGCGTACCGCTAAACATTGAAGGCCTACGTCGCGATCAGGCCGGTGTACACCGCCATGCCTGCCACTGCATCCACGCCGCTGCGGTCGAGCACATCGATTTCTTCCCGGTCGCGGATGCCGCCGGCAACAATGAGCCGCCGCGCCGTAAGCGCGCGCAGCCGCTCGGCAACCGCAAGCGGAAAGCCTTGCAGCGTCCCCTCTGTATCGACATGCGTATAAAGGAATCCGCCGCAAAAGGGCTCCAGCGCGCGCACGGCGTCATCGGGCGTCAGAGCGGTTTCCTCGCGCCAGCCGCGCACGGCGATGCGGCCGTTTTTCGTATCAATGCTGGCTAGAAAATGCTCAACCCCGATCGCCCCCGCGATTTCCGAGGCGAGCCGCGTGTCTACCCCGCTTGCCGGGAACAGCGCCGAGCCGAAAATCACCCGCCGCACTCCCAAATCGAGCAGCTGGGACGCCTGCGCCGGGGTGCGGATGCCGCCGCCGACCTGCACCGGCAGCTCACGGGCGATGCGCTCGATCAACGTGCGATTCTCGCCGGTGCGCTTGGCCGCGTCCAGGTCGATGAGCTGCACCAGCGGATAGGGACGAAAGCGCTCGATCCAGTAATCGAAGTCGTCGGAAGCGATGCGCAGCTCCTCGCCCCGCACCAGCTGCACGATGCGGCCGCCCATGAGATCAATCGCTGGAATCAGCATGGGAGCCTCACCGGGATGCCCTGCCGGGCGAGCTCCTTCTTGAGCTCGCGCGCGCTGGAAACGCCGAAGTGAAAGATGCTCGCGGCGAGCGCGGCATCGGCGCGGCCCCCTTGGAACACTTCGGCAAAGTGCCGCGCGGTGCCCGCGCCGCCCGAGGCAATCACCGGGATCTGTACCGCACAGGAGACGGCGGCTGTAAGCTCGCAGTCAAAGCCCGCGCGGGTGCCGTCGGCGTCCATGCTGGTCAGCAGGATTTCGCCCGCGCCGCGTCCTTCGGCCTCGCGCGCCCACTCGACGGCGTTGCGTCCGGTCGCCGTGCGGCCGCCGGAAACGTACACCTCGGCGTGCTCGGGAGCTTGCTTGCCGCGCCGCGCATCAATGGCGACCACAACGGCCTGCGCGCCGAAGCGCCGTCCGATCGCGTCAATCAGCGAAGGATCGCGCAGCG
>CAXTSG010000136.1:0-4912 GCA_964246825.1 uncultured Acidobacteriaceae bacterium | reverse complement strand
CCACCCCTAAGCGCCCCCCCCATCAACCGCGGCGGGGGCACGAGCGCTTCCGCGGATGCCGCCGCCGACAGTAAAGGGGATAAACAGGCGGCTGGCCGTTTTCCTAACGGTATCGAGCAGCGTGCCGCGCCCTTCGTGCGTGGCCGTGATGTCGAGCAGCACGATCTCATCGGCACCCGCTTCGGCATGCCGCGCGGCAAGCGCGGCCGGGTCGCCTGCGTCGATGATGTCTTCAAACTGCACGCCCTTAACCACGCGGCCGGCGCGCACGTCGAGGCAGGCGATGATGCGCTTGGCTAACACGGTTTCGTCATAGCCTCATAAAATTGCGAAGCAGCGTGAGGCCGGCCGACCCCGACTTTTCCGGGTGGAACTGCGCGCCCATGATGTTGCCGCGCTCGACAATGGCTGTAAACGGGCCGCCATAGTCGCAGGTTGCGGTTGTTTCCGTGACGACCGGCGCACGGTAGGAGTGGGTGAAGTAAACATGCTCGCCGTCTCGCAAGCCTGTTGTCAAAGGCGTTGCTGTCGGAATGGAAAGGGCATTCCAGCCGACATGCGGGCACTTGAGCTCGGAAGCCGGGAAGCGCTCGCACATGCCCGCGAATGCACCCAAGCTGGGCGTCTCCGGTGACTCCGTGCTGCCGGCAAAGAGCCATTGCAAGCCGACGCAGATGCCTAGAAACGGAACACCCGAGGCGGCCTGCTCGCGAATGGCTTGGGCAAGGCCGTGCTCGCGCAGGTGCGCGGTGGCCGCGAAATGGCCCACGCCGGGCAGCACGACCTTTTCGGCGCGGCGAACAACTTCAGGATCTTCCGTAACGGTGATTTCGCCGCCTCCAGCCGCGCGGAGCGATTTAAGCACACTCGTAAGGTTGCCGGCCTTGTAGTCGACAACCGCGATCACAAGAGCCCCTTGGTCGAGGGCAGCATTTCGCCCAGCTGTTTATCGCGCGAGCAGGCCACGCGCAGCGCGCGCGCAAACGCCTTGAACAGCGCCTCCAGCTTGTGGTGGTTCGAGCGGCCGTACATGGTTCTCAGGTGAACATTCGCGCGCGCGCCGCGCGCGAAGCCCTCAAAGAAATCCTCGACCAGTTCCGTTTGCAGGTCGCCGACCAGCGTGGTGCGGACCTTGGTTTTGACCTTGCAGGCGACGCGCCCGCTCAGGTCCACCGCAGCGACGCCGAGCGTTTCATCCATCGGCATCAGGAAGTAGCCCGCGCGCATAATGCCTTTCTTATCGCCCAACGCCTTATCGAACGCTTCGCCGAGCGCGATGCCGACATCCTCGACTGTATGGTGCTGGTCCACATCCAGGTCGCCCCGGCAGGAGAGCTCAAGGTCAAACGCACCGTGGCGGGTAAACAGCTCCAGCATGTGATCGAAAAACCGGATGCCGGTCGTGATCTTGTACACCCCGGAGCCCTCGACCGTGAGGGCCAGCGTGATCTTGGTTTCAGTGGTGTTGCGGTCGAAGGCCGCCGTGCGCTTCACGGCTTTTGCGCGCGAAGGTCTTGTTTGCGAACGGAGAAGAGCTGCCGCCGCTTTTGCAGCATCCCCGCTTGCGGAAACTTTGGAGGGTTTGGTCACGGTTTCACTGCTCATCGTAGCTCCTTATCACCTGCCAGCAGGCGCGAAGCGCGTCGTGCGCGCCGCGCATCTGCTCGCGCGTACCCACCGTGACGCGCACACAGCCGTTGCAGCCGGGGTCGGCGGAGCGGTCGCGCACCAGCACGCCATGCGCAAGCATTGCCTGCGTAAACGCGCGGTGCCCCGCGCCGATCTCCAGCAGTATGAAGTTCCCCTCGGACGGCCAGGTGCGGATGCCGAGCTCCGCGCACACAGCGAAAAACTCTGCCCGCGCTGCCTTCACCTCGCCCACGTACCAATCGAGATAAGCCGTATCCTCCAGCGCCGCGGGCAGGCAGGCGAGTGCGAGCGCGTTGACGCTGTAGGGCGAAACGACGCGGCGCAGCCACGGCATCACCCCGGGCCCGGCAGCCAGAAGCCCCAAACGCAGACCGGCCAGGCCGTAAGCTTTCGAGAACGTGCGCGCGACCAGGAGATTTGGATATTCGTCCGTCTGGAGGCAGTCCATCACAGTCTCGCCGAAAAAGTGGAAGTAGGCTTCATCCGCCAGCACCGCAGCCTGCGGGGCGCGGCGGGCAAGCTCCAGGATCTGCTCGCGGCGAAGCGTGCTGCCGGTCGGGCTGTTGGGGTTGGCGAGCGCAATGACGCGGGTTTGCGGGGTCACGGCCGCCAGGATCTGCTCATACGGAATAGCGAACTCGCCGCGCGATGCCTCTATCATGACGATGCGGGCTCCCGTGGCCGAGGCGTACACCTCGTACATGGAGTAAGTCGGCACCGGCAGCAGGAGTTCGTCGCCTTCGCCGAGATAGGTTTGGCAAAGAACGTGAATAGCTTCATCGACGCCGTTGGTCAGCAGCACCTGCTCCGGCCGCAGCCCGAGGTGCGCGGCAAGGAGCGCCTCGACCGGCGCGCGCTCCGGGTAGCGCGTGAGCGCGCCCGCGGTGACCTGCCGCAGGGCTTCGGTCACGCGCGGCGAGCAGGCCAGGGTATTTTCATTGAAGTCGAGGCGCAGCCCATCGCGCCCGCCGAGCGGGGGGTGGTACTCCTTGATGGCGCGGACAGCGGGCCGCGGCGCGGGTACCCGCAGGTTCACGCGCGGGCTCCGCGCGGTTGGAGCCGCACCCGCACGGCTTCCGCATGCCCGCTAAGTCCTTCCGCCTCGGCAATGCGCATGGCCGCCGGCCCCAGCAGCGCCAGCCCCTGCGGGGTGTACTGCTGCACGGTGATGAGCTTGAGGTAGTCGTACACGCTCAACCCTCCGCGCAGGCGAGCCTCGCCGCCGGTCGGTAGGGTGTGGTTCGGCCCGGAAACGTAGTCGCCCATCGGCTGCGGCGACCACCGCCCGATAAATACAGACCCGGCGTGGCGCACCCACAGGAGGTCTTCCGCGGAGTCAACCGTCAGGTGCTCGCCCGCGAGCCGGTTTGTAATCTCGCGTGCTTCTTCCAGCGATCCGGCGACGATGGCGACACCGCTGCGTTCGAGCGAAAGCGCCGCGATAGGGTTCGCGCGCGCCTGCTGCTTGGTTTCCGCCGCGACCCGCCGCGCCAGCTCGGCGCTGGTGGTAACGAAGATAGCGACCGCGTCCGGGTCGTGCTCGGACTGCGCGACCAGGTCGGCGGCAATCTCGGCGGGCACGCCGGTTTCGCTTGTCACGACAATCTCGGTCGGGCCGGCCAGCATGTCAATGTCGGCATCGAAAGCCACAAGCTTCTTGGCCGCGGTCACGTAGGCATTGCCGGGGCCGACGATCTTGTCGACCTTCGGGATGGTTGCCGTACCGTAGGCAAGCGCCGCCACGCCCTGCGCGCCGCCGATGCGGTAGAACTCCGTGATGCCCAGCAGGGCCGCGGCCGCGAGCACTTCGGGCGCGGGCCGGGGTGAAATCGCAACGATCCGCTCCACGCCGGCCACCTGCGCCGGGATTGCCGTCATCAGCAGCGTGGAAGGCAGAGGATGGCGGCCGCTCGGCACGTAGCAGCCTACGGAATCGAGCGCGCGCACCCGCTGGCCCACGGAAAGCCCCGGCCCGGGCTCGAAGTCCCATTCCCGGGGCATCTGCCGCTCGGCAAACGCGCGGATGTTGGCCGCGGCGGTTTCGAGCGCATCGCGCATGGCGGTCGGGATGGCAGCCAGCGCGGCTTGCATCTGCGCGGGATCAATCGCAAGCGGCGCTTTCGTGTCCAGCCCATCGAGCTTCGCGCTCCAGGCGCGCAGGGCCTTGTCGCCGTCCTTGCGCACAGCGTTCACGATGCGCTCGGCTGTCGGCAGCACGCGGCGGTCGATGGTCGCGCTGCGGCTCACAAGCTCGTCCACGCGGGCTCGGCCGCGCCTGCCGCCCAACCCGGTGGTGCGTACGATCTCCATGCTTCTCCTTGTAGAACCGCGCCCGCGCGGTTTGTGGTGTTTCTTAAAGAACCACTTTGTTCAAAGGGTACTCGACAATGCCGGTCGCGCCGGCGGCCTTTAGCTTCGGGAGGACATCGCGTACCGTGCCCTCTTCCAGGATAGTATTGACGGCCGACCAGCCGCCTGTGCTGAGCGGTGAAACGGTCGGCGAGTTGAGCGCGGGCAGCACCGCGAGCACCGCCGAGAGGTGCGCGTCGGGCACGTTGAGCAGCAAGCCCACGCGACCCTGCGCGTCAATCGCGCCGCGCAGCATCAAGGCGAGAATGTCCACCTTTGCCCGCTTCCAGCTGTCAGCATAGGCGGCCTTGTTCACGATCAGGTGCGTTTCCGACTCCATCACGGTGTCAAGGATGCGGAGACGATTGGCGCGCAGGCTGGAGCCGGTTTCCGTTACCTCTACGATCGCGTCCGCCAGCATGGGCGGCTTCACCTCGGTCGCGCCCCAGGAGAACTCGACCGTGACCGGGACGTTTTTGCCCGCGAAATAATCCTTGGTGACCTCGACAAGCTCGGTCGCAATTGTTTTCCCGGCAAGGTCCTCGGCCCGCTGCCAGGGCGAGTCTTCCGGCACGGCCAGCACCCACTTGACCCTTTGGCGGCTCTGCTTCGCGTATACAAGCGAGCAGGCGCTTTCCACCGGTAGCCTGCTTTCCACGACCCAGTCGATGCCGGTCAGCCCTGCATCTAGCACGCCCGAGTGGACATAGCGGGCCATCTCCTGCGCGCGAATGAGCATGCACTCGATCTCGCCGTCATCAATCTGCGGAAAGTATGAGCGGCCGTTGGCATAAATCTTCCAGCCGGCCTTGGCGAACAGGTCGATGGTCGCATCCTGAAGCGAACCCTTGGGGATGCCGAGGCGCAGTTTGGCGGCGGCCATGCTAACGAGCCTCCGCAAGGGCGATCGGCC
>CAXTSG010000135.1:7269-7903 GCA_964246825.1 uncultured Acidobacteriaceae bacterium | reverse complement strand
GTTGCGGTCCTCGGTGGAGCGCTTTTCCTCGTTGTCGGAACCCCACATATCGCCGGCGCAGGCAAGGCGCCAGGCGGCTTCGTAAAGAGCCTCCGGAGCGCGGGGCGAGTCGGGGTACTTGTCGGCGAACTCGGCATAGTAGCCGGCTTCTTTTTCGGGGCACTTTTCCGTGCCTTGCCAGTCGCCGCAAAGTTTGTTGTCGATCAGCTCGTAAGCCGCGTAGGAGGCCCACTTGGAGCCGGAGAACTGCTTTTCAATGCGGCGCATCTCCGACTCATCCGGCAGCTGGCGCAGGTAGTTTTCCTTTTCGTGCGCGGAAGGCAGCGTTGCGGCATCCTGCTTCTGAAGCTGCCAGCGGATGTCAGCCGAGCGCCACATGGCTTCGCCCGCGCGGCCGCCCTGCGGGAAGAGCACGGCAGCCATGCGATAAAGCTGTCGGGCCTCCAGCGCCGCGCCCGCGGCGGCGTGCGGCTCGCTCGCGGCATGCTCGGCGGAGATGGCCTCGCCGAACAGGATGGCTTCGCCGTTCGGAGTATCGCCGGCAACCGCGGTTGTGTCTTCGATCCAGCCGGAGATGGGGTGAGCGGGCGCCTGGTCGGTAAAGACGGGCTGGTCCTGCCGGACAGCTTCTGCC
>CAXTSG010000135.1:5043-7259 GCA_964246825.1 uncultured Acidobacteriaceae bacterium | reverse complement strand
CCCGAGCGCTCCAGGATCGCCATTTCGCGCCCGGCGGCAATGGTGGAAAGCTTGTCGGAGCGGGTATCGGCATTGAGGTAGAGCGGGGTGGCGCGGACAACGGTGGCCTGCGGCTGGCGGTTGGGGTCCAGGTCGCTGCGCGGGTCGGGGTGTTTTTGGGCGTGGGCAGGGAAGGGAAGCGCGGCAAGCAGCAGAACGGCGCGGACAAGGGCGCGGAGCATGGTTTTAGTGTAGAACAGCAGGCGGACAAGCCGCATGCTGTTGAGAGTGTGGGCTATCACTGACGGAGACGGTACACATGATGGAGCAACCGGCAGGCGGGTGGAGAATCGAGAGAGTAGCTACGCATCCGGGCGAGGTACTGCGGGAAGACTTTCTGGTGCCGATGCGATGGAGCGCGAACCAAGGGCTCTGCGAACGCGCATGCCGGCGACGGCGACAAGGATAGGCGAAATCCTGCATGGGCGGCGGGCAGTATCAGTGGATACGGCATTGCGGCTGGCGCGTCTCTTGGGAACTTCAGCGGAGTTCTGGTTGAACCTGCAAGCGATGCATGATCTTTCAAAGATGCGGTTGGCAACAGGGCAGGAGATTGAGCCGTTGGCGGCGAGTGAGGTTTGAGGTGGAGGTGCGGCAGCTTCCAAGGGTTTTAGCCGCGCATGCAATTGGACATAGTAATTATGAATGCCGGCGTAAGCTGCCGCATGGTGTCGAAAATCAGCATGCGCCGGCAATGGTTATGAGATTGCATTTGTCGCGATCACGTTCTTATAGAACCGCGAACTGAGCTTCGGAATCCTTTGCTGGGTTTGGAAGTCGACATAGGTGATGCCGAAGCGTTTCTGGTAGCCGTCGGCCCATTCGTAGTTATCGAGCAGGCTCCACAGGAAATAGCCTTTGACAGGCGCGCCCTCGGAGACCGCGCGCTGTAGCTGCGTGAGATAAGCGCGCAGAAACATGGTGCGGTCGGTGTCGCGCACCTGCTGCCTGCCTGCGCTGTCGGTGACGACTTTGTCGTTGGAAGACGCGCCGTTTTCCGTGATGTAGAGCTGCTTGATACCCCAAATCTCGGCTGAGAACTTCGGGCCCCAATACAAGCCTTCCGGGCCGACCTTGAGCCAGTCGGAAAACATATGCGGGTAGGAGTCGGGGTCGGAGATAACCTTGTAGCCGAGCTCGGCCGAAGGGTCGGCCATGACGTGGGTGGGCTGGTAAACGTTGATGCCGACAAAGTCGAGCGGGCTCCCGATGGCCTGGAGGTCGGCGTCAGTAAAGCGCGGGGCATTTGGCCCGAGGCGCTTCAGGTAAGCATCGGTATACCGGCCCGTGATGATGACGTTGAGGTAGCGCGCGTTTTCCTCGCGGAAGGCGGTGCGCGCGGCGCGGATATGCTCTTCGCTTGCGATGGCGGGGCAGACGGCGGTAATGTTTTCCGCGAGGCCGACCTGTGTGCCGGCCTTGGCATGGGCGCGGATGGCCTGCACGGCAAGGCCGTGGCCGAGCACGGCATGGTGGCACACCTGGGCGAACGCCTGCGGACCCACCTTGAGGCCGGGAGCGTGGGTGCCGTCACCGTAGCCGAGATTAGTGAAGGTGTTGATTTCGTTCGTGGTCATGAAGTGCCCGATGCGGTCGGACAGTTTGCCCGCGGTGTAGCCGGCGTACTCGGCGAAAGCCTCGGACGTGGCGCGGTTCTGCCAGCCGCCCTTGTCTTCAAGCGCTTGCGGCAAATCCCAGTGGTAAAGCGTGCAGTAGGGGGCAACGCCGGCCGCGAGCAGGGCATCGGCGACGCGCTGGTAGTGGTCGATGCCTTTCGGGTTGGGCTTGCCGGTGCCGTCAGGAAAGATGCGGGACCAGGCGATGGAAAAGCGGCAGGTTTTCAGGCCGAGCTCCTGCATGACGGCGATATCCTGCTTGTAGCGGTGGTAATCGTCGTCGGCGATGTCGCCGGTGTCGCCGTCATGGGTTTTACCGGGGATATGCGAGAAGGTGTCCCAGATGGTGGTGCCGCGTCCGTCCTCCTTGACCGCGCCCTCAACCTGATAGCTGGCGGTGGCGGAACCCCATAGGAAGCCCTGCGGAAAAGCCCCGGAGGCATCGGACGGGTTCGACGGGCCGGAAGCGGTTTGCTGCGCGGCGTGGGCAGGCAGAGCAACACCGGCAGCGGCACCGGCACCGGCACCGAGCAGGCGTGTAAATGAGCGGCGGGAAAGGTG
>CAXTSG010000135.1:0-5033 GCA_964246825.1 uncultured Acidobacteriaceae bacterium | reverse complement strand
GTCGGGCACGGGCGAGGTCTCGCTTTCCTGGAGCTGGTGCATTTTGCTGAACCGGGTGAGTATACCGGGTGCGGAGAACGGCTGGAAAACGACGGGGCTGCTTTTACTTTGTGAATTGCCGACAGCGTCGCGCGCCGGCTGCTGTTTCGTCACGGCATTTGCATGAAACTACACCGGAATTGATCCGGTTCTCCATCTTCGGCAGAATTGTGTATGCTCAAGAGCATTCCGCTGCGATAGACAGCACTGCAATTCCTCCATCCTTTCCCGCTCTGCCCCGGTTACCGCAGCACCCATCCCCTCGCATGAGGAAGTCGATGACTCCGAGCAAGCGCACCCTTTCGCTTTCCGGCTCCGCCCTTACCCTTGCCTTTGCCCCGATGCTGTCGGCGCAGGGCTCGCACAGCGCCCGCGCGCTGATAGCCGCTCCGATTGATACGGCCCAGGTTATTTCCCTTCCGGGCAATGTTCGCCCCGCCGCGCGCATTGCCGCGAACGATCGCGGCGAGGTCGATGCGGGGCTGCAGATGGACCACATGCTGCTCGCGCTGAACCGGCCCGCGGAGCGCGAAGCTGCCCTGGAAAGCTATTTGAACGAGGTCAACGACCAAAGCTCGTTGAACTACCACAAGTGGCTGACGGCGGCGGAACTTGGCGAGCAGTTCGGGCCGGCCGCTTCCGACATTGATGCCGTAAAAACCTGGCTGACCGATCAGGGCTTTACCGTGAATGGGGTCGCCACGAACGGGCTGACGATCGACTTTTCCGGCAAGGCATCGCAGGTGGCCAAGGCATTTCACACCTCCATCCACAACCTTCAGGTAAACGGCGAACACCATATCGCGAACGTCAGCGATCCGTCGATCCCGGCAGCGCTGGCCGGGGTGGTGGCCGGCGTCGCCAGCCTGAACGACTTTCGTCCGCGCCCTCTGCATCGCGAGGTGCAGCACGCGCACTTTGACCCGCACACCGGCAGCGAAACGGGAGCGCAGCCCGGATACACCTTTTCCTCGGGCGGCGGCACCTACCAGGCGGTGGTGCCGGGCGATCTCGCAACCATCTACAACCTGAAGGCGTTGTTTGCCGCGGGCTACTCCGGGCAGGGCCAATCGATTGTGGTGATTGAGGATACGGATGTGTACTCGACCGCGGACTGGTCCACCTTCCGTTCGACGTTCGGGCTCTCGACCTATACCGCGGGCAGCTTCAAGCAGGAGCACCCGGGCGGCTGCGCGGACCCCGGCGTGGTTCCGGTTTCGGAAAGTGAAGCCACCCTGGATGCGGAGTGGGCCTCGGCGGCCGCCCCTTCGGCGGCGATTCTGCTGGCCTCGTGCGCGGACACCAACACCACTTTCGGCGGCCTGATCGCGCTTGAAAACCTGACGAACAGCACCAATCCGCCGAAGATCGTCTCCATCTCCTACGGCGAGTCGGAAACGGAAAACGGGGCTACCGCAAACCTGGCCTACAGCAAGGCATACCAGTCGGCGGTGGCCGAGGGCATCTCGGTGTTTGTGTCCGCGGGTGATGAGGGCGCGGCCAGCTCGGACGCGGACCAAACCAAGGCGACGCACGGCATTACCGTGTCGGGCTTTGCCAGCACGCCGTATAACGTCGCCGTGGGCGGCACCGACTTCGGCGATACCTATGCCGGCACCAACACGACTTACTGGAACTCGACCAATACGAGCACTTATGCAAGCGCGAAGAGTTATATCCCGGAGATCCCCTGGAATAATTCCTGTGCTTCCGAGCTGATCGCGAGCAAGTCGGGCTACTCGGCGACTTACGGCACTTCAGGGTTTTGTAACTCAACCACCGGCAAGGAGTATTACCTTTCGACGGCCTCCGGCTCCGGCGGGCCCAGCGGCTGCGCCACGGGCTCACCGACCACGGCGGGCGTCGTTTCCGGCACCTGCAAGGGCTACAGCAAACCGTCATTCCAAAGCGGGCTTGTCGGCGTTCCGGCTGACGGCGTGCGCGACCTGCCGGACGTGAGCCTATTTGCCGCGAACGGCGTGTGGGGCCACTACTACGTGTACTGCGACAGCGATACCGGCGACGGCGGCCACGCCTGTACGGGCGCGCCGAGCGGCTGGTCGGGCGCCGGCGGCACCTCTTTCGCCTCGCCGATTCTCGCGGCCATCCAGTCGCTGGTGAACCAGAAGACCGGCTCGGCCTGGGGCAATCCGCTGACGACCTACTATAACCTGGCCAAGGCGTCCTATGGCGCGTCCGGCAATACAAGCTGCAACTCCACCAACGGCAATGCCGCGGGCGCGAGCTGCACCTTTTATGACGTGAAGCAGGGCGACATCGACGTGAACTGCACCGGCACGCAAAACTGCTACCGGCCTTCCGGCACGAACGGGGTGCTTTCTACCTCAACTACCGCGTACAGCCCTGCCTACGGCACCACGACCGGGTGGGACTTCGCCACAGGCATCGGCACGGTGAACGCGAGCAACCTGGTAAACAACTGGGGAACGGTGAGCCACTAACTCGGGCGGCAGTTACGAGGCAAAAGGAGGGCTCGCTTTGAGTCCTCCTTTTGCATCTACGCTACCGCCGCGGCGTCCAACCCCGGCTAAGCTCGGCGGGCCGCGGGGCCGCGGGCGTGGGGGTGTGCTTCATCGCGGCTGCCACGGGCTTGATGTTCGGCGGGAAGTAAGGGTCTGCGGAGGCGATGGTACCGACGTTCACCGCCGCGGTTGAAAGTGAAAACTTCGTGTTGACAGCGGCAAGGAACTGGTTCGCAAGCAGGGCATAGCCGGTGTTGGTCGGGTGGATGCCGTCAAGGCCGAACAGCCCGCCGAGAAAGCTGTCGGTCGCGGTGACGCCGTTGATCGGCACGCCCGCCGAGAGTGTACCGAAGTAGGCGTGCATGTCGACGAGCGTGGCTCCCGCGGCCGCGGCCTGCTGCTGGATGACCTGGTTGTAGCTGTTGATCGTGGCCTGCACCGTGGTGATTTCAGCCGCCGTCAGGACGTCCTTGCCGGGCAGCGGCATTGGCGCGTTGCCTTTCTTGATCGACGGCAGCTCGGCATCGATGTCGGCCAGGCCGGAAGCGTTCACCAGGTCGCCGGAGCCGAGGCCCAGCGCCGCGCCGATCGCGGCGGCCGGCTGCCCGGTCAGCGTAGCCAGATCATTGATCAGGGTCGGCGCGGGCGTCATGTAGGGGATGGCGGTCACGTCCGGAATGTTGGCGACAAACAGGGCGGCCTTTGTTTTTGACTGGAGCGTGGTCATGAGCTGCGTGTAATCGGCGGTAAAGCCGGCAAGCGCGGTCATGGTGGCAGGGTCGCCGTTTTCGTCAGCCTGGAGGGCATCATCATTGCCGATCCAGACAAACAGCGTGGTCGGCGCGAGCGCCACGGCCTCCTGTAGCTGGGTGTTGGTGTTGCCGATCGGGAAGCCGAGAACCAGGTCGGTGATAACGTCCTCATCGCTGATGCCGAGCGATGGTGCCAGATTGATCAGGTCATGCAGCTTGTGGCCGGGCACGGCGAGATCGGTGGGCTGGGCGGAATCATTGTCGCGGCCGGTGGTGGTGCCGCTGACCTGCTGAATGCCGGGCGGGAAGCCGGTTGAGGTCAGCTCCAGCACGGCGGGCGCGCCGGGCGGCGCGATCAGCGGCAGCGGGATCGGGAAGCCGAACTGCTTGGCCAGGAGGCGTACGTAGCCGTTAGGCGGCGGGGTGTCGAGCCGGGAGCCGTTCTGGTAGCCGGCGGTGAGCGAGTCGCCGATAAAGATCGTGGTTCCGAGCGGATTGCTTGGGGTAGGCGCGGCGGGAGCGTTAGAGCTGCTGCCGCTGCCGCCGCAGCCGGTAAGCATGACGGCTGCTGCTGCGCCTGCGACGAAAGCAAGGCTGCGCTGAGGGTTGGGGGTGAACCTGAGCATGGGGAACCTCTCCTATTTCGCAGGGTAGCACCGGGAAGGCGGTCCCTGAAAAGCTGCGTGTTGCTCCGGTAGCGGCCGCCGGCGGGACGAACAGGATCGTGAGCCTGACGCCCAGGCCCTACACTAAGGGCGAGGATTTCTCCCATGGCGAGTGGGGTGGAGCGAACCGGCTTGCCCACGATCCGTCGAGCGCCCCTGCGCAGGCTTGCGGCCGCGCTGCTGCTGATCCTGCTTGCCGGGCAGTTATTCGGCGTGGCCAGGTTGTATTCAGCCACCTGGGATGAGGCGCACCACCTTTATGACGGCTACACGATATGGACGCGGCACGACTACCGCCTGAACGCGGAGGTGCCGCCGCTGGTAAAGCTGACGGCCGCGCTGCCGCTGCTGCCCATGCACTTGTACGCTCCGCTGAACCGGGGCCGGTCCGAGCCGAAAGAAGCATTTCTGGACGGACGCGCTTTTGTATTCGGCAACGGCGGCAACCGGGTGCTGCTGCCGGCGCGGCTTATGTGCATGCTTTTTCCCTTGGCGCTGGCATGGCTGGTTTACGCGGCGGCGCGGGAAATGTTCGGGGACGCTGCCGCGCTTGCAGCGCTGCTGCTGTGGGTGTTTGATCCGAACGTGCTGGCCAATGGAGCGCTGGTGACAACCGACGTCGGCAGCGCATGCTGCTTTTTCGGGGCAGTGTATGCGTTTTACCGGTATGCGCAAGCGCCGGGCGCGGGGCGGCTGCTTGTGGTCGGCCTCGCCGCCGGGCTTACGCTAGCGGCGAAGTTTACGGGCGTGCTCATCGCGCCGATGCTGCTGCTGCTTGCCTGTGCCGAAGGGCTGCGGGCACGCAGTTGGGCGGTGCTGGGCAGGCGTTTGGCAGCCGCGGCGGCGATCCTGATGTGTGCGTGGGCAGTGTTGTGGGCGTTTTACGGTTTTCGCTACCTGCCCGCGCCTGCCGGGCTCGCTTTAAAGCCGCCGCGTGCGCCGTATCTTGCGTCGCTGCCGGGCGGTCATGGGGCTTTCCTCGCCTGGTCGGCGCGGTTCCACCTCTTGCCCGAGGCATACCTGTGGGGGCTGGCCAATACAAAGCATACCGAGTGGGAGTATGTGAGCTATTTTTTCGGCCGTGTGTACCGGCA
>CAXTSG010000134.1:2235-7915 GCA_964246825.1 uncultured Acidobacteriaceae bacterium | reverse complement strand
GTCGTGAGGATAGTGGTTCGCCGGTCGTTGTAGCGGGTGTTGAGGATAAGCGCCACCGTTTCCCAAACCCACTCGGAGGTTTTCGCAGCGCCGAGCTCGTCGATGACCAGCAGCTCGGCCGCGAAGACCGGCTTGAGGATTTCCTGCTCGGTGTCCGCAACGCCAGGGTTATAGGAGTTAAGGATCGATTTGAGCAGCTCGCGGTAGTCGCAGAAGAGGCCTGCGACACCCTTTTCCGTGACCAGCGCGCGAAGGATAGCGGCGGCGAGGTGGGTTTTGCCCACTCCGATCGAGCCGGTAAAGAGCAGGCCGGTACCGTCATTGTCGCCCGGGTAGATGTCGACGAAGCGGCGCGCCGCGTTGTAGGCGAGGTAAAGCTCGCCGCTCGATTCGTAGTTGTCGAGGGTGCAGGCCCGGTACCGCGCCGGGATGTTCGCTTTGCGCAGCAGAAGCGCCAGCTTGCGCTCGAACACGCACTCGCATGGCTCGGCCGCGCGGCGGCCGCCCGGCTTGGAGGTGACCCGCATGCCCATGCCGTCGCAAAGCGGACAAACCGCCATCTCGCTCCCTGTCCCGTTCACAGCACGAGTTTACTCGCGGGCGCGTCCCAAAAGAGCTTGGCCTCGCGCACATAAGGCGTCAGAACCGTAACCGAGCAGTGTCCGGTCTGGCGCATGATGGTAAAGGCGGATAGCCCCGAGCGCGCGGCTTGGGTGCAGAAGCCCATGCGAAGCGGGTGCCTGCGAGAGCACAGCCGACTGGAACAGGCCGTGGCGGTTGATCGCGCGGAACAGCGACGCCTCGCATCTCCGGGCGAGCCGCGGTCGAGCTTGGAGGCCTCGACCCAGAACTCGAGGACACGCACGAGCAGGTACCGGGATGCGGCCGCGCGGAATGCGCTCGGCATCTTTTGGCGCTCCCGCCACCTGATCAACTAAGGCGACCGCGCAATTTACAGCGCTTGCCCAAGAGCCTTAGCAAATCACCGGCGGCACGGTCGAGCTGGCCTACATTGATCAAGGCAATACCAGCGTTGCCGCCGCCATTGCAGGGAGACCGCACGGCATCCGGCTGGAGGTGACACAAGCATCCGCCGGCAAGCGCGGCTTCGTGCTACTGACATGCGGCTGGGTCGTGCAGCCCTGCTTTGCCTGGACCGCGCCCTTTCGCGCCTGGCCCGCGGCTACAAACCGCTCGATATCATCCTCAATGATTTTCATCACCTTAGTTTTGCCTTCCCTGTACTCGCGCGCATGTTTCACCTCTCGGATAAAACATCACCACACGCGCCAGGAGTTGCGGGTTGCTTGTGAAGCCACTACTGAATAAATCAGCTTTTCTGCCGATATAGATTCTGCAAGTGCATCGTGATTGTCGATTTAGGGGTGCTTGGACGTGAAAACTCTCAAGGTATGCAATGCCTTTCCCGTAGGGAAATCCTTTTACCTGCTCTTCACTGATGGACGACATGGGCTATTTCCGCCCACTATCTGGGAACACCGCACTATTCAGGAAGGGAGCGGCGTCGCAGTAAAGCTGTCGTTTAGGCTCTCTTCTGAAGCTCCAGAGACCAGTTCGTCACCGTAGCGCAGTTCACCTACCCGGATTGCTCACCCTGCCCTCTAGCATGGAAGTCTTACCGTCCGAGGAGAACGTGAAACCTTGCACCAATTGCTCGTAGAAGGGTGCCGTTGATGATGGTTGATCGAGTCGACGAGAACCTTAGTGTAAGCCCCATTCCGGATGTGCAGCAATGCCAGCCGATCAAGCTTTCGCGCCGTCGTGCCGGGATAGGCTCTATATGCTCTCCAGCTCAGTGCGGCAGGTAAAGATGCTGCATCGCAGCGGGAGTGAATGCTGACACAGGACTGACCTTCTACTACGGCCGGTGCCCAAACCTCAAGTCCGCTCGTACATGCAAGAAACCGAACGCCTACTTGGTATGCTTGAAATAAGTGTGCATGGAGGGTGTGTGCCGAACAATAACGATGAGCGTTGGTGGAAGATCATCAAAGAGCACAGCAAACACCCGAATCTGTATCCCCGAGTTCTCGCATTACAAAATCAGATGACCAACACTGCTCGCTGGCGCGGCATGAGAGCTCTCCTGCGTGACAATCTCGTTGAGCATGCGGCCTATGCCATAGTGTGCTGTTTGACTTCTACAGAAACGCCGGTGAACTCCATCTACCCGCATCTTCTCCTCTTCGTGTCGGTGATTGAGGTAGCGCGCCGCGAGCGCATACAGCCGAATGTACCGCAGTGGCTCCTGGACGACTATAATCAGGCGCTCAATACCTTGACGCGGAACGCGGAGATGCAATTCCCTCAAGCCGCTGAGGAGTTGGAGCTACGGGCAGTGATGTCTCTGCTGATGCTGCGAAGGGGCTTCATCGGCTATATGATTGCATTCACTGAACATACAGAACTCGAGCTGTCAAAATGGTTTTTGACGCGTCACAACGTACTGCGGCTGCTTCGGCAGAAGAATCCAATCGGGCAGGCAAGCCGGCCGGAGCTGCTCTAATGATTCAAAGATGGGGGCCGGGGTAAAAGCGTCGCCAGCATATACCTTTCATAGATGGCTCGGCTTTCAGCTAGCTAAGAGAATGGTAAACACGATGTAGACTTCAGCCGTCCGCCGTGCACTGCGCGGCTACGAGGGCGAGAGCTTCACAGATTGGCAACGCACCAAGCACTACGCCGTTTACGGCGGCTGCCTCAAATGCCGCACTAACTGAACAGTTCTACCTGCATTTCATCTAGGATCAGGTTGTGATCGGCCAGAACCAGGCCGCTCACCTGCTCTGGCGTATCTTCTGGCAGACGCCGTTTCGACTCGGCCATCGTCGGGCAGCAATCAATAGATTCGTAACCTTAACCCGGTACTTATTTCAGGCTCGTGCATTGCGCCGAAGGTAAACTGCGGAAGCACTTTGTACTCCGCATCCACGATCTCCCACCGGATCGCTCGGCACAATCTTAAATTGACATCCCCTCCCGGCGAGAGAACAAGATAGCTTCCCCGGGCATAATTGTATGGGAAGTGGAACTCCGCCTCGCCCACCAGTCCTTTTGCGGCGAAGGCAACAGTCCGCCAGTGCGCAAATGTGTATCGCAGCCCACCCATGTAGGTTTCCTGCCGTACTCCGTCCCGCTGGTGCATGTTCTCCCACGAGGCGCTTCCCTCAACGCCCCACTTCAGATTCAGGCTTGCGTCTACGAGGACGCGCGGCCCGTACAGGGAACGGGACCCGTAGGATACATGCTCGCCCGCTGCCTCGAATCCGACAAACACCGTCTCGTCCCCGCCCACACTGGCCGGCATCACCTGTGAGTGAGCGCTACACTCACCCGCTCCCAGGGCAGCCGCGAAGCACCCCCATCGTAGCGCCTTCATCAGACGCCGCTTCATGCCGCAATTCTGCATGGACGTTCTCACGCTCGCTACCTGGTCACGTTTACGCTGAGGTTCATGGTGCGCAGTACGTCAGTCTGCATGCCGGCTGCGGTGATCTGCACAGCGTAGGTACCGGGTGTCACACTATTCGCGCTTAACCCGGCACAGCCTTCCAGTCCACACAGAGTCGTGAGCGCGAGCGCTAGCAGCGCGGCAGCTTTCCTTCGCCGGCACCGCAGCAGCAAACCCCATACCACGGTCATCGGTACCGCCGCACTTGCCATCGATATACCGCCATGCAGCTTGACCGCGCTTACTTCCGTTCCGCCGCTTATCGGCGCATTTGTATCGATTGTCAGCTGCACAGCCGCTATTCCATTTGCGTTCAGCATCGTATCGCTCTTTGAGAAATGGCAGGTCATCATCGCCGGCAGTCCGGCGCATCCCAGCCCAATTCTGTCCGTAAACCCATTGGTCGATTGCAATGTAATTGTGACGGTTGCATTCTGCGTCGTCGCCATCGTTATCGATGGCGGCCCCAGCACGTTGAAGCCGACGCCGTTCGTCGTCACCGAGATCGGCTCTGACTGCGAGGCGGCATGGATCGCATCTCCTTCATACTTTGCAGAAACTGTTATCGATCCTGAATTTACGTCGGGCGTCAGCGTTGCCACGCCCGACGCATTGAGTGCCGCGGAGCCGATCACCTGCCCGCTGCTCACAAAATCCACTACGCCGGTCGGCGCAGGACCGGAAGCACCGACGACTGTGGCGGCGAGCAGGAGGTTTGCGTTCTTCTGCGCATTTGTCACACTGCCGATTGTTGTCACTGTGTGAATCGGCCCCACTGTCTGCGAAACGGGCAGCGATGTACTTCCGGCGTCGTTCACATCACCGCTGTAGCTCACCGTTAAGGTATGGGTACCAAGCGCCAAAGTCGAGATCGAGTATGCCGCCGTACCTGTGCCATCCAGCACGGCAGACCCCAGCAGACTGCCGTCCCCCAGGAAGCTGACACTTCCGCCGGGAGTTCCGCCGTTTCCTGTCACATGCGCCGTTATTGTCAGCGCTGTATCCGCTACGATCGGGTTCTGACTTGTAGAAAGGTTTACCTGCGTCGTCGCCGGAACTACCTGCAATATCGTTGTCGCCGATGAATCCGCTCCGTTGTTTGCGTCGCCCGCATAGCTTGCCACGATGCTGTGGGCACCTGTTGCCAACTGCACGGAAAACGTTGCCATACCCGAACCGCTTAGATTGGAGCCGCCCAGCACCGTCGAGCCGTCGCTGAAAATAACCCGCCCCGTTGGAATCCCTGCCCCCGTCAATACGCTTACCGCAGCCTGAAGCGTCACCGCCCGTCCCCCGATTGCCGGGTCAGGGCTGGAGCTCACCATGGTCTTGGTTGTCGTCCTGTTTACCGCCTGCACCAGCACCTGCGAGGTGCTTGCTGCGCTGTAAGCATTCGCAAGGTATGCAGCGCTTATACTGTGCTGCCCCGCTGCAAGCGTGTTCAGCTGTAGTACTGCCGCGCCGTTTACTACATCCACGCTTCCCAGCGCGACTCCGCTGTCATTAAATTGTACGGTTCCTGTTGTAGCCGGAGCATTATCCGCCATGACCGTTGCCGTCAGCTGCACCGCGTTTCCGTAGATCGACGGATTCAGCGAAGAGCCCAGCGCGGTACCTGACTGCGCCTGTACATCCAGGTTCAGCGGCGCTGAAGTGCTGCCCAGAATGTATGACTGCGACGCGCCGCCGTACACTGCTGTGAGTGAATGCATACCTGCCGCCAGAGTCGACACCTGCAATACTGCCTGTTGATTCGAAATGGAAGCGGTCCCCAGCTTCGTTGAGCCGTCTAGAAATACCACTGTTCCTACTGGCGTGACCGTGCCCGCTTTCGGCGATACAAATGCCGTCAGCGTTACAGGCGCATGCAGCTCAGCGGGTTGAACGCTCGACGCCATCGTTGTTACTGTGGCTTCCTCGACCGTCTGCGATACAGCCGGAGACACGCTGGAAGTGTGCTCAGGGTCCCCCGTAAAGGAAGCTGTCAAACTATGGGCCCCAATCGCGAGCGTCAAAACGTTCAAAGTCGCGCTTCCGGTGTTGTCCACCGCTACCGGGGAACCTAGCTGCTGCCCGCCGTCATAGAAGGTAACCTGTCCCTCAAGAACACCTGTATTTGCTCCAGCCGTTACGGTTGCTGTCAGCCCGATCGGTTGACTGTAAAACGACGGATTTGCACTCGGCTGTAGCGTTGTTACCGTCGCATTG
>CAXTSG010000134.1:0-2225 GCA_964246825.1 uncultured Acidobacteriaceae bacterium | reverse complement strand
AGCCTGCCCTGTCAGCGCGATATCGAGCGATCCGTTTGCGTCCTGAGTTTCCAGCAGGATGTCACCCTGCTCCGGATTACCGGCAACCGTTGGGGCAAAAACTGCCCCCACCTGGCAAGTGGCTCCTGTCGCAAGCGATAAGGTTGTGGAGCACGTTGTCTGCGATTCGTCGAGGGCAGCGTTCTGTTCCGCTGCTAGCGATTTCAGTTGGAGGGGTCCATTGCCGAGATTGATGAGCCCCTGCTGCTGCGTTGCACTCTTCTGCCCTACCCGCGTCGCTGGCATATAGCTCAAAATGGCTAAGTTGCTTGGTATTTCACGGATCCGGTGATCGAAATAATCCGCAAACACGAGGTTGCCGAGAGCATCCATAGCCAGCCCGTATGGCCCATAGATTTCAGCGTTCAGCGCATCCCCATCGTCACCGGCATACTTGCCGATGCCGTCACCGGCGATTGTACTGATCACGCCTGCCGGACTTACCAGGCGAATACGATTGTTTTGCGTATCGGATATCAGCACGTCCCCATGCACATCTACCAGTACACCCGACGGCGAGTAGAGTTGAGCCGACGTGGCCTGCCCGCCGTCGCCCGAGGATCCAGCCCCCGCGAGGGCATTGCCGGCAAAGGTATCGATGATTCCCTGTGTGCTCACCACGCGTACAACGTTATTGGCCGCGTCAGGGATGTACATCCTTCCTGCCGCGTCAAACGCCACCGCGAACGGATGTCCCAATCCCGCCGAGGTCGCCTGCCCGCCGTCGCCGGAGAAGGTGCCTTGGCCATTCCCACCCGGCGCGCCGTTTCCGGCAACTGTTGTGATTACGCCAGTCCCGGCATCCACTCTGCGGATGCGCTGGTTCTTCTGATCCGCGATGAAGAGGCTGCCTTCACTGTCGACTGTCACGCCCATCGGATTGTTCAGCTCGGCCTCGGTTGCCGCTGCGCCATCCCCGCTGAACCCGGCCGTACCTGTTCCCGCCACCGTCGTGATTGCATGCGTTTGACCATCTATTCTGCGCACTACATCATTTCCGCTATCCGCGATGTATACGTTTCCTGCTCCGTCCACCGCTACCGAGGTCGGCAGGTTCAGCTCCGCCTGCGATGCTGGTCCGTTATCGCCCGCGTAGCCGCTTTGGTCCCCGCCCGCGATCGTCGAAATCGTCTGAGGAGTTGTTCCTGTCACCATCCGCACACGATTGTGCACGCTGTCTGCGATATACAGGTTTCCGACCCCATCGAAAGCCACGCTCTGCGGCAGGTAAAGGTTCGCCGCGGTTGGCGCTTTGCCGTCGTTCACGGCTGTCCAGTTCCCGTCGCCGACGGCAGTAATCATTGTGCCAGGCGTCATCACGCCCAGCCCGCCCACGCCGACTCCACTAAGGTATGCCGTCCCGAGTACCATACTGCCGTTTAGTGCAACCAGCGCTCCCGGCCGCTGCCCTGCGGCAGTCGGCCCGAACGTGACCGTCGCAGTGCATCGTTGGCCCGGCATCGTCTGACCAAGTCCGGTGCAAGTATTGCTGAGGCTGGCATAGTCCAGTTCGGTCGCTCCCAGTGTTAAAGCCTCTACCCCGGTCACCGTCCCACCGTGTGGAAGCGTTACGGTCACGGTTATTGGGGCACTAGTCTGCCCGACATTTATATTTCCAAAAACAACCTGAGCCTGTGCCGCTCCGCATAGGCCCAACGCCGTGCAGCCGATCATCAATCGGCTGAAGGCTCGCGCCAGCCATCCTCTTCCATCACCTCGCTCAGGCCCAACTGTGATGCCTAAGCTCGCCACATCCCATCTCCGGTTCAACATCTTCGGCTCCAATCGCGATCTGCTTTCGCGAAAAGCACTCACGGTCGCTCCTTTACCCGTGAGTTCTCACAGATTCACCTGATCTGTCTTCTTTAGCTACACGGAATTGAACTCGGCTGAATCGGAGGTAACGAGCCCAGGACCGAAAAGGAACAAACCCTATCTGGAAGTAAACGAAAAATGATCGAACCCAAAAATTAAGCCGGTGTGAAGTTGAGGATTTGGCTTGCTGTGGTTCTCTGGAAGCACAAGAGAAGCGCCGGCTTATGGGCAAGAAAGGCTACAGCGAAGAGGAGATTCTGCATATATTGCGGCAGTCAGAGTCCGGCGACACGGTCGTGGAGCTTTGCCGCAAGCATAGAAGCGGTCTCATAAATACCTCAGCAGGATTTTGAGGCAGCCGAGCTGGACGA
>CAXTSG010000133.1:2621-7928 GCA_964246825.1 uncultured Acidobacteriaceae bacterium | reverse complement strand
CGCACAGGGAGCGCCGCAGGCCGCCGGCCCGCCACGTTCAAAACGGCCCGACGCACCGCGCCCGGGGGCGAGGTCACGATGCCCACGCAATGCGGGTACGCCGGCAAGGGCTGTTTGCGGTCCATGGCAAACAGCCCTTCGGCTTCCAGCCTGCGCTTCAGCTGCTCAAACGCTACCTGAAGCGACCCTGCGCCCACCGGCTCCAGGTACTCGGCAATCAGTTGCATCTGCCCGCGCTGCTCATACACCGAAACGCGCCCGCGCAGCAGCACTTCCAGCCCGTCCTCCGGACGAAAGCGCAGCCCCTGCGCCTGCCGGCGAAACATCACGGCCGGCAGCGAAGCATCGCCGTCCTTCAGCGTGAAGTAAAGGTGGCCCGAGGGGGCGGAGCGCAGGTTGGAAACTTCACCGCGCGCCAGGAGGTCGGCATATGCACCTTCCAGGTGCCCGCGCACCTCGCTTACCAGCTCGGCCACGCGCCACACGCGCTGCGCCGGCTCCGCTTCTTCTTCCATCGGCGGCGCAGGCAGGGAGGCCTTTGCCCAGGCAGGCAGGGTGCTCGCGCGAGGCTTTTTCGGCTTTGGCGCGGCAGGTGCCGGGCGCGGTGCGGCTGCCGGCTCCACGGAAACAGCTACGGACGAGGCCGAAATCTCAAAGAAGAACCCGAGCTGGTCTTCCGATGCGCCCTTGCCGCCCCGGCGGACAGGCCCTGATGATTGCACGTCGCTCACTTCCCCAGCTTACAACCGGCGGAACTCCGGTTTACCGCCGGAAGTAACCGGTCAACGCCAGTAGGAGGCTGAGCACCACACTGAGCAACAGGGACGTGCCCAGGGGCGCGAAAACCTCCGTGTGCCGCCCGCGAAAGTGCAAGTCGCCCGGCAGGCGGCCCAGCGGCAGCCCCAGGCGGCTCGCCAGCAGCAGCAGCCCGCCCGCGAAAAGGCAGAGCAATCCCGCTCCCAAAAGCCATCGACCAAGAGTTA
The DNA here is from genome assembly GCA_964246825.1 of uncultured Acidobacteriaceae bacterium. GTDB lineage: Bacteria > Acidobacteriota > Terriglobia > Terriglobales > Acidobacteriaceae > EB88. The sequence goes on along the minus strand of CAXTSG010000133.1, from coordinate 6,945 downwards.
GGGCCATGCTTCCACCATAGAGCATCGGCAGCCTGCTTGACGGAGCCCGGCACCGCCTGCTCCCCTTGCTGTATGCGCGTCCTGGCCGGCATTTCCGGTATTCTTTGCATCCTGCTTGTGCTTCTTGACGCTTTTGAAACGGTGATCCTTCCCCGGCAGGCCAGCGGGCGCTTCCGGCTTACCCGTTTGTTTTACCGCGTTACCTGGCGGCCCTGGTGCCGGGCGGCGAGCCTTAGCCGCCGGCCGCGCCGTCGTGAGTCCATGCTGTCGATCTTCGGGCCGCTTTCTCTCGTGCTGCTGATTGCTGTTTGGGCGCTTGGGCTCATTCTCGGCTTCGGGCTTTGCTTTTACGGTGCCGGCTCGCCCCTGGCAGACCCGCTTTCTCCCGCGCACGCCAACTTCCGCTCTGACCTTTATGTAAGCGGCACCACCCTTTTCACGCTGGGGCTGGGCGATGTGGTGCCCAAAACAAGGCTTGTGCGGGAAATGCTTGTGGTGGAAACAGGTTTGGGCCTCGGCTTTGTAGCTGTGGTGATCGGCTATTTCCCGGTGCTCTACGGAGCTTTCTCCCGGCGCGAGGTCAACATCCTGCTGCTGGGCGCGCGCGCCGGCTCGCCGCCTTCCGCCGCCGAGCTGATGCAGCGCCATGCCTTCGAGGGCGGAGCGGCTGCTCTCGTCCTGCTGCTGGAAGAGTGGGAGCGCTGGTCGGCCGAGCTGCTGGAAAGCCATATCTCCTACCCGCTGCTGTGCTTTTTCCGCTCGCAGCACAGCAATCAGAGCTGGCTTGCGGCCTTGTGCGCCGTGCTGGATACCTGCGCCCTGATGGTAGCCTCCGTGCAGGACCTGCCGGGCCGCCAGGCGCAGCTTACCTTTGCCATGGCGCGGCACGCTGTTGTGGATTTGTCGCGGGTGTTCAACCTGGAGCCGGCCGCGCCGAAGGAGGACCGCCTCCCGCCCGGGGCCTTTACAGAGCTGCACGATCTTCTATGCCGGGCCGGTATGCGGGTCGCGCAGGACCCGGGCTCGCTCCTGCGGCTCAGCAAAATGCGCGCCCTGTATGAGCCGTATGTGGAGTGCCTGAGCCGGCACCTTTCCATGAAGCTGCCGCCTTTTGTGCCGGACCATGCCGGCAACAATTGGGAGACCGTCGCCGCGCTCGGGCAGGCGACGCAGGGAGCTTCCCGCCAGGCCGCTCCGTCAGCCTATGCCGCCGAGCTTGAGTAAGAAGCGCACTTTTAACTAATCCCGCACTGCGGCAGAAGAACGGCCGCCCTTGCGGGCGGCCTTTCTTTTACTCCGAGCACGGGAGGCATCAGCCGACATAAAGAAGACTGTATACCTGTTCCTTGCACTATTCTGTCCGGCTCCCCTGCCGCACGCGCGAAGCGGAATTGCGGCAAAGTGCTAAAAAACCGACCAGAGTGACCAAGCCGCAACCACCGTATACCTGAAGAAAAAGCGACACTGCTTTGCTCCCTTGCCCTTTCATGTTCCCCCTGACCCGACACCGGTACCGAGGGTCCGTTTGCACAAGTAGTGGGAAGTAGAGTCACAACATAGTCCGAAAACGGAACAGTTGGCTAGAGGAAAAACAGTCTCCGAGCAACTTTTTTCGCGCACAGCAAAGCCCTGCCCTACAGAGGGCAGGGCTTTGCTGTGCGGCCGGCCCGCTTACGCCGTCACGGGCTCGAATACCCGGGCAAAGCGCTTGCCCTCGCGGGCCTTGTGCGCCCCCTTGTGGTAGGCATAGCCGGTAATGAGCGGCACGGCGAGCGTGGCCTCGGAAAACACCATCTGCTCATAGGTCGTGTCGACCTTGCCCCAGGAGCTTGCTTCCTTCAGCGTCGAAGACGAGAGCGCGCCGTCGCGCACATCGGCTACCGTGACCTGCACCGCGTACTTGTGCATGGGGGCGTCCATGCCCAGGATGTCGGCCGCGACCACGATGTCCTGCGCGAAGTTCTTCGGCACCCCGCCGCCGATCATCAGGAGGCCGGTCGTCGGGTTTGCGATTTTGAGCTGCGTCAGTTCGTAGAAATCCTTGGCCGAGTCGATCGAGACCACAGGCTTGCCCTGCCGCGCATGCTGGTGCGCCACCAGGCCGAAGCCGGCCGAACAGTCTGAAAACGCCGGAACAAAAATCGGCACATCGTTCTCGTAGGCCGCGAACACAATCGAGTCCACGCCGCCTTTGGACGGGGTCTTGCCTTCACGCTCCAGGTAAGCGCCCATCTCGCGGATGAACTCGCGCGAGCTGTACGGCCGGGTTTCCAGCGAGTTCGTGATGCGCTCGGTCGTCGCATCGCACTCGCGCAGTTCTTCCTCGTCGATCAGCGTGTCGTAGATGCGGTCAATCATCAGCTCGCGCAGGGTGTTGTCTTCCGTGCCCTGCTTGTAAAGCTCATCGGCGATGTAGTGCCGGAAGCCGAGCGCCTCGAAAAAGTCCTGGTCGACGATGTTGGCGCCGGTTGAAACAATGGCATCGACCATCTTGTTGCGGATCAGGTCGATAAAGACCTGCTTGAGCCCGGCGGAAACCAGCGATCCGGCCAGGCACAGGATGACGCCGCACTCGCGGTCGCGCAGCATGCGTTCATAAATCGAGGCCGCGCGGGCAAGGTCGCGCGAGGAAAAGGCCATGGAGCTCATGGCATCGACAAGCGCCGTCACATCGTGCTCCTTGATGTCGATGTGCCGGATGGGCTGGGTCAGCAGTTCGGTTTTCGTGGGCATGGCAGTTTCCAGTTTACTCCGGTCGTTCGCGCACAAAGACGCGGTTTTCTTTAAGATTTGAGTGCCATGGCGAACCCCGACCCGAGCGAAACGAAAGACCGCCCCCGCCGCGCCCGCATCGTGCTCGCCCTGCTGGTGGCGGCGGGCGTCGTCAACTTCCTCGACCGCGGCTCGCTTTCGATCGCCAACGGCCCCATCCGCTCGGACCTCCATCTTTCCGGCGGGGAAATGGGCGCGCTGCTGTCGCTGTTCTCGCTCGCCTACGGCTTTGCCCAGCTGCCGCTCGGCGCGCTGCTCGACCGCTTCGGCGCGCGCCTGCTGCTCGGCTGCGGGCTGGTGGTGTGGTCAGCCGCCCAGGGTGCCACTGCCCTGGTACGCTCTTTTGCCCAGTTTGTGCCGCTGCGCATCCTGCTCGGCTTCGGCGAGTCGCCCTTTTTTCCGGCCGGGGTGCAGTCCATCGAGGGCTGGTTTCCGCCGGAGCAGCGCGGCCGGCCCACCGGGCTGCTCAATGCTTCCAGCATGCTAGGCCAAGCGATCGCGCCGCCGGTCTTGACCGGGCTTATGCTCCACGGCGGCTGGCGCGCCATGTTCGCGGTGATCGGCGGCCTGGGCCTGCTGGTGGCTTTGGCCTGGTTTCCCCTGTTCAAAAACCCGCCGGAGCCGGAACAACACGAAGACGGCGAGCACAGCCTAGCGAGCATCGGCGGCTGGCTGCCGCTGCTGCACAGCCCGGTCATGTGGGGCATGCTGCTCGGCTTTTCCGGCATCAACTACACCGGCTGGCTTTACCTGGCGTGGCTGCCCGGCTACCTGGAGCAGGCCCGGCATGTTTCCGTGGGCCGTACCGGCTTTCTGGCGAGCCTGCCGTTCCTGATGGGTGCCTGCGGCATGTTTGCGAGCGGGATTGCGGCCGACGCCTTTACCCGCCGCGGCCTGGACCCGATCCGCACGCGCCGCCGGCTCATCCTGGGCGGCATGGTGCTTTCCGCGGTCTGCACGTTTCTGGTGCCGGGTGCAGGCTCCACGCGGGCCGCGGTGCTGCTCATCGGCGGAGCACTCTTCTGCGTCCACATCGCGGGCACGGCCGCCTGGGGTCTGGTGCAGTTTGCCGCGCCCCGGGGCCGCATCGGCACGGTCGGCTCCATCCAGAACTTCGGCTCGTTCATGGTCGCCTCCATCGCGCCCTGGATCACCGGCCTCCTGCTTGACTCGACCCACTCCTTCCGGCTCGCGCTGCTGCTCTGCGCCGCCGTGACGCTGGCCGGCGCGGGGGCGTATGCCGTATTGGTGCGCGGGCCTATTGCGCTTAAGCCCGCGCCGCAACAGCCTGCTTAGTTGCCGCTTGCCTTTGCCGGGGCGGATGTGCCGCCGCCGTAGTACCCGGCCCGCGTTTGCACAAACAGATCCTTCTTTTTAGCCGCAAGCGCGATGCGGTGGAAGCCGTCGCCCTGGCTTCCTGCGTCCGGCGTGTAGCCGAGCATGTACTGCTGCCGCAGTTCGTCCGAGATTTCCTTGTAGATGGCGTCGAAGTTTTCCTTCTTTTTGGCTTCAAAGAAGCGGCCGCCGGTTTCATCGGCAATCTGCTGCATGA
>CAXTSG010000133.1:0-2611 GCA_964246825.1 uncultured Acidobacteriaceae bacterium | reverse complement strand
GTCCGGGGCCTGTCCGCCGCGACGCTGACCGCCGCCGCCGGGATAGCCGCCGCCTCCGCCGCCCGGGTAGCCCATGCCGCCTCCGCGACGGCCGCCTCCGCCGCCCGAGGGCTGGCTGTAAAAGGGCCGCTGCTGTTCCTCGCCCTTGAAGTAGATCGTGTATACCTCGGCCTCCGCTTTTTGCGCCGCGCCGATCGCCGACTGCACGGTTTCCCGACTGCCGCGGTCCTGCCCGTCGCTCAGCACAATGATGGCTTTGCGCCCGGTCTGCTTCCCCAGCACGTCGTTTGCTGAAAGGTAAATCGAGTCGTAAAGCTGGGTGCCTCCGCGCCGGCGATTGGTGCCGCCTCCGTTGTCACCCGAGCCGCCGGAGCTGCTGTCGTCCGGCGCGGGCGTCGGGCCCATCTGGTTCAGTGCCTCGTTCAGCTTCGGCTTGGAAGGCGTCACATCCTGCAGCAGCTCGACCTCGCGGTCAAAGTGCAGGATGGCGGCCTTGTCGTCCGGCCGCGTAATCATGCCGTCCAGAAAGCCCTGGCTCGCGGTCCGCTCCGTGTCCAGCGCGCTGCGCATGCTGCCGCTGGTATCCACGTTCAGGGCCAGGGTCAACGGCAGGTTGGTATCGAGCGAAAAGTAGCGGATCGTTTCCGGGCGGCCGTCCTCGGTCAGCACGAAATCGTCCTTGGTCAGCCCGGGGACAATCTTGTCTTTCTTATCGCGGACCACCACCGGAAGCGTGACCAGGCGGGCATTCACGGAAAGCGTCGTTTGCGGGCCGGAACCGGCAGGGGCCTGCGCCTGCAAGGGTACGTGGAGGGCAAGAAGCGTCAGCGAAAGCACGGGGAAGATACGCATGGCACTCCTTTGGACGAAGAACGCGGCCGCAAAGTTGGGCCGCGCCCGTTGACGTGGAAAAGATCGCATGCGGCTATACTCGGGAGCGCCATGACGCCGCTGCTTCGCTCCGCCGCTCTCGCCCTTTTGCTTCCCCTCGCTGCCGCTCCTGCCTGCTTCGGCTGGGGTTCGGACGGCCACCGCATCATCAACCGGCTTGCCGCTGAAGCCTTGCCGTCCGACGCGCCTGCTTTTCTGACCACCTCGGCGGCGCTGGCTGAACTGGAGTATCTCGGCCCGGAGCCGGACCGCTGGCGCTCGCCCGCCGAGCCCGAGCTGAGCGCGACCCAGGCCCCGGACCACTTTATCGACCTGGAGTACGCGGATGTCGTGGGCCCTTTGCCGCGCAAGCGCTATGAATTCATCGAGCTCCTGAGTAAATACCGCGCCGCGCACCCGGAAACCGCCGCGCTGGAAACGCCGGAGAAGGTCGGCCTGCAGCCCTGGCAAACCGAGGAAGTCTGGGAGCGCCTGAAGGCCGGCTTTCGCGATTACCGCGAGGCTTTGGCCGCCCACGCCGACACCAAACCCGAAGAAGCCGCGGTGCTGTTTTACGCCGGCTGGCTCGGCCACTACGTCGGCGACGGCTCCCAGCCGCTCCACGTCAGCCGCGACTACAACGGCTGGGTCGAGCCTGAAAACCCGCACGGCTACACCACCGAGCACCACATCCACTCTGAATTTGAGACCGCGTTTGTTGCCGCCGCGATCAAGCCCGGCGATGTGCGCCCGCTCCTCGCCCCGAACAAGCCGATCACTGATGAGTGGACCGACTACCTTGCTTACCTGCGGCACACCGGCACATTCATGGAGCAAACCTATGCGCTTGACAAGCAGGGAGCCTTTACCGGCGCGGGCACCCCGGCCGGCAAACAGTTTGCCGCCGAGCGCCTCGCGGCCGGCGCAAGCATGCTCCGCGACCTGATCTACGCCGCCTGGACCAAAAGCGCCGACCCAGTGCCGGAGCAGCACCACGAGTAAGGGCAAGACCCCCTGCGCGGGAGGCGGCCAACAAGTGGCGGACCAACCAGAAAAAAAACCGCCCCCCCCGCTGGGAGGGTCCGGATGTTTAAGAATGCCGCACCGCAGGTACCGCCTCCCGCGCAGGGGATCTTCGTCCTTTAGCTGTTCCCGCGGCTCCACACCGAGCCCAGGCCGCCGTCGACGCCGAGAACCTGGCCGGTGATCCAGCTTTGGGCCGGGTCGAGCAGGAAAGCGATGGCCGCGGCGATGTCCTCGGCCTTGCCGAAGCGGCCCAGCGCGTGCATGTTAAGCGAGGCTTTGGCCGCGGTTTCCGAACCGACGATGCGCGCGGTCAGCGGCGTATCGGTAAGCCCGGGGGCAACGCAGTTGAAGCGCAAGCCGCGCTTGGCGTAGGTGGCGGCGGCGGAAAGCGCAAGGCCCTGCACCCCGGCCTTGGCCGCGGCAATGGCCTCGTGGTTGACCAGCCCGATGCGCGCGGCGGCGCTGGAAACAAGCACCACGCTGCCCGCGCCGGGGATGGATTTGGCCGCGCCGCGCATGGCGGCAAAGCTGCTTTTCAGGTTCACGGTGAGCACGGAGTCAAACTCGGCATCGGTGGTGACGTGGCCCGGCTTGAGCAGGAGCGAGCCGAAGCAGTTGGCAACGCCGTGGAGCGGCCCGAACTGCTGCGCGCCGCTCGCGATGGCCGCCTCGATTGAGGCGCTGTCACTTGCTTCCGCCGCGGCATGCGGCATGC
>CAXTSG010000132.1:0-7961 GCA_964246825.1 uncultured Acidobacteriaceae bacterium | reverse complement strand
GCTTCGCCATCCGCGAGGGCGGCCGCACGGTCGGCGCCGGCACTATCTCCGAGATTATCGCCTAGCGGGCGGCTAAAGTCTGAGAAGGGGTGGGCAGCATGCAGATTCATATCGAAGGCACCAGAGCGACGGACCAAAGCTGGTGGACTGCTATGAACGCAGCTGTGTCGCAACTTCCGCCCCTGACAGAAGCAGAGAAGCAATCCGTGCAGCGAACCTCCTGGTCGGAGAAGCGGTACGCGCGCAGCGTATACGCGGGGCTGCTCGCCTTGCCCGATCTTGAGGAGCCGGTGAAAGGTGTAGGTAGATTAGTGCAAGCGCTTGTCAAAGAGTGTGCTGGACATGCAGCACTCTTGAAGCTCACATTTCAAACACTTCAAGGCGTTTATCAAGCGACGGCAGAGATCGATGGGCAGCGCTTTCACTTTTCCTTTAGAGAAGAATTGCTTGAAAGTGTGACAATGGCAGGGGATGCTGAGGCACTTGCATCCCTGCGTCGCATTATTGAGCTTGCCGTGCTTCCGTTCGCCAAGCAGCTGCGCGTTTCGTGAAGATTGCGGGGCGAGGAATCGGACTTTACCTAAGCCGGGAAGGCCGGGATGCCCTTCGGATGGCATCCATATTCTTTGAAACGACGGATCCCTTCATGGCTGATGTTGCTGAGTCGGAGGATGTGGGTATTTAGATTTGTATCCGGCGCGGCGACGGCATGTATCACGTCCTGCTTCGGTGGGAGTACATTGTCTGCGTAGATTTGCGTGAGCCGGGCGTGGGGCCACTTGGCCTAAGCGGCGGAAAGGATTTAGGATAAAGAAATGCGCGAGATCATAACGTTGGCCTGCGGAGAGTGCAAGGAGCGGAATTACTCAACGACGAAGAACAAAAAGACGACCACGGGTCGTCTGGAGTTCCAGAAGTTTTGTAATCGCTGCCGGAAGCACACCCCGCACAAGGAAACCAAGTAGCGCTTGCAGCGGCAGGCGTGGAGCAACTTTGCGGCCGTCGGTAGGCCGCAACACGGGGGCGTAAGCTCAACGGTTAAACTGTCGGTCTCCAAAACCGAACTTCTCGGTTCGAATCCGAGCGCCCCCGCCAGGTTTAGAATGGAAATGCCGTAGCAGCAACGGCCGGAGTGGGCGAATGCCCGTGAAAGAGCGAGACAAAGGAATGGCAAAAGCAGTTGTACTCTCCGAAGCACCTCAAAGCGGTGTGCCGAAGGAGAATGCTCTGACGCGCGGCCGAGCGTTTCTAGGCGAGGTGCGCAATGAAACGCGCAAGGTATCTTCGCCGTCTCGGGCCGAGGTACAAACCACGACCACGGTGGTCATTCTGGCGGTGTTTGTGTTTGCCGCATTCTTCTACATCGTCGACACTGTGCTCGGCTATGTGTTGCAGGCGCTGCTGCACTCGCTGGGCGGGGCATAGCTGCAAGGATCATCGGAGTACCAGTTCGGGAGCGGTAACGGCGCGCAGCGCCTGCCGGCGAGGATAGATGGCGGAACATCAGGAACAGGAACTAACCGCGGGCACTGCGGAACTTGCCGAGGCGGAACAGTCGGCGGCCAACGGTGCGCCGACGCTGGAGCCGCCGGCAAACGAGCGTTTCAAATGGTATGTGATCCATGCCTACTCGGGCTTTGAGCGCAAGGTGCGCGAGGCGATTGAGACGCGGAAGTACTCCTACGGTTTGCAGGACAAGATCGGGCGCATTGAAATCCCGCTCGAATCGCACACGGAGCTGGTCAACGGCAAGAAGAAAATTACGGAAAAGGTATTCCTGCCCGGCTATGTGCTGATCGAAATGGATCTCGACAACGATTTGTGGCACATCATCAAGAACACGCCGCGGGTCACGGGCTTTCTGGGTACCGGCGATAAGCCGGTGGCTATGAGCGAGGAAGATGTGCAGTCGCTCCTGTTTCGCTCGGAAGCGAGCAAGGAAAAGCCGCAGCTCAAGATCAAGTTCGAGAAGAACGAGTCGGTCCGCATCACGGAAGGCCCGTTTGCAAACTTCAACGGCCTGGTGGATGAGGTCAACGAAGACCGGCAGACCGTGAAGGTAATGGTGACGATCTTCGGACGATCCACGCCGGTGGAGCTTGAGTTCGGCAAGGTAGAAAAAGTCGAAGGATAGATTCAGCGGGTTGTGAGCGTACCGGCCCCGAAAAGGAAAACAAATGCCGCCAGTCAAGAAAATACAAACCTACGTCAAGCTCCAGATTGTCGCCGCCAAGGCGACCCCTGCGCCGCCGGTCGGCCCCGCTTTGGGTCAGGCGCAGGTCAACATCATGGAGTTTTGCAAGCAGTTCAACGCGCGCACGGCAAACAAGGAAATGGAAGGTCTTGTGATCCCGGTCGTGATTACGGTGTACACGGACCGCACTTTTTCCTTTGTAACAAAGACCCCGCCGGCCGCGGTGCTGCTTATGAAGGCCGCCGGGCTGCAAAAAGGTTCCGGTGTGCCGAACAAGACCAAGGTCGGCACGGTAAGCGAGGCGCAGGTGCGCGAGATTGCCACCCAGAAGATGCCGGATCTGAATGCGGCTTCTGTCGAAACGGCGGTTAAGAGCATCAAGGGTACGGCGCGTTCCATGGGCATTGAAGTAACCGCGTAGTGCAAGTATGGGCTTGCGCTGTTCCGTTTTCTCGAAGATACTAAGGAAATTGCCTTAAGACACCTTCGGGTGCAGGGGCGTCGACAGAACCACAGCCGCCGCAAACCGGTGCAGCGCGTGGGAGACAAGGATCGTATGCCACAGAAAGACACAAAGAATATGGCGGCAGCACGCGCGCAGGTAGAAGCGCGTCCTTACCTGCTGACCGACGCCGTACCGCTCCTTCAAAAAGTAAAGTTTGCCAAGTTCGACGAGACTGTCGACCTGACGCTGCGTCTCGGCGTCGATCCCCGGCACGCCGACCAGATGGTGCGCGGCACGGTGGTGCTGCCGCATGGGCTCGGCAAGACCAAGCGGGTTGCCGTGATTACCTCCGGCGATCGGCTGAAAGAAGCTGAAGCCGCGGGGGCCGAGTTTGTGGGCGGCGAGGAGATGGTGGAGCGCATCCAGAAGGAAAATTGGACCGACTTCGACGCGCTGATTGCGACACCGGACATGATGCGATCGGTTGGACGGCTCGGCAAGGTACTTGGGCCGCGCGGGCTGATGCCGAATCCGAAGACCGGTACGGTCACGAGCGACGTGACCGCGGCCGTGCGTGAAATCAAGGCCGGCAAGATTGAGTTTCGCACCGACAAGACGGCGCTGGTTCACTGCCCGGTTGGAAAAATCTCATTTCCTCCGGAAAAGCTAATCGAAAATGCGATGACGGTAATTGCGAGCGTCATGCGGGCGAAGCCGTCGGCGGCAAAAGGCAAGTATGTTAAGGGGATTACCCTGAGCTCAACCATGGGCCCGGGGATTCCGCTGGACAGCTCCGTATCCGATATCGCCGCCAAGGCATAGCAGTATTGCGAGCACGGCCCGGCTGCCTGCCGCGTCGCGTGAAAAGCCGGCTAGGCTCTTCGCTGTAACAAGAGATTGGGGTTGGAATGGCACTTACACGAGCAAAAAAGGCGCAAAAAGTGGAAGCGCTTGCAGCCGAGCTGCAAGGCTCAACCACCGCCATTGTCGGTACTTTCGCGAAGCTAACGGTGTCGCAGGACTTTGAGCTGCGGCAGAAGGTGCGCGAAGCAGGCGGGCGCTATCGCGTCGTCAAGAATAAGTTGGCGAGCCGCGCTTCGCAAGGCACCGGCATTGAGGGCGCGCTGCAAGGGCTGAAGGGCGTTTCTTCCGTCGCCTACACAAGCGGCGATCCGGTTGCGCTTGCGAAGGCATTGTCGGCCTGGGTCAAGGAGAACGCGGAGTTCACCTTCAAGCTGGGCATTGTGGACGGCAAGGTTATTAACGTCCAGGAAGTTCAAGCCCTGGCGACCATGCCGAGCAAGGAAGAAATCTTTGCAAAACTGCTGTTCCTGATCAATGCACCGGCGCAGCGTTTGGCAACTGTTTTGGCAGCAACCGGGCGCGATCTCGCCGTGGTTGTGAACCAGGCAGTGGAACAGAATAAGTTCAGCGCGGGCACTCCGGCAGCTGCTCCGGTCGAGGCCGCGCCAACTGAGGCTGCTGCTTCAGAAAGTTCTGTCGCGGCCGAAGCGGTTCCCGCGGAGTCGCAAACCGAGGCAGCGGCCACCGAAGCACCGGTCGAGGGTTGAAGGAGTTTGCCCGGCGGGACGAGGGCATGGTAATCGGCGAGGCGGCGGGGGCTGGGGTGCAGGTCTGAGCACATCGGAAACCGGCCACCGCAGGGCAGCGCCGGCCGGCAGTATGGCAAGAATCCAGCGTTGCATTCATCGGCAGTCGCCTCTGGCACGGATGGGATACTTGCAGGATAGGTAGCACAGGATTGAACTAAGTTTTTTACTAAGGGGAATGGACATGGCGGATCTCGCGCAGTTGGAAGAACAGATTGTAGCCCTTACGCTGCTGGATGCGGCAGCGTTGGTCAAGAAGCTGGAAGAGCGTTTGGGTGTGTCGGCGGCAGCGGCGGCACCGGTGGCGGTAGCGGGCGGCGGTGCAGGCGCGGCGGCCGAAGCGGCTCCCGAGCAGACCGAGTTCACGGTTATCCTGAAGGATGCCGGTGCCAATAAGATCAACACGATCAAGGCAGTACGCGAAGTCACCTCGCTTGGCCTGAAGGAAGCCAAGGACCTGGTCGACGGCGCTCCAAAGCCGCTCAAGGAAAATATAAGCAAGGAAGATGCCGAAGCTGTCAAGAAGAAGTTCGACGGCGTTGCTACGGTAGAAATCAAGTAAGCCGCAACCGGGCGGGTCTCCCCTGCCCGGTTGCAATGGCCCTCGAAGTGCTATAGGCTTGTACCTGTGCCTGAATGCTCCGAGCTGCCGCTTGGTTTTTCGTTCCGACTCTCATCTCCTGTGCCCCTCCTGTGCAAGTCCCGCACCGTGGAGGGTTTTGCCGTCTCTCCCCGCCTAGGAGAGCACGGTCATGACATTTTGCTGTGGCAGGGAGCAGTTGCCCGTATCACAGATTGCCTGTAGCTCGTTCCAGCGCGCTTGTGCTGCCCTCCGGCTCACAGGCTATTCGGCGTTGGATGCAGGCGACCGCCGTCGGGAAGTAAGTTCCGGACGTGTTCGCTATATGGCGCACGCCCGGTTGGAGCTTGCCGCCGCACATCCGGCGAGCGGGTAAAGCATGTAGCTTTCCGTTGAACGAGGTGACGGCAGGCGCAAACAGATGTATGCACAGGCCGCGGGGTTCCGGGCTGCCTGTTCTTCCTCGTGTACCCGGACCCAAGAGGAGCCATCGATGCCGACCGAGACCCGCGCCCTTCGCAGCCGACTCGACTTTTCCAAAATACCCACACCGATTCAGATTCCTAACCTCATTGAGGTTCAGCGCCGCAGCTACGAGCGCTTCCTCCAGATGGACAAGCTGCCTTCCGAGCGTGATGACAACGGCCTCCATTCCGTGTTCACCTCGGTGTTTCCGATTACGGATTTCCGCAACATTTCGCAGCTGGATTTTGTTGATTTTTCCATCGGGAATTGGGAGTGCAAGTGCGGCCATCTGAAGGGCCTGCACCACCTCCGGACGGCCTGCGGCAACTGCGGCAACATGGTCATCACGGACCCGTTCCACCCGGGCGATGTGCTGTGCCACAAGTGCGGAACGTACAACAAAAATACTCCTGACTTCTGCAACAAGTGCGGCGACCCGGTAGGCTTGCAGCTGAAGTACGATCAGGCCGAATGTGAAGAGCGCGGCATGACCTACTCGGCACCGCTCAAGGTCACGGTGCGCCTGACGATTTACGACAAGGACCCGGACACGGGCGCGAAGAGCGTGCGCGATATCAAGGAGCAGGAAGTGTTCTTCGGCGATATTCCGCTGATGACGCAGAACGGCACCTTCATCGTCAACGGAACAGAGCGCGTCATCGTCTCGCAGCTGCACCGCTCGCCGGGCGTCTTCTTTGAGACAGCAAACAACCGCACCTACTTCCTGGGAAAGATCATTCCGTACCGCGGCTCATGGGTTGAGTTTGAGTACGACCAGAAAAACACGCTTTACGTGCGCATCGACCGCAAGCGCAAGTTCCTGGGCACCATCTTCCTGCGCGCGCTCGGGCTGCGGACCGATGAGCAAATCCTCCGTGCGTTCTACACGGTCGATACTGTCACGATGCGCGATGGAAAGCTCTTCTGGACGCTTTCTTCCGACGCGGCGCAGCCGACCAACCTGCTGGGCGTGCGTCCGGCCAAGGCTGTCACGGTCAACGGCTCGGAGATTGTGCCGGCGGGGCGCAAGATTTCGCCCTCGCTGCTCAAGAACCTGCGCGCCGCGGGCGTGACGGAAATTGAAATCGAGCCGATGGAGCTGGACGGCGCGATGACGGCTGCCGATCTGCTTGACACGGAAACCGGCGAGGTCTTTCTTGAGGCCAATCTGGAGCTGACCCCGGACAAGCTGCACAAGGCGACCGAAGCGGGCGTAACGGAAGCGCACGTCTTCTTCCCGGAAAAGGATGAAGTCGGCAACATCGTTACCAACACCCTGCGGCGAGACTCCGTGCGCAAGCCGGAAGAAGCGCTGATCGAAATTTATCGCAAGCTGCGCCCGGGCGACCCGCCGACGCTTGATACCGCGACGGCGCTGTTTGAGGGCATGTTCTTCGATCCGCGCAAGTACGACTTTTCGCGCGTGGGCCGGCTTAAGTTCAACATCAAGTTGTACGAGAACCAGGACGCGACCTCGCTCGACCATCGGACGCTGACGCCGGACGACTTCTACTCGACGATCAAGTACCTGCTGAAGCTGCGCAAGAATATCGGCGCGGTTGACGACATTGATCACCTGGGCAACCGGCGTGTGCGCGCGGTCGGCGAGTTGATGGAGAACCAGTTCCGCATCGGGCTTGTCAGGATGGAGCGCGCCATTAAGGAAAAGATGAGCGTGTATCAGGAGATGTCGACGGCAATGCCGCATGACCTGATTAACGCGAAGCCGGTGATGGCGGCCATCCGTGAGTTTTTCGGCAGCTCGCAGCTGTCGCAGTTCATGGACCAGACCAACCCGCTTTCCGAGATCACGCACAAGCGGCGTCTCTCGGCGCTTGGGCCGGGCGGTTTGTCGCGTGAGCGCGCGGGCTTTGAGGTCCGCGACGTCCATCCGACGCACTACGGCCGCATCTGCCCGATCGAAACGCCGGAAGGTCCGAATATCGGATTGATTTCGTCGCTTTCGTGCTTTGCGCGTATCAACGAGTACGGCTTTATCGAGAGCCCGTACCGGCGGGTGCGCGGTGCGCAAATGGTGGATTACGTCCAGGTGACCAACGCGGGCGAAAGCGGCATGCGCGTCGGCGATCACCTTGAGAAGAACGAGGCTTACACGAAGAACGAAGAGCTGCGCGCGGCAGGGAAGCGCGCCATCGAGTTCGAGCCGTTCTCGTTCTATCTTTCGGCCTGGGAAGAAGACCGGCACACGATCGCGCAGGCGAACGTGGAGCTGGACGAGGAAGGTCGCATCACGAACGAGCTTGTGAACGCGCGCCGCCAAGGCAACTTCGTCCTGGTTTCGCGCGACGAAATCGACTACGTGGACGTGTCCCCGAAGCAGCTTGTATCGGTTGCGGCTTCGCTGGTTCCGTTCCTGGAGCACGATGATGCAAACCGCGCACTGATGGGCGCGAACATGCAGCGGCAGTCTGTGCCGTTGCTGGTGGCGGAAGCCCCGTTTGTCGGCACCGGCATGGAAGGGGTGACGGCGCGCGACTCGGGCGCGGTTATTTCGGCGCGGCGCAACGGCGTAGTGGACTCAGTGGATTCGGAGCGCATCATCATCCGCGTCGAAGGCGAGCACCACCCGACGCAGCTTTCGCGTGAAGTCGGCTCCGACATCTACCAGCTCATCAAGTTCAAGCGCTCCAACCAGAACACCTGCAT
>CAXTSG010000131.1:0-7978 GCA_964246825.1 uncultured Acidobacteriaceae bacterium | reverse complement strand
GGGGTCGGTGGGTAGCAGGGGCTTGGTCGGGATCGTGGTGCTGACGGTCAACGGGACATCCACCATCGAACTCCAGTTCACCGAGGCGGTCATCACCGTCGATTGGCTGACGAAATAGCTCAGCGGCGACCAGGCCACGTTCTTGTACGGCATCGTGATGGTGATCGCGAGTCGGTCGAGTTGCGACGCGGCGGCGCTGGGGTCGTAGCCAGACCCGGAGATGCTGCCGGCCGCCGTGGTCGCGGCCGAGCGCAGAAAGCTGGGCTGCCCGCTTGGGGCCTGCTGAAAGGCGCTCGGCCCGGGCTGGCTGAACTGCTGCTGCGGCGCGCCGTACTGTACCGTTTGATAGCCCCCCTGCTGCGGAGGCGGCGCGGGCTGCGGATCATGGTGCCCCAGCAGGCTTCCCAAAAAGCTCGTCGACTTTTGCTGCGGCGGCGGGGCCTGCTGCAGCGCCATCATCTGCTGCCTGGCCTGGCCGAGCGCGATGTTCTGCACCAGCACGGTTTGCGCCAGCATGTAGAGAGCGTCAGGATTGCGGCTGAAGCCGTTCTGTAGCAGCCGCTCGGCGGCATCGTCTTTTTCCTGGAGAGTGGTGCCGTTGATCTTGCGAACCAGGTCATTCAACATGGATTCTTCTTGCGGGGTCATTCTGCACTCCTCGTGCCGCATTGCGGCGTTTCCAATTTGTTAGACGCTGAAATCCCAGATAGCGGCGAGCCGTTAGGCAAGGGCGTAGGCGCGGACCTCTTCCAGACGCACAAAGCGGACCTTTTCTGTCGCACATTGCGGTATCATCATGGAGAGGTATCCGCCGTGCTCGCGCTCAACTTGCTTCCGGTCGGTCAAGCCGGCTTGATTCAGCAGCTGGAACTGCCGCCTTCGGTCGAGCACCACCTGATGCACATGGGCTTCTCGCCGGAGTCGCGGGTGGTGGTAGTGCGCCGTGCGCCGGCGGGCGACCCGACAGTATACGCCGTGGACGGCATGGAAATCGCGCTTCGGCGCGAAACAGCGCGCTGCATCCTGGTGGAGCCGCTGCCCACTCTGGAGCGGCAGGCGAGCCGATGAGCTGCCATGCCACGGGAGTCATCGATTTACCGGCCGGCCCCCGCATCGGCGGGCAGCTGCGCACGATCGCGCTGGTAGGGCCGCCGAACTCCGGGAAGTCCACCCTGTTCAATCGACTTACAGGGCTTCGGCAAAAAGTGGCGAACTACCCCGGCGTTACCGTGGAGCAGCGCTACGGTAGATTAAGAGGCATTCAAAGGCCCGATCTGACGCTGATTGACCTGCCGGGCATTTATTCGCTGGACAGCTACTCCGAGGATGCGCGAGTGGCGGTGGATGTACTGGAGGGCAATATGCCGGGCTCGCCGCCCGTGGATGCGGTGCTGCTGGTGCTCGACTCGCTGCACTTGGAGCGGCAATTGATGCTGGCCGCGCCGGTGCTCGCGCTGAAGCTGCCGACTTTGATTCTTCTGAACATGAGCGACCTGATGGAAGAGCGGGGCGGAGCGGTGGATACCCTGGCGCTGGCCCGGGAGCTCCAGGTGCCGGTCGCAAAGATCAGCGCGGTCCGAGGGGTCGGGCTTGA
Source organism: uncultured Acidobacteriaceae bacterium (assembly GCA_964246825.1). Classification (GTDB taxonomy): domain Bacteria; phylum Acidobacteriota; class Terriglobia; order Terriglobales; family Acidobacteriaceae; genus EB88. The sequence continues at coordinate 6,384 of CAXTSG010000131.1, read as the reverse complement.
GGCAATTTCGCGGTTTCTAGCCAGGCGCGGCGGGCAGTTGGAGGGCCACAATACTGTCCGCCTGGAACTGCCGGTGGTAGGCAATGCGCGCTCCTACCGGCAGTGGGCTGCCGGCATCAGCACCCGCACGCGCTACAAAGCACCACTTTCGCCCGAATGGACGCGGAAGCTCGACCGATTCCTGCTGGGCCGCGTTACCGGGCCGCTGATTTTTCTGCTGGTGGTGATTGCCGTTTTCCAGGTTGTTTTTTCCGTGGGGCTGCCGTTCAGCAATTGGTCGCAGGATTTGCTGAACCATGGCGGCGACCTGCTCGGTGTGCGCATCCATCCGGCCTGGCTTGAATCCTTGCTGATCGATGGCATCTGGAAGGGCGTTGCTTCGGTCCTGATCTTTCTGCCGCAGATTCTGCTGCTGTTTCTTTTTATCGGACTGTTGGAAGACACAGGCTACCTGGCGCGCGCTGCCCTGATCGCGGACCGGGTGATGCGCGTGATCGGGCTCAACGGCAAGGCTTTTATTCCCCTGCTCTCGGCCTACGCCTGCGCGGTGCCGGCGATTATGGCCACGCGCACGATCGAGAACAAGCGAGACCGCTTTGCAACGATTCTGGTCGCGCCGTTCATGACCTGTTCAGCCCGGCTGCCGATTTACCTGCTCGTGATTGCGGCGTTCGTGCCGAATCGGCATCTGCTGGGCAGCTTTTTCGGGCTGCAGGCCGCGGTCATGCTCGGGCTGTATGTTCTGGGCTTTCTGGCGGCGCTGTTCACGGCGCGGCTGCTCAAGTCTTCCATCCTCAAGGCGTCCTCGGCACCGTTCATCCTGGAGCTGCCGCAGTACCGCCTGCCGACGCTCCAATCGCTGGGACTGCGGCTTCTGGATCGCGGAAGCGTTTTCCTGAAGCAGGCCGGGACGATCATTCTCGCGGTCACGATCGGGCTTTGGGTGTTGAGCCACCTTCCCATGCACGGCGGCCGCTTCCCGGAGCTTGCTCACTCAGTCGTCGGCACCGTGGGTCAGTGGATCGAGCCTATCATTCGTCCGCTCGGCTTCAATTGGAAGATCGGCATCGGGTTGCTGTCGTCCATCATTGCGCGTGAAGTCATTGTCGGTACGCTGGGGACGCTTTACGGCATGGACCCGGAAACACAGCAGCTTGGCTTGCAGCAGGCCCTGCACCACGACCTGACGCTGGGCGGTGCGATGGCGTTGGTGGTGTTTTTTGCCTTCGCCATGCAGTGCGCTTCCACGCTTGCGGTGGTGCGCCGGGAAACAAACAGCTGGCGCTGGCCCGCGCTGCAGTTCAGCTATATGAGCGTGCTCGCGTACCTGGCGGCGCTGGCGACAAACCTCCTGGTGTCGCGTTTCTTTTAGCGTTCTTCCTCATGCGATAGCATGGAGGAAGAGAGCGCGGCAGCGTTCTCACAACCTTTTTACTTTGAGCGATCCGGGCAGAGCAGGCGCGCGTGCGCCTTGCCCCAGGATCCGATTGAGAGTTTCTGCATGATTTCTGTCAGTGGTGTCAGCATGCGCTACGGCGCGAAGATTCTGTTCGATGATGTCTCGATCAGCTTTGTGTCCGGCCGGCGCTACGGTCTAACCGGTCCGAACGGGGCCGGCAAATCGACGTTTATGAAAATCCTGACGGGCGAGCTGGATGCGCAAAAGGGCTCGGTCGTGCGCCCGCGCAAATTCGGTGTGCTGCGGCAGGACCAGTACGCCTTTGACAGCTACCGCGTGATCGATACGGTCATTATGGGCAACAAGGGGCTGTGGGCGGCGCTGGAAGAGCGCGACCGCATCTACGACAAGGCCGAGCTGACCGACGAGGACGGCATGCGCCTGGGCGAGCTGGAAGGCATTGTGGGCGAGGAAGACGGTTATACCGCCGAGTCGGATGCGGCGGTGCTGCTACAGGGACTGGATATCCCTGATGAACTGCACGAGCGCCGCATGGGCGAGCTGCAGGGCGGCGAAAAAGTGCGCGTGCTGCTGGCACAGGCCCTGTTCGGCAACCCGCAGGCGCTGCTGCTCGATGAGCCGACGAACTACCTTGATCTGGAATCGGTGCAGTGGCTTCAGGATTTTCTGCTGAAGTTTGAAGGCACCCTGATTACCATTTCTCACGATCGGCACTTCTTGAACGCCGTATGTACGCATACGGCCGACATCGACTACCAGACGATCATCGTGTACACGGGCGGCTACGACGATATGGTCGTGGCGAAGTCGGGCATCCGCTCGCGGCTGGAAAGCCAGAACGAGCAGCGCGAAAAGAAGATCGCGCAGTTGAACGAGTTTATTGCGCGCTTTGCCGCGGGCACGCGGTCGAGCCAGGTGACAAGCCGCAAGAAGGAAGTAGAGCGGCTGCAGACCAGCGAGCTGGCGCGGTCTAATATCTCGCGGCCGTTTATCCGCTTCGACCAGAACCGGCCAAGCGGCAAGCAGACCATTGAAATTGAAAGCGTGACGAAGTGCTACGGCAGCGAGACGGCGCTGCGAAAATTTTCAGCAACCGTGATGCGCGGCGAAAAGGTATGCCTGATGGGCCGCAACGGGCAGGGCAAAACCACGATGCTGAAGTCGCTGCTGGCAGGGCTGCCGGAGCTGGAGCCCGAGTTCAACACGGACGGCGGAGAGGTGAAGTGGGGCCATGAAGCGCAGATCGGCTACTTCCCGCAGGACCATACCGGAGCGATTGAGCACGGCACCACTGTGTTTGAGTGGCTTTACCGATGGGATACCAAGAAGACCAAGGAAGAAATCCGCGGGCTGCTGGGGCAGATGCTGTTCTCGGGCGAGGAAGGCTTGAAGAAAACGGACGCGCTTTCAGGCGGCGAGGCCGCGAGGCTGCTGTTTTGCAAGCTGATGCTGCAAAAGCCGAATGTGCTGATCCTGGATGAGCCGACAAACCATCTCGATCTGGAGTCGATTAACGCGCTGAATACTTCACTGCAGAAGTACGAAGGCACTGTCCTATTAGTGACGCACGACCGCGACCTGATTGATGACGTAGGGACGCGCATCTGGCGGTTTGAGCACGGCACGGTGGATGACCACAAGGGACCGTATGCGGAGATCGCGGAGGCGGAGAGTATCGCGGCGCGGTGAGTTAAAAAGGAGAAGGCATGGACTGGACCGGGTGTGAGTTTGTGGAGCGGGTGGAGGGACGTTGCGGCGGCGAACCGACCGTGGTCGGAACTCGTGTTTTTCCAGACATCATTGTGGGTTGTCTGGATGATGGAATGTCGGGTGAAGACATCTGGGAGCAGTATCCTTCGTTAACACCGGACCAGGTCCGCGGAGTGATTGCTTATGTAGAGGCAAAACGCTCCGCCGCATGAGGGTACTTCTAGATGAGCAGCTATCCCGGCGTTTGCGCCATATGTTTCCTCCACATGAGATTGCCACAGTGGCCTACCAAAGCTGGCGCGGCATCAAAAATGGTGCGCTTCTCCACTTAGCGGAAGAAGCCGGATTTGATGTTCTTCTCACCGCAGATAAGAATCTGCGCTACCAGCAGAATCTGCAAGCTCGCAGGCTAGCGCTTGTGGTGCTCAGTACGAACGACTTCAAAGTGCAACGCACACGCATTGCAGCCATCACCATGGCGATTGAAAATAGTGCTCCCGGTTCCGTCACCTTTGTTGATTGCTTTAGCCGCGATCAACCCTAACGCCTAGTGGGTACTGCTCTGTTAATCCTGAACGCACAATCCATAACCAAACGCTTCGGCGCGCAGCCGCTGTTTCGCGACATCTCGCTTACCGTGAACGACGGCGACCGCATCGCGCTCATCGGCCCGAACGGCGCGGGCAAGTCGACGCTGCTCAAGATTCTTTCCGGCGAAATCGAGCCCGACTCGGGCGAGGTAAGCACGCGCAAGCGGGCCCGCATCACCTATGTCGCTCAGGAGTCTGCCTTCCCTGCCGACGCGACCGTGCGCTCGGTGCTCGATGCGGCGCTTCTTCGCGCGGGCGTAGCGGAAAGCGAGCGCGAAGGGCGCATTCGCGAGGCGTTCGGGCGCGCGGGCTTTGCCTCGCTCGACGATGAAGCGCAGGCTTACTCGGGCGGCTGGCGCAAGCGCCTCGCCATAGTGGAGGCTGCCATCCAGCAGCCCGACATCCTGCTGTTCGATGAGCCTACCAACCACCTGGACCTCGCCGGCATTTCCTGGTTGGAGGAAATGCTGCGCGCCGCCTCGTTCGCTTCTATCGTGGTTTCGCATGATCGCTACTTTCTGGAGGGCGTCGCGAACGAAACAGCGGAGCTGAGCCGCGCCTATCCGGACGGCATGCTGCGCTTCGCGGGTGCTTACTCTACATTCCTTGAAAAGAAGCAGGAATACCTGGCGGCTGAAGGCAAGCGGCAGGAAGCGCTTGAAAACCGGGTCCGCATCGAAACGGAATGGCTGCGACGCGGCCCAAAAGCCCGCACTACCAAGAGCAAGGCGCGTATCGATGCCGCAAATGAGCTCATCGGTGAACTGGGCGCGATGCGCTCGCGGTCCGCGACAGGCTCGGCCGGCATTGATTTTTCCGCAACCGACCGCAAAACCAAGCGGCTGGCCGTGATCGACTCGCTCACCTACGGCTTTGACGGACGCATTCTCTTCCGCGATTTGGGCTTCGCGATTACAGCAGGCATGCGCGTCGGTCTGGTTGGGCCGAACGGCGCGGGCAAAACCACGCTGCTGCGGCTTGTCAGCGGCCAGCTGCCGCCGCAGGTCGGAGCGGTGGAGCGCGCGCCCTCGCTGCGCGTGGTGTACTTTGAGCAGAACCGTGAGATCGACGGCGCGCAAACGCTGCGCCGGGCGCTTGCTCCTGATTCGGACTCCGTGGTTTACAACGGCAAGGTGCTCCATGTCGCAAGCTGGGCCGCGCGGTTTCTTTTTACCGGCGAGCAGCTCAACCAGCCGGTGGAGCGGCTCTCGGGCGGCGAGCGCGCCCGCGTGCTGATTGCCCGGCTCATGGTGGCGCCGGCCGACCTTTTGCTGCTGGACGAGCCCACCAACGATCTTGATATTCCTACGCTGGAAATCCTGGAAGAAGCGCTGCTGGAGTACCCGGGCGCGATGATTCTGGTCACGCACGACCGCTACATGCTGGACCGTGTTTCCAACGTGGTGCTTGGGCTGGACGGCATGGGCGGCGCAAGCTCGTTTGCCGACTACGCGCAGTGGGAGGAGTGGCAGCGCGCCGGCCGCACGCCCAGACCGCCCAGCTCGGCTGCCGCGGCAAACGGCAATGGCGGCTCCGGCACAGTTGCTAAAAAGAAGAAGCTCTCCTACCTGGAACAGCGCGACTGGGAGACGATCGAGGAGCGCATCGAGCAGGCCGAGGCGGAGGCAGCGGCTAAGCAGGCACGTCTGGAAGACCCCGGCGTGGCGACTGACGCGGCGCATCTGCAGGCCGCCATCGCGGAAGCAGCGGCCGCGCAAGAGATGGTGGACTCACTCTATCAACGCTGGGGCGAACTGGGCGCGAAGCAGGGCTGAACGCCGGCTTTCCCCGCTCCACGCGGAAGCTCGACACAGCCGCAAACTCTGCTACACTCAGGTGAGTCGCGGCCCTACCCGTACGGCGCCATGGTGTAACTGGTTAACACGTCGCCCTCTCAAGGCGAAGAGTTCGGGTTCGATCCCCGATGGCGCTACCAATTAGAATTAGATCCGTTTGAGGAGCGAGCGCTGCTTTATAGAAAAAAGGCCGGAAGGCTTGGTAGCTTCCCGGCCTTTTTTATGCGGAGGGATGCGCCAGGATCGTCGAAAGTGCGTGCATCCGGGTTGCGTCCGTCGTGTTTTTTGCGGTGCCGGCACGCTCGTCTATCTTCCCTGCCATGCTTTTTAAGCGCTCCATGTCCTTTACAGCCATGTGCGACTGCTCAGCATGCTGCATCGCTTTTTGAAGGCCGGCGATCTGGCCGGTCGGCAAAGCCTGAGACCGGGCCAGCTGATCGACATACGCCCTTGCTACTACCAGCTGCGCGGGCCACTCCACCTTTTGCTGGTCCTGTACGTTTAACTCGGAAACGCGCACGGCCTTGGCCGCGTTAATCTCGTTCTGCGAGAGGAACCGGGTCGGAGTGAGCTCAAAGATGTCGAGGCCGCGCGCAATCTCCGAGCCGTAGATGTTGCCGTTGTACCAGTAGGCAGACCAGTCGCCGCCGAGCACGAGCGTCTTTGCGTCAATCGGGCCGCGGTCAAAGTAAGCAATCTCGAACGGGTGCGCGGGATCGGTAAAGTCCATGATGGAGATGCCGCCCTGGTACCAGGCCTGCACCTCGATATCGCGCCCGGGTACGGGGATGAGCGAGCCGTTGTGCGCCACGCAGTTTTCCGTGTCGCCCTGCGCGGCGGGCAGCTTGTAGTAGCCGGCCAGGGTCAG
>CAXTSG010000130.1:0-8000 GCA_964246825.1 uncultured Acidobacteriaceae bacterium | reverse complement strand
CAGTGCCTCCGTCAGCACGCTGGGCGAGTGGATGTAGGTATTGCGGTGAATCTGCCCCCAGCGCAGGAACTTCGCGTTTTCCAGCCCTGGGATCAACCGCAGCACCCGCGCCTGCTCGCCGTATTTCAGGTGATTCTGAAACCCCACCAGGTTGTACGAGTCAGCCCGCAGGTTCTCCTGCCGCAGCTGCACCACCGCCCACGGCGTCCTGCCGGTGCGCGGGTCGCGCAGGCCCACCGGCTTCATCGGGCCAAAGCGCAGGGTATCGCGCCCGCGCCGCGCCAGCTCCTCAATCGGCAGGCAGCTTTCAAAGTACGGCAGCTTTTCCCACTTTTTCGCCTCGGCGGGCTCGGCCGCAAGCAGCGCGTCTAGAAAGCGGTCATACTCTTCCCGCGTCATGGGGCAGTTGATGTAATCGGCCGTTCCCTTGTCCCAGCGCGCGGCCAGGTACACGCGCTCCCGGTCAATGGTTTCCGCGTCCACGATCGGTGAAATCGAATCGTAAAACGCCAGGTGCTCCGCGCCCGTCAGCCGCGCCACCTCGTCCGACAGCGCCGACGAGGTCAGCGGCCCGCTCGCCACCACCGTGATCTCGCCGTCCGGGTCAAGCGTCGTCACTTCCTCGCGATGGACAGTGATGAGCGGTTCGGCCGCGATCGCCTCCGCGATGGCCCGCGAAAACTCCACCCGGTCCACCGCCAGCGCATGCCCCGCGGGCACCGCCGTCCGGTCCGCGCACAGCAGCAGGGGCGAGCCCGCCCGGCGCATCTCCTGCTTCAGCAGCCACGGCGCCGTGCCCTCGCTTTCGCTCTTCAGCGAGTTCGAGCACACCAGCTCCCCGAAATCTTCTGTCTGGTGCGCGGGCGTCATCCGCGCGGGGCGCATCTCGTACAGGTCCACCGCCACGCCCATCCGCGCCGCCGTCAGCGCCGCTTCCGGCCCGGCCAGCCCGCCGCCGATCACGCGAATCCGCGCCTGCCCGCTCATTGCGCCGCCCCGGCAGCAAGCCGCTCCATCGGCTCGCCCGTCATGCGCATCCGCCGCCACTGCTCCATCCGCACCGCGCCGATGCGCTCATACACGCGTAGAGCGGGCTCGTTCCAGGTCAAAACGCTCCAGTCCAGCCGCGCGCAGCCCTGCGCCTTTGCTTCAGCCGCCACGCGCGCCAGCAGCTCCGTGCCGAGTCCGCGGCCGCGATATTCCGGCTTCACATACAGGTCTTCCAGGTACAGGCTGCGCCCCTGCCAGGTGCTGTAGGTGGGGTGGTACAGGGCAAAGCCGCACACCGCGCCCGCCGCGTCCTCGGCCACCAGGCAGCGAAATGCCCGATGCGCGCCCCAGCCGTCCTCGCGCAGCTGCGCTTCGGTAATGGCAACAGCCTCCGGCTCCCGCTCATACACGGCAAGCTCCACGATCATCTCGTAAACGGCAGGCGCGTCCGCTTCGACGGCCGATCGAATGTGGAAACGGTTTTGCGGAAGGGTGGGCACCGCTCCAGTATAAAGAGTGCCGGGATTCTCCGCTTCCGTCGGCCGCGTCCCGCTACGGTGCCGCGCTTACGCTTTCTCCTCCGCGTTGCGTGCCCGCACCTTGAACCAGATCGGCGAGCCCTCGAACCCGAACGCCTCCCGTATCTGATTTGTCAGGAAGCGCTGGTACGAGAAGTGCAAATCCACGTCGCGGTTGGTGAAGAGGATAAACGTCGGCGGCGCAACCGCGGCCTGCGTCATGTAGAAGATGCGCAGCCGCTTGTTCATCGGCACCGTCGCGCGCTCAAAGTCCACCTTCTCCAGGAACCGGTTCATCTGCCCGGTCGTGATGCGCTTGCGCCGCTCGGCCGCCACGCGCTCCACCGCTTCCAGCACGCGCGCAATCCCCTTGCCCTCGGCCGCTGAGATGAACACCATCGGCGCGTAGTCCAGGTATTTCAAGTGATCGCGCACCTGCTCCTCATACACGGTGCGGTCGGCGTGCGGCTTGCCGTCGGTGCGCGCCGTGGTCACCAGGTCCCACTTATTGATCACGATCACGACCGAGCGCCCGCTCTCGTGCGCGTAGCCGCCGATGGTCGCGTCCGCCGCCGTTACGCCTTCCACCGCATCAATCACCAGGCACGACACGTCCGCCGCCTCCAGATGCCGCCGCGCCATAATCACCGACAGCTTTTCCGCCAGCAGATTCGTCTTGCCCTTGCGCCGAATCCCGGCGGTGTCGATGATGCGCAGCTGCCTGCCGTTGTGCTCCAGAACCTCATCCACCGCGTCGCGCGTCGTGCCCGCGATCGGCGACACAATCGCCCGCGCCGTCCCGGTCAGCGCGTTCAGCAGGGTCGATTTGCCCACGTTCGGCCGCCCGATAATCGCCACGCGCGTTTCGCGCTGCTGGTAATCGCCGTGCGTGCGGTGCGGCGCGGGCAGCAGCTCGTCCTCGACCGGGGGCTCCTCTTCGAAAGCCTCCGGCACTTCTTCCTCAAGCGGCGCATGCGGCAGCACCGCGAACACCTCGTCCAGCAAGTCCCCGATTCCATGCCCGTGCTCGGCGGAGACCGCCGTCAGGTTCGGCACGCCCAGCTGCCGCAGGTTCTCGGCCGCCGCGTCCTGCTGCGCTGTGTCGATCTTGTTCACCGCCAAAAACATCGGCTTGCCCAGCCGCCGCAGCAGCTGCGCCAGGTCCATGTCGGGCCGGGCCAGCTCGGTCCGCCCGTCCACCACCAGCACGATCGCCGAGGCTTCCTCAAACGCCGTGCGCGCCTGCGTGAAAATCTCCGCCGGGATCAGCGCCTCGTCATCCGGCACGATCCCCCCGGTATCGACCACGCGCGCCACCCGCCCGGCCCAGTGGACCTCGCCGTAGATGCGGTCGCGTGTAATCCCCGGCTCATCGCCCACAATCGAGCGGCGCGTCCCCGTCAGGCGGTTGAAGAGCGTCGATTTGCCGACATTCGGCCGTCCGCAGATAGCGATCAGCGGCATGCCGAGCGACTCCTCGGTATGCGGCAGCGGGTTGGGGCGGCGGTGCTGTTTTTTCGGCATGAAGCCTCCGGCCCGGTGCTTTGGAGGCGAAGAACGGGCAAAGCTCTATTATAAGAAGGCTCCCGCGAAAACCTGCCGACCGTGCCCGAGACCCCTCCCAAAAAGCTCCCGTCGCTCCATGCCTTCTTCTCGCCCGGCGGCCTCCTCGCGCAGTCTTCGCTCCCTTATGAGTTCCGCCGCGGCCAGCTGGAGCTTGCGCAGGCCGTTGAGCAGGCCATCACCGAGCGCCGCCACCTCATTGCCGAGGCCGGCACCGGCACCGGCAAAACCCTGGCCTACCTGCTCCCGGCGCTCCGGGCAGGCAAGCGCGTCATCGTCTCCACCGGCACTAAAAACCTCCAGGAACAGCTTTTTTTCAAGGACATCCCCTTTCTGGAAACCATGCTCGGCCCACTCGGTGCCTGCTACATGAAAGGCCGCGCCAACTATCTATGCCGGCGCAAGCTCTACGCGCTGGAGCATGAGCCCATCCTCAGCGGCCTGGAAGAAATCCAGCAGTTCCGCGCGGTTGTCGGCTGGGAAAAAACCACCGCAACCGGCGACCGCTCTGAGATCGATGCACTGCCCGAGCGCAGCCCGCTCTGGACCAAGCTCGACGCCCGCAGCGAAACCTGCCTCGGCCAAACCTGCCCCGACTTCGAGCGCTGCTTCATCACGGAAATGCGACGCAAGGCCGCCGAGTCAAACCTCATTATCGTCAACCATCACCTGTTTTTCGCCGACCTCGCCATCAAGCAGCAGGCCGCGAACGCCCCCGATGCCGGCATCCTGCCGGAAGCCGATGTGGTCATTTTCGACGAAGCGCACGAACTGGAAGACATCGCCTCCAGCTACTTCGGGCTCCAGCTTTCCAACGTTCGCTTTGAAGAGCTGGCGCGCGACCTCGACCTCATGCTTCGCGCAAAGCACGCTGTCAGCCACGGCCCCAAGGTCGCCGCGGACGTGCTGCGCGAGCGCGCCCGCATGTTCTTCGCGACGCTGCCGGTCCATATCGAAGGTCGGGGCGAAGGCCGCGCGCAGTTCACCGGCCGGGCTGACTTCCTGGAGGAGCACGGCGAGCTTTACCTCGGCGTCCTGAACGCGCTCAAGCTGCTCGAAGGCGAGCTCGACCGGCTCCGCAACGTGGAAGAAGCCCCGGGGCTCAAGCGCCGCGCGAACGAACTGGAAGACCGCCTCCGTTTCCTCATGGAGGCCGAAGACACCAACACCGTTTTCTGGCTGGAGCGCCGCGCGGGCGGTCGCGGCGCCTATGCCGGCTCGGCCTACAACACCTTCCTCCAGGCCACGCCTATTGACGTCTCCGGCCTGCTCTCGGATGTGCTCTTTGAGGCGTTCCCGACGGTCGTGCTCACCTCCGCCACGCTCACCGTGCAGGACGGCTTTGCCCACCTGCGCAAGCGGCTCGGCCTGGAGCAGGCCCGCGAACTCATCGTCCCTTCGCACTTCCGCTACGGGGAGCAGGCCCTGCTTTACCTGCCGCCGCACATGCCGGACCCGCGCAGCGGCGGCTTTTCCGCGGAAGCCGCCCATACGGTCAAGCGCGTTTTAGAGGCAAGCCGGGGCCGGGCCTTCTGCCTGTTCACGAGCTACGCGCAGATGCGCGACACCTACAAGCGCCTGCTTTCCGAAGTTCCCTGGCCCCTGCTGCTGCAAGGCTCCGCGCCGCGTCAGGCGCTAATCGCCGAGTTTCGGGAAACAGCGAACGCCGTGCTCTTCGGCACTTCCAGCTTTTGGCAGGGCATCGACGTGCAAGGCGACGCGCTTTCCTGCGTCATCATCGACCGGCTCCCGTTCGCCGTGCCCAGCGACCCGGTCGTCCAGGCGCGCACCCGCGCGGTCGAGGCCGCCGGGGGCAAGCCCTTTCTCGACTACCAGGTGCCGTCCGCGGTCATCACGCTCAAGCAAGGCTTCGGCCGCCTCATCCGCTCGCTCGACGACCGCGGCGTGCTCGTCATGCTTGACCCGCGCATCAGCACCAAGGGCTACGGCGCGGCGTTTCTGGAAAGCCTGCCCGCCTATCGCGTCACCCGCGACATCGCCGAGGTGGACAGCTTCTTTGCGCCGCGCCCGAACTAGAGTCTTTGGCTGTCATCTACAATTGAGTTCTGCATTGCCATACAGAAAAGAGCAAACTGCAAATGTTTGAGGTCACCGTCGACGCAGGTTTCTCTTCCGGGCACTACCTGCGCAACTATCGCGGCAAGTGCGAGAATCCGCACGGCCACAACTACAAGGTCAAGGTCACGCTGCGCGGCAGGGAACTGGACCATTCCGGCCTTCTGCTTGACTTCAAGGAGTTGAAAAATGTCCTGCGCCCGGTTGTCGAGTACCTTGACCATAAGATGATCAACGACCTCGAACCGTTCACGGTCGTGAATCCTTCCGCTGAAAATCTCGCGAAGTATTTCTTCGACGAAACCAACCGGCAGCTTGCGGGCTTAACCGGCGGCCGCGTCGCGGTCAAGGATTGCACCATCTTCGAGACCGATACTTCCTCGGCCACGTACTACGAGTAGCCGCTTGTTTCTGATCGAAACCTATAAATCGGTTCAGGGAGAGTCGAGCTTCGCCGGCCTCCCATGCATCTTTGTGCGCCTGGCCGGCTGCAACCTGCGCTGCTCCTGGTGCGACTCCGAGTACACCTTTACCGGCGGCTACAAGCAGTCCGCCGACGAAGTTGTCAGCTCCATCGAGGCGCTCGCCCCCGTGCGCCTGGTCGAGTTCACCGGCGGCGAGCCGCTGCTCCAGGCCCGCGAACTTATCCCGCTCATGGACCGGCTGCTCGCTCAAGGCTACGAGCTGATGATCGAAACCAGCGGCGAACGTCCGCTTGCCGACGTTCCCGCGGCCGTGCATAAGATCGTCGACGTCAAGTGCCCCGGCTCGGGCGAGGCCGGACGCTTCCGCATGGAAAACCTCGACGCGCTCACCGGGCGCGATGAGGTCAAGTTCGTCATCAGCCACCGCGAAGACTACGAGTTCGCCCGCGGCTTTACCCGCGCGCACGCCCTCGCCGCCCGCGTCGGCCCCGTTCTTTTCTCGCCGGCTTTCAAAAAAGCTCCAAGCCTGGAGCGCTCCACCGCCAACTGCGCCCTGGACCCGCGCCTCCTTGTCGACTGGATGCTCGCCGATGCCGTGCCCGCCCGCCTCAGCCTCCAAATCCACAAGTACATCTGGGAGCCTCAGAAAAAAGGCGTGTAGCTCAATCCCCCATCGGCGGCAGAATCGGCAGACGTCTTAAGAAAGCGTCATCCTGAGCGCAGCGAAGGATCTGCGTTTCATCTACTTCGGCGCGGCCGCCAAATATGCATCCATCGGCACCTCGAACGCAAAAAACTCTTTCCCGCTCGCGTCCCTTACCTGCCGAAACACGAGCTTCGCCCCCGCGAGCGGGTGCTGCCCCAGCCCCTGCACGTCGTAAAACAGGAACCCTGCCCGCGTCGTGTGCGGCTCAACCGCCAGCGCCGAGTACTCGTGCTCGCTGAAGTCCGCTTCCACCTTGCTGTCCGCCGCCTTGCCCTGCCGATGAATATTGAGCGGCCCGATCGGGATGGTCGTGCCCCGGCGCGCCGCGCCTTCCACGCGCCGTTCCACGTCGCCCGGCTCCCCGGCATTGATCTTGCCGCCGTCCGAGGGCAGCAGCAGGATGCGTACATCGTTCAAGGAGATCGGCTGCGCCGTATCGTTGGTCACGATGATCCGAATCGGTACAAAGTCGTACTGAAGATAGTAAACGCGAAACACATCGGCCTTCGGCTCCCGGTCATACGGGTCGGCGGCAATCGTCACGCCGTTTTCTGTAATGTGCGCCGGATACTGGACCGCCGGGAGCGCCGGGTCCACCTTTTTCTCCGCAAACGCGGGAAATGAAATCGTCACAAGCAGAAGCATCCACAACAAACGCTGCATAAGGAAGGGTGTCCCGGCGGCTGCCCTTGCGCGGGCATGCGTCGCGCTCCCATTATCATCGGCTGCGAGCCCTTTTGTGAACGCACCCGCTAAGTTCGGCCCCGCCGTCCGCCCGCTGCTCGCCCTTTACAACGCCGGGCTGGCCGCCGCGCTTTTCATGACAGCCCCCTGGTGGCTGCGCGAGCTGCGCCCCGGCGGCAAATATCGCGAAGGCTTTACCGAGCGCCTGGGCCGCATCCCCCGCGCGCGCCTGCGCACCCCTCAGCCCGGGCAGCGCACCGTCTGGGTCCATGCCGTTTCCGTCGGCGAGGTACTGGCCGCGGCCCAGCTGGTCACCGAGCTGCGCACGGCGCTGCCCGAGGCGATAGTCTACATCTCCACGACCACGCGCACCGGCCAAGCTATCGCCCGTGCCCGCTTCGGGGCTGACACCGTCTTCTACTTTCCGGCGGACTTCGCCTTTGCTGTGCGCGCCTCCCTCCGTTTTCTCCGTCCGTCGCTGCTGGTGCTGGTCGAAAGCGAGTTCTGGCCGCGCCTCCTGTTTGAGGCAGCCGCGAAACAGATCCCGGTCGCGGTCGTCAATGCCCGCGTTTCCTCTCGCTCCTGGCCGCGCTACCGCCGGCTGCGCGCGCTGTGGCGGCCGCTGCTGCGCACGCTCGCGCTCGTCCACGCGCAGTCCGCGACAGATGCGGTGCGCCTGCGCGAGCTCGGCGCTCCGGGCGTCACCGTAGGCGGCAATCTCAAGTACGACCTGTCCCAAAGCAGCACCTCGCCCCTGCTCCGCCTCCTCCAGGCGTACCTCTCGCCGCAAATCCCGATGATTGTCTGCGGTTCCACCCTCGCCGGAGAAGAGCAGCTTCTGCTTCAAGCCCTCCCATCGCAGCCGGTACTGCTGCTTGCCCCGCGCCACCCCGAGCGCTTTCCCGAAGTCGCGGCCTTGCTCGCGGCGGCGCAACGGCCCTGGTTTCCGCTTTCCGCCTGGCGGCGCAAGCCTGCTCCCATCCCGCCCCGTTCCATCCTGCTGCTCGACTCCGTCGGCGAGCTCGCTCCGCTCTACGC
>CAXTSG010000129.1:7168-8252 GCA_964246825.1 uncultured Acidobacteriaceae bacterium | reverse complement strand
CCCCCGCGCGGCGAACCGCCGCCGCGCGGGGTGGGGCCGTAAGGCCGCCCGCCTCGCGCGCCAGCACCAGCCCTGCCGACGCGCCCAGCCCCGCCAGCACACCCCGCCGGGTTACGCTCATGGAAAGCCTCCTCTGATTCATTCTGACGACTGCATATTCTGCGCCACAGACGGCAGAGTTGTCATGCCGCCATGCGCCCGGCGGGTGTGAACTTCACACGTATGTTTTCGAGAGAAAGCTCTTCCGCACGGCTGGCCGGGGCCTTTAGCCCTGCATGCCCAAACCTAGGAGGCGCTCCAAACGGCTGCCTGTAGAAAGCGTAAAATAAAGCTATGCGACAGTACGGCAACTATCCTAACTCTTACGGTGTACTGAACGGCGGCCAGGCAATCGGCCAGGCCGAGTCCGCCTCGCGCCTGCTCAGCAAGGTGCTGGGCATGGTAAGCGTCGCGTTTGCGCTGACCGCCGCCGGCAGCTACGTTTCGCTTTCCATCCCGCCCGGCCTGGCCTTGCTGGTCATGCTGCTCAATTTCGGAACACTGTTTGCCATTACCGCGACGCGCGCGAACCAGGCCCGGCAGCTCACCCTGCTGTATGTCTTTGCCTTTCTTGAGGGCGTGGGCCTCGGCCCAACTATCCAGCATTATTTGGGCCACGGCGGTTCGCACCTGATCGGCACCGCGGCTATGACTACCGGCATCGGCATGGCCATGCTCGGCACCTTCGCGTATGCCGTTTCCATCGACTATCGCAAAGTCCAGGCGATCGGCTCGTTTCTGCTGATCGGTTTGCTTGTCATGATGCTGGCGACGCTGTTCTTCCATTTTGTGCAGCCCACCACTATCGATTGGCTGATCTTGGGCGTCTTCTCGCTCTTAACCGTCGGCGACTTTGCCCGGGTACGCGCGGGCGGCGGCGGCGCCACCGCGGTGGAGCTCGCCTTGTCGATCTTTCTGGACGGCCTGAATATCTTTCTCGCCGTGCTGCGCATCTTTGGGAACCGCAGCAACGATTAAGGCTGTTCCCGTACAACGGGGAAGCCGCGCTGGACTTTGGAAGAGGGCGCCGTCGCTCCCATGCAGC
>CAXTSG010000129.1:3160-7158 GCA_964246825.1 uncultured Acidobacteriaceae bacterium | reverse complement strand
AACCTGCGCTCAGGCGGCTTCGCGGTATCGTCAACGGGTCACGTAGGCGGCAAGCGTAGAAGAGGTTTGTCCTGAGGTAATGGTGAGTTAATTCATAGCGGGATGGCAGAGTTGGACGCGTGATACCGAATACGGCTGGTCCCGCGTTTCAGGTTCCACGCTTGCGAGGAAGTGTCGATTTTTGTACCTTTACGCGACACGCGGTCACAACCGGCTGATCAAGATATGATTCAATATCTCGACAGGAGACGACCTTGAAGAGAACGCGTCTTGCAGCTATTCCGTGCATCCTCACATTGCTAAGCGGCTTGGCGAGCGCACAAGCCGGATCCGATAAGTTGAACCGGCAACTTATCCAGGCTGCGGGCGAGGGCAACGCTGAGGTGGTAAAAACCCTGCTGGCGCAGGGGGCCGACATCGAAGGCCGGGATGACAGCGACCAGACGCCGCTCAAGGTTGCCACGGAGCAGGCCCGGGTCGATGTTGTGCGTGTCCTACTGGAAAAGGGTGCAAATGTCGAGGCAAAATCCAACTCTAAAGGCACACCTCTCAACTGGGCGGTAGGTGGATATTTGGCGATTCCGCGAAGTGAATATGCGGACCGGCTCGCTATTGTCAAGCTACTGCTGGACAAAAAGGCTGACCTTGCCGCAAAAACGTCAAGCGGCGATACGCCTCTGATCCTGGCTGCAATGAAGTACAAAACCACTGACATCCTGCAGTTGCTCCTAAGCAGGGGTGCAAACGTGGAAGCGAGGGATAAAGCCGGCACCACGGCCTTGATTGCGGCAACGTTTGACGATCATGTCGACGCAGAAACCGTGCTGATCGCAAAAGGCGCCAAAGTTGACGATGCTGACGCGAACGGGGAAACGGCGCTCATGCATGCCGTGAGCGAGGAGCGCATCGGGTCCGTGGATTTTTTGTTGTCCAAGGGCGCGAACCACGAGGCCGTGGACAATGAGGGCCAGACGGCGCTGTTCCGGGCAGCAATGGATGATGACTCCAACTATGATTGGGGCGGCAATTATGTCGAAGTGACCAAAGCCCTGCTTGCCAAGGGAGCCAACGTCAACGCCAAAGACGACCATGGCCGCACACCGCTCCAAATGGCTATAAGAAACGACAAAAAAGAGGTTATCAAGCTTCTACAAGCAAGTGGTGCACACTGAATCCGGAGTGCGAAAGGTTTATCGGCCGTTGTCTCCGAGACGCCGGTTAGAACGAGCGCTTAGGCAAAACTTCTCTGCCTACCCTTGCCGGTTGCGGGAAGATTCAGGAGCATGGATTGTGGCAGACACCAGAGTAGGCGCGAAGGTTACCTTATTAATGGGAGCAGTGTTGCTCGGGGCTGCCGCAGTGTCGGCAATCTCTTTGCTTTCTTTGCTACAGCATGGCGTCCAGGCGCTCGGCACCTGTGATGGAAGCGTGGCTCATGCCGGAGGCAATCACAGCGGCACGTTCCTATCCCGCAGTTCCGCTTCTCTTCCGCCGAGGGTGTGACGTTTCCAGTGACTTCGACTCTGGGCTCGACCAGCCAGACCTATGCGGACGGGGAGCGCGTGGCCGTACTCTACCCGGTCGGCCATCCCGAACAGGCAAGGCTGAAAACATTCTGGACGTTATGGCTGATTGTCACGTTCTTTGCTGGGCCAGGCCTCTTTTTGATGGGTTCGAATGGCTGCTTTGGTGGATGCGGCGTACTTAGCAGCCGGCATAGAAGAGCTTTACTTTTCACTGGCACACCCGGTCTATTGAAAGTAGACAACCTGCACAGAAATTAAAGAATGCCGTGGCACAGTATCGCCTACACGTCGGAGCCGGGCAGGTCCGTCGTTTCCCGGTCGGCGAGCCGCGGAATCTCAACCTTGAGCGCGTGCTCTTGGGTAGCTCCAAAGCCGAGGATGTGCTGAATAGACAGGAACTTGCCATCCGGCGACCAGCTTGCCGCTCCCTTGACCTTGGTTTTCCGAATTCAGCAGTGCGGCCGGTACCTTGTAAAGCTGCCAGTTTATGCCGGCGCAGGCCGCGATCAAAACCGGCGCTTTGCCGCCGGGTGACCAGCGCGGAGATCGTGCAATCAACGGCGGACTATCAAGTCGCATATGCCCTGAGCTGTCCACCCTGCCGGTCTATAGCATTCCTTCCGGGTACGAGGCCCAGACCGCCCGCGCCGTTCGGCCAGAGGGCAAATGCTTCGGCGGAAAGCGAAGAACGGCTCCGGCCGGCCCCCTTGAGAATCATTTGAGAAAATTTTGAGCCTTTTATTAAGGACATCGTCCGTCTTCCCGGCGAGGCTAAGTCGTCCAGGCATTTTGCCCGGCAAGGCAGGATTTGTGCCGTGTGGGAAAAGACGTTGAAACAAGCTCTGTCGCTGGATAGGTTCGGTTGCGTAAAAGTCCAGGCGATGGCCTTCCCGCAAGTACAAAGAACCGCCGATTGTTTTCGGACGCATGCATGCGGGTGCCGGAGTTTTCCGGCGAAGCCGCATGTTTTATAGCCACAATCTCATTTCCCGGAGAAGCATACCGATGTCTCAAGAACTCCTATCCGCCCTAGTTACCGCGGCACTGTTTACCCTCTTTCTTGTCTGGGTACCACTGCTTCGGACGCTGGAACGCTTCGCCCACCACTTTCTGTTCCACCAGCCTCCGCGGGTGCTGGCCTGGCCGGAACCTGGCCGGGGCGGGAGCGCCCAGCCCTCCCACTTTGTGAAACGACCGCTTGGCCAAAGCGCGGCGCTGGGAGGAGATCCGGCGCTTGCGCGATCCGCAAAGCCATAGCCCCGACCTGGGCTGAGGCTGGGCGGTCTAGAAGGGGTGCACCTGCGACGGCCGACGCAAACGGCTCCACCAGCGAGCCCAGCGGGAGCGCGGACGCTGCGGAGGCGTGATCTTCGGCAGATCGGCTCCCGCTTTTACGTAGCGGACGGCGGCTTCCACGGAGCGCTGCCGCTCCCACTGCCGTTGCTTGCCCTGCCACACGCGGTCTTCAAGTTCCCCTTGCCGTACTTTCGGCACATCCATGCTTCCCAAGACCTCCTGCGACAGGTCGTACAGCAGCTGCACGGCTTCCAGCGCGGCGGCATTGTCCGCGGCCGGGGCCGTCGAAAGATAGCAGGCCGCGCTTACTAAGGCGGCGTGTGCTATACGCAGCCGAGGGTCCGCTTCCCGCTCTGCCGCCGGTTCAGCGGCGGCAATGCGTTGTACGGGCGGCAGATGCGCCGCGAAGCGCTGCTCGCGGGTGGACGGAAACGGAGCGGGTAGGGTAGGGGCGGTCGGAAGGGGCAGCTGAAGGAGCATTTTCATGATTTCCGGCGATCTCCAGGCAAGTGGCGTTTCCACCACTATCGGCAGTTCGCGGGTGTGTGCGGCTATGTTTCTTGAAAGAGGAAGAGACCGTAGTACCGAATTGGGACGCCGCTTGGGATCCATCTATTTCGGGACGAACTCGCAAGGAAAACGGCATGCGATCACCCCTGCATGAAGGAACTCACCGGACAGGACTCCTTCTTACATGATCCGCAAGGCAGCCTGCTCGTTCTTTACCGGAGCCGCGGCATGGCTCCGTGGGGTTGCGGGCGTCGGCCTCGCAGGGTGGCGGATCAGCTTCATGCCGACCACGGCCAGAGTTTTACGCAGTTGACCGCGCGCGTGCCGTGCCCAAGGGCCGCTCGGGTCCAAACGCAGGTACCTGGTCCAGTGCTCCAGTGCCGAGCGCCTTTGGCCGTTTCGCTCCAGCGCCAGCGCCAGATTGTAGTGGGCGTCCGCGTATTGCGGATTTAGGGCAATCGCATGCCGGTAGGCCGCAATCGCCTCCGGCATCCGCTTCACCTCATCCAGCACATTGCCCAGGTCGAAAAAAGCCAGGGCATACGTTCTGTCGCTTTCCGTCGCCATGCGGTAAAACTGCTCGGCGCGGGCATAATCACGCCGATTGTAGAAGAGCGTGCCGAGATTGATCGCCGATGCCGCGTGGCTCGGCAGCAAGGACAGTAC
>CAXTSG010000129.1:0-3150 GCA_964246825.1 uncultured Acidobacteriaceae bacterium | reverse complement strand
CTTCCTCCAGCTGTCCGGCCTCTTCGGCATGCACGGACTGCGTAAAAAGCCGGGCGGCTTCCCGCTCGCGCGTCCGCAGGGAGACCGCGGCAGCAAAGGGAGCAATGGCAGGGCAGGCACTGCCGGAGAAGTTAAGGAGATATTGGCCGCCGATAGGTTCCACCACGGCACCGAGATAGCGAAATAGCGCCCGACCCTTGCGGCAGCCTTCTACGTCAAGACCGGTTTCCAGCAGCGGCTCGGGCAGGCCGGAAACTGACCGCATGGCCGCAACGGCCTCGCGAATGCTTCCCGCGGAGATGCGCCGCGCGCGGAGCTCGCGAAGTTTGCGCAGTCTGCCCAGGTCCTGAAAGCTGTAGCTTTCCGCCATGGCGATCAGACCGTTGCGCTCCCAAAGACGAAGCTGCTTTTCGCGGATGCCGAAGATACGCAGCACATCTCTGCGGCCGTAGTCGCTCACGTCCCCCCTCCTCTACGCTCGCGAGTGCTGTTCCTGGCCGATTATGGCATGCCGCGGAGATCGCTTCTCTTATTTACGTGTAGGAAGGGTTACTCTCGCTTCAATTTTCCGTGGATAAGAAGACAAAAACTACGAGAATGTACCGCGCGGAGCTTCTCCGGCGGACCGCACGGGCGCGAAAAACGGATGGAGCCGACGACCGGACTTGAACCGGTGACCTGCTGATTACGAATCAGCTGCTCTACCAACTGAGCTACGTCGGCGCACGGCACAGGGAAGCGCGTTCCCTGATTTTAGCGGGCGGCCGAGATTTCGGCAAAGCATCCAGCCGGAAAGGCATGGAGAGGGAGGGCTGCCCGGCAACAGAAACAGCCCTCAGGGAGAATAGTTCCAGATGGAGGCAAAGCCACCCAAACTTTCTTTCAGCAGCATAGGAGGCGGGCTCAGGGGTGTCAAGGCCCATTCGGGCCAACAATAAAGTACTTTAAATGAACTACTTGGCGGAAATTACAAAAGGACATGGGCGCATCAGAAAACGAACGGTGGTGAATCGGCCCATGCTTGCTGTTTAACTTCTCTCACTAGAATGCACCGAATTCTATGCAGCGAACTTGCGGTGCTTCTACAACTTCAGACTGATAAAGTCATCGTCATTTAGAGAGGAGTCCGGCTTGCCCTGCATGCGCCGGAGAAGCACTCGGCCGCCGCCGAGGAAGAGCGCCAGCAGTATCGCAGCGGCTGCCAAGATGCCCGTCAAGTAAGCGATGCCCAGCAGCAGCTTCGCCGCCTTGGCAACCTCGCTGGTGTAGCCTTGCGGCTGGTCGAGCGTAAGATCTGCCACGTAGTGAATTCGGTTCAGCAGACGATGGGCGTCCGCTTGAGAAATGCCGGGGCCGCTTAAAATCCCGAGCAAGGGGCCGGTGCGCAGCGTGTCCACATGGAGAGTTGCGTCCGGCAGCGCCTGCACGGCACGCTGCGCCGCGCCTGCAATCTGCGGCGTGGGCAGCATTTCCAGGGTCAGGGTTGCTGTTTCGCCGCCATGGAGCCGGTAGCGCGCCGTTGCGACCTCGGCACTGCGGTCAAAGGCTAGAACCGTCACCGGCAAGGGTCCGTTGTAGCCTGCCGGGCCCAAGGCATAGCGCAGAGACGCGGCATCAAGTCCATCAGAGGGCATCAGCCCAGGCAGGGCGGGCGCGACGGCATCGGGGCCTTGAAGCAGCGGCAGTCCTCCGAGAAGTCCAACCATGGAGGCCTTTAACTTGCGCGCGTCTTCTGAGGCGGAGCCGTGCACGATGACCAGGGTTGCCGCGCTTCGCGCCAGAAACGTGCCTTCATCGGCAGCCGCGTTGTCGCCGACCTCCTCCGACACCATGGAGCCGGTACGGTAAGACGTAAAAGCACTGTAAGCGCCCGTGGCATCGCCGAAGCGCAGCGACTGCACGGTCCAGCCTGCGTAGCGCCCCACGGTGGACTGCTGAAAACCGTCCTCCTTGAGCACGGCGGCATGCGCCGGGTCGGCCGCGGAAGGGTCCGTGGAACTCAGGAGATCGCCCGCAAGCGGCTCCCCCGCGAAGACCGAGGGCAGCAGTGGGATTTTGCGCGCGGGTGCCGTGTCGGTCCGGACCGGGGCACCCGGCCCCTTTGGGGACGGCGCGAGTGTTTGCGCAGGGCAGCTGAACGCGGCAAAGCCGAGCAGCAGCAAAAACCACGATCGTGGGAAAAGAAGCACGATACCCTCAGCCTACACCAGCAGGAAGATGACCTTCCGCGCACGGGAAGCCGAGTATTCAGCGCCCTGCTGCATTGCTCGCGCTTTCCTGCAAGCGCGTCCCGCTCAGGCTTCGCTCGTATTTGGCGACACCTTTATAAAGAGCCTCCGCGATGCGCTCGCGGTAAGCCCCGTCGCGCAGCTGCGCGGCATCGTCGGGGTTTGTCAGAAAGGAAATTTCCGCCAGGATGGACGGCATGTTCGCGCCGATCAACACCACAAACGGGGCTTTCTTGATGCCGCGATCCTTAAGGCCCGCGTTGCCGGACTCCAATCCTTGAAAAAGGCTGGCATCCACGTCGCTTGCGAACTCGCGCGATTCGGCGATCTTGTCCTGGAGCGTAATCTTCTTCACAAGATCCGAAAGCTGGTGGATGGACTCATCGGAAACGGCATTCTCGCGTGCCGCGACCTCCAGGGCGTCAGCTGAGGTGGTGAAGTTGAGGTAGTAGGTTTCCACCCCGCGCGCGCTTGCGTCCGGGCTTGAGTTGGCATGAATTGATAGAAACAGGTCGGCCTGCGCCTTGTTAGCAATGGCTGTGCGTGTTTCCAGCGGAATAAAGGTATCGTCGTCGCGGGTGTAGATTACATCGGCACCGAGCCGCTGTTTGAGCAGTTTGCCCACGCGCAGCGCGACATCGAGCACCACGTCTTTTTCTTCAATCCCGCCGGGGCCGAGCGTGCCGGAATCGTGCCCGCCGTGGCCGGCGTCAATCACGATCCGGTTGATTTTAAGTCCCAGCGCCCGCACCATGGAGCGGCCGCCGGTAGCGTCCGGCTCGGCTGCCCGCACCGCGGCCTGCGATGGAGCCGAAAAGGGCAGTTCCGAGGAAGCCGCCGCCCGCTTGCGGCGTGCTGCCGTAAGAGAGGTGTCTTCAGCGGAAGCCGGGGCAGAGCTCGAAACGGCAGCGACGGGCGCGGG
>CAXTSG010000128.1:0-8254 GCA_964246825.1 uncultured Acidobacteriaceae bacterium | reverse complement strand
CCCTGGTCGAGGGGAAAGATGGGAGTGTACAGCGAAGACTGGTTCACGACCTGGGCCTGCGCGATCGGATAAGACGAATCGAGGTGGTTGAATGCGGCGTCAAAGCCGTTCATAAAATAGCTGCGGCCCAGGCCGCCGCGCAGCACTGTTTTTTCCGTCAGCTTGTAGGCGAAGCCGACGCGCTCGGCGAAGTTGTTGTACCTGGGCTGAACGTTGTCGAACTTGGACACATTGCCCACGCCGGCAAGGATCAGGTCTCCTGTGTTGAAGTCGTAGTTCACATCGCCGCCGGCCTTTTTCGGCGTGATGGGGGAGATGTAGTCCCAGCGCAGGCCGAAGTTGACGGTCATCTTCGGCGTGATGTGCCAGGTGTCTCCGCCGTAGCCGGCAATGCGGGTTGCTCTTTCATCCGGCGCCAGAACGAACTGGCCGCGCTGGAAAAAAGATGGGGCACCGAGCAGAAACGAGGCCATGGACAGCCCGGAGTTGCTGATGCTCGCCGAGCCGGTGACGGATTGGTCGAAGTCGAACTCGCCGCGCGTGCTCTGGTTGAGGGTGAACAGGTTTTCGTAGTTCCGACGGACGTCGCCACCCCAGCGCAGTTCGTGGTTCCCCACTGTTTTGGTCCAGTTGTTGACCACCTGGATCATCATGGCGAGATCGAGCCGCGGCACCGACCCCAAGATGCCCATTTGGAAGGTGCCGACCGGACCCGCCACGGAGATGCCGGCCAAGCCGCCGGCAAGGGCGGTTCCGTCATTGATGCCCGGAATCCCGACCTGGTCGTTTGTCTCCAAGCCCGAGTCATTCTGGTACTCCTTGAGGTGGAAGCGCGCGTAGCCGACGCGCAGCTCACCGAGCAGACTGGGGCTGAAGGTATGCGTGTAGTTCAAGCTGAGCAGCTGATTGCGCGAGCTGGTTGTGGCCGGATTGCCGCCGCCGATGGAAGGGCCGCCCGCCACGATGCCGAACACGCCGGGGCTGTAGAGGCTGGACCACATGTACGAGTAGCGGCCGAAAAGCCGGTCGCGCTCTGAAAGCTTCCAGTCCACGCGGCCGTCGATTTCATCGGTGCTGAAGGGCGACTTGCCTGTGCCGAGGTAGTTCTGCTGCGTGTTCTGGTTTGCGTTGGCGTGAGGCAGGAGCGCGAGCAGCTTTACCGCCGTCGGATTGAAGCTCGATGAGGGAATGATGTTGTTTTTGAACTGTGTTCGTCCCGTTCCGTCGGGATTGCCGGTGCTTGGGTCGAAGATGGGGTTGGTGCCCGCGAGGGAGCTGAAATCGCCGCCGCGAAAAGCGTCGTTGGGCACTGTTGTCAGGAGGTTGGCGCCGACAATCCTGCGATTGAGGCGGTAGTCCGTGAAGAAAAACAGCTTGTTGTGCAGAATCGGGCCGCCCAGCGATGCACCGCCGATATTTTCGTTGTAGGGCGAAACGCCGGTTCCCGTTCCGTGCGGGCCGGTTCCCGCTACCTTCTCAGTGAACGGGTTGGCCGCGAAGGACCAGGCACCGCGGTTGAGCCAGTAGGCCGACCCATGGAAGGCATTGCCGCCGGACTTGGTGACATA
Source organism: uncultured Acidobacteriaceae bacterium (assembly GCA_964246825.1). Taxonomy (GTDB): domain Bacteria; phylum Acidobacteriota; class Terriglobia; order Terriglobales; family Acidobacteriaceae; genus EB88. The sequence continues at coordinate 6,686 of CAXTSG010000128.1, read as the reverse complement.
CTGCGCGACCAAGCCGCCGACCGAGCCGAACTCCGGGTCGTAGGTCGCCGTGGTTACCTTGAGTTCCTGCACCGAGTCAGGGGGCGGGACGATGATCTGGAGTCCGGAGAAGCCCCACGCCATGTCGGAGATGCCGTCGACCTGGTAGTCGTTTGCCATCCAGAGCTGCCCGTTGACGGAGGTCATGAATCCTTCGGAAGGGTTCTCGTTGTTGCCGATCTGAAAGGTGAAAGGCACCACGCCGGGGGCGACCAGGTACAACGTCGTCAGATTGTCGCTGTTGACGGGCAGGTTCTCGATTTCATGCTGGTCGAGCACGAGATCGACGTCGGGTTTCTCACTTTTCAGGGTCGCGGCGGCGGCTGTCACCGTTACCTCTTCCGACGCTTCACCGAGCGAGAGTTGGGCGTCCGCGCGGACCGTTGAGTCAATCTGCAGTTCCACATGCTGTTGCAGCGATGCCTTGAATCCGGCGCTTTCTACCTTAACGCTGTACTGCCCCGCGATGATGTTTGTGACGTTGTAGAGCCCGGAGTTGTCTGTTGTCGCCTCGGTTGCGATGCCGGTGGCTTCGTTGCTGACAGTGACCTTTGCGTTGGGCACGACGGCACCGGAGCTGTCCGTAACGAAGCCGGTGATGGAGCCCGAGGTCGCCTGGCCGAGGACCGCGCCTGCCCCGCCGATCAGCAGCAGGGCGAGCAGAAGAGTTCTCCAAAGCGGGGAGCCGCTAAATGAGCGACGAGGGCGAGCGGTATTGAACTGTTTGCGCGCGGAAGGAACCGACGCTTGAAGCCTGTCGCGTCCGACGGCTTTTGACTTCACACCCATACAGCCTCCCCGAAAAACAACATCGAAGTTGTAGGCTGCCGACTAGCCCATTGTCAAACACTTGTATGCTCTAGAGAGGAGAAACCTGTATAGGCAGGATGGATGGACGCGGTTTGTGAGATGGCCGCGCGGGGCTGGACTTACCGGCGTGCATTTGGAGCTTGCTTACGAGGCCGCCGACGGCAGATCGCTGCCGCAGGAACGCCGGACGATGAGTGTTCCGTTGAGGCGGATGGAGCGGGGCGGAAGATGGAGATTGTTGATTCTTTCCAGCATGGCGGACATCGCGGCCGCGCCGATTTCTTCGCAGGGCTGGTGAAAGGTCGTCAGCGGAATGGGCAGCAGGCTCGCGTACTTCACATCATCCACCCCGGCGATGCCGATGTCCTCCGGGATGCGCACTCCGAGGCCGATCAAAGTCTGCATCAGGTTGGCGGCGGTGTGGTCGTTCGCGCACAGGATCGCATCGATTGTGCCGTCCTTCAAAGCATCCTGGACGAATGCCGCGTCCGAAGCGTCGCCGCGCAGGACCGAGTGCCCGGAAAACGGCAAACCCCGCGCGTATAGGGCTTCGCGGTAGCCCGCGATCCGGCTTTCCACGGTTTCCGCGGAGCCGACGCGGGCCAGAAAGGCAATGCGGCGTCGGCCCACGCCTGCCAGGTGGCTGGTCATGATGAAGCCGGCGCGTCGATTGTCCAGTCCCACAAGATCGAACTCACTCCGTCCCGGGTAAGCGAAAACATCGCGGTCGAGCAGAACGACGGGGATGCGCGCGCTTCCGAGTGCCTTCAGGATGCGGGCGTTTACATCGTCCCGGTGGGAGCTGAACTCCAGGGGCGCGAAGAATACCCCGGCTACCTTTTGTTCGATGTAGCGCCGGCAGAGCTGCTCGGCTGCTTCGCCGTGCCGGCTGCCGGCGGGCGCATTGCCCCATGAAAGCGCATGACTTCGGATGGAGGGGGACCGCATCATGCCCCTACAAATCGGCTCGAAGATTTCGGTGGTCCCGAGGTTCGGAATCAGCAGTCCGAACATCCCGGCTTCCCTGGGGGCTTCTTCTGCTGCGAAGCTGCCCGAGCCGGGTTTGCGGTGCAGCAGCCCTTCCTGCTGCAGGTGCTGGACCGCTTTGACTACCGTCATTCTGCTGACGTTGAACTTGCGCACCAGTTCCGCTTCGCTGGGGAGGCGAGCGCCGGGCCGGTAGCGGCCGGATTGGAGGTCGCTTCGAAGCGAGTCGACGATGTCCAGGTACTTGGCCTGCTTGTGAGTTGCCGGCTGCACTGTTGTCTCCATTCCCGAGTGCTCCATCCCGGCAGGCGTGGGGCTGGCAATATACTAGACAAGTTTGCCCCACTTGTATATATAGATGTTGGAACCGCAGAGCAGCTGAAAGGGGAGCCTCGCCGATGAGAGTGGTAAGCGTGGGGGAAATCCTGTGGGACGTGTTCCCGGGCAAGGAACTTTTGGGAGGCGCGGCGCTGAACTTTTCCGCCAACATGGTACGGCTCGGCTCCGCGGCCGCCCTGATTACCGGGGTAGGGTGCGATGATCGGGGCGCGCTCGCACGGAAGCTCGCGGCAAAGCTGGGGGTGGACACGACCTTTATCCAGGAGATTGAGGCGGCATCGACGGGAGTGGCTCACGTCACTTTCGATGGGGAAGGGGAACCCCACTTTGAGATTCCCCGTCCGGCGGCGTATGACTTTGTGAGGCTTTCGGCGGAAAGGAGGGAGAAGATTCTTCTTTTGCGGCCCGACTGGCTGTACTTCGGCACTCTGCTGCAATTGGAGCCGAACATTGAATGCTTTACGCGGGAGCTGGCGACCCTGCTGCCGGGCTGCAAGTGCTTCTACGACATGAATCTTCGGCCCGGAGCCTGGAACCTGCCGCTGGTCGAGCGTTTGTGCGGGATGTCGACGATTTTGAAGCTGAATGAAGCGGAAGCGAGAACACTGGCGTCGCTTGATGCTTCCGCGAAGGCGGACTTCTCGCTTGAGGCGTTCTGCGCGCACTGGGCGTGGAAGCACTCTCTGGATTGCATCTGCGTGACGCAGGGCTCGGCGGGCTGCTCCATTTACCGCGACGGCCGGCTTCAGAGTGTTGCGGGGTACCCGGCGGTCGTGGAAGATACGATCGGTGCCGGCGACGGATTTGCCGCGGCCTTTTTGTACGGCTGCGACCGGAGATGGCCGCTCGATGCGGTGGGCCGGTTTGCCAATGCCGTGGGGGCGACAATTGCAAGCCGGGCGGGCGCGACTCCGGCGTGGTCGCTTCAGGAGTGCCTGGAACTCGCGTCCCTTCCGGTTGAAACTGACCGCTCTCTCCAATGAATGTCGGGTGCTTTATGCGTACATTTCCGCTGTCTCGATGGGCTGCTCTTTTTGCTGTTCTGCTTATGCCCGCATTGCCGACGGCCGCCCAGGCACCCGGTGCGGCTTATGACGAGCCTTACCGTCCGCAAATCCATTTTTCGCCGCGGCGGAACTGGACGAACGACCCCAACGGCCTCGTCTTTTTCAAGGGCGAGTACCATCTTTTCTTCCAGTACAACCCGTTCGGCGACCGCTGGGGGCATATGAGCTGGGGCCACGCTGTCAGCAGGGACCTGCTCCATTGGCACGAGCTGCCGGTTGCGATTCCCGAGCAGGACGGGGTGATGATCTTCACGGGCAGCGTGGTGGTGGACCGTGAGAACCGCAGCGGATTGTGCAGTCCGCATACCGAGTGCCTGGCGGCCGTTTACACCGGCAGCCGGGAGCCGCCGCAGGTCCACAGGCAAACGCAGAATGTGGCGGTGAGCCGCGACAACGGCCGAACGTGGACGCCGTTTGCCGGGAACCCGGTTCTGGATCTTCAGATGGGCGACTTCCGCGATCCGAGTGTTTCCTGGAATGAGCAAACTCATCAGTGGGTCATGGCAGTCTCGCTGCCGAAGGAGCACAAGGTGCAGTTCTACGCTTCGGCCGATCTGAAGCAGTGGACGCACCTGAGCGACTTCGGACCTTTGGGGGATGCGGCCGGAGACTGGGAATGTCCCGACCTTCTACGGGTTCCGTCCGCCGATGGCGGGCAGAGCCTGTGGGCTCTCAAGGTGGGGCTGAACCCGGGCGCGCCGCAGGGCGGCTCGGGCGAGCAGTATTTTCTCGGCAGCTTTGACGGGAAAACCTTTTCTCCCTTGCAGGAGCGCGGCTCCCACGGCTGGACCAACTACGGCAAGGATGACTACTGCGCTATCAGCTTCAACGGTCTCGCCCGAGACCGCGCCCCCGTGCTGCTGGGGTGGATGAACAACTGGCAGTATGCGGAGAAGCTCCCGACCGCGCCGTGGCGGGGACAGATGAGCCTTCCTCGGAATCTCACCTTCGTTCGGGACGGGGGCGGCCTTGCTCTGAGGCAGCAGCCGGTTGTGGAAGCTCTTCGCGCGAAGAAGCCGCCGATCGTCTTTCGATCTAACGCCGACTTGCAAAACATGCGCGGCGGCATGCCGGCGGGTCCCGTGGAAGTTCAGGCTCGGTTTGCTGCCGGGCAGGAGGGGGTTTTCGGTTTTCGACTGTACTCCGACGCGGCGCACTGGACCGAGGTCGGCTTTGACTCGGTGAAGGGAGAGTTCTACATCGACCGCACCCGTTCCGGGCTTGCGGTGGCGCAGGGATTTGCCGCGAGGACCTCGGCGCCTCTCGTGAAAGAACGGCCCTACGATCTCCATTTGATTGTGGACCGGTCCTCGGTGGAGGCATATGCGCAGAACGGAACGATTGCGATGACGGATTTGATTTATCCCTTGTCGCCGGGCTTGCGCATCGAGGTGTTCTCGTCCCAGGGCGGGCGGGTTCCTGTAGAGGGAGTGATCCGGGAGCTTACCTCGATTTGGAGGTAGATTGACCCGCGGGCTTGATGCCTTCCGCCTGCTCCGGATAGGGATGGAAGGCTTGCGTTCCGGTGCCGCGGTCGATGCCCGTGCCGGTGATCGTTTCAGGGACGATGCCCGCCTCGACCCAGGCCCGCAGAGCGGGCAGCAAATCCAGGTGCGACGGCCCGGTACCATCGCCGCAGTGAGCCATGCCGGGGATCATGAAGAGCCGCGCGAACACTTCGTCGGAATGCGGCGCGCCGGGCGCGGCCCCGCGCAGCAGCCTGAAGTAGTTGATGGTGCCCCGCGGGGGAACAAGCGGATCGGCCCATCCGTGGTAGAGCAGCAGCTTGTGCCCCATGCGTTGAAAGTTGGAGAGGTTCGGGTCGGTCGCATTCAGAAAGGGGCCGAGACGCCGATCCATCGCGGCTACGTCTGTGTCGAAGTTGAAGTTGGTTGATTGCCAGGACGCACCCCAAACCCAGCGGAAGATAGAAGCAAACGGAACCTCGTCCGCGCGCGGATGCGCGGGAGGCAGGCTCCAGTCGGCTTCGCTTCCCCACTCCAGGCCCGGGTAGATCGACTGGCCATGCGAGTCTTTAGGCCCGGCGATGAGCCGGAGAACCGCGTCGATTGCTTGTGAGTTCAGGCAGTCTTTTTCTTCGTGCCCGGTGCAGAGTAGAACTTCCGGATGGAACGCGCATGCGGCAGGATCGGCTACCTGGACGGGAGGACCTTGAGCCGGGTGAGTACCGCAAGTCTTAAGCACCGCCGCCGACAGCAGGGAAAGCCCGGACGGGGTCAGACCTGCGTCGACAGCCCGGCTGAGTTCGCGATGGTTCCAGAGGATCGCGGCGTGGAGCCTCGTTCGGGCGTAAGCCGGCGCGCCGCTGACGATACCGTCGTAGTCAGAGGGGAAGCGCTGCGCCTCGCTCAAGCCCTGCTGGCCGCCGGTGGAGCAGCCGCGAAAGTAGGAGAACTCGGCACCCGTTCCATAGAAAGCGACTGTAAGCCGCTTCGCGATCACCGTCATGAGGTGCGTGGCTCTCCATCCGAAGTCTTTCCACCGCTCCGGCTGCCCTATCAGTGCGTCGGCTTGCAGGGCGGAAGCGGGCGAGGTGCCCATATCGCTTGTGGAGGCGACATACCCATCCCGAAGCGTTTCACCCAACTGGGCGTACTCGATGATGCCGCCGAAGCCGCCGCTGCCCACGCCTACAAGACGCCGGTTCCACGCATGCAGGGGCAGCCATACCTCGATTTGAATTTTTGAATGGATGGACGGTTCGGCTTGAACAACAACGCGGCAGAACGGAGGCAGCCCTTCGATTGCCGGCCCGTGCACGGGGGTGAAGGTGCCTGATGCTTCCGCTTCGGCAAGGGCCACGCGGGCCTGGGGCAGTTGGAGTTTGCCGAGGGCCGGGCAGTTCCGCGCGGAGGCAGGCTGGGCCCATGCGAGGAGAAACGCAAGCGATAGGAGGAAGGGAGCCTGTGTCCACTTGGGGTGCGGAAGTTCTAATTTGAACATGCGTTCCACCGATGCAATCCATTGAAGACGGCAGCCATCAAGGAACCGCATGAACCGCACCGTCAGCCGCCACCAGTATGACAACTTGAATCGAGGAAACTCAATCCCCTGCCGGGTTTGAGCGCAGCCGTAAAATAGAAGCATGCTGACCTTAGTTTTTGATGTTGCCGTGGTGGGCGCGGGGCATGCGGGGTGCGAGGCGGCCGCGGCGGCGGCGCGGCTTGGGCTGCGCACGGTGCTCCTGACGCTTGCGCTCGACAAGATCGCGCAGATGAGCTGCAACCCGGCCATTGGCGGTGTCGCCAAAGGCCATCTGGGGCGGGAGATTGATGCGCTGGGCGGGGTGATGGGAGAGGTCGCGGATGCGACGGGGATCCAGTTTCGGCTCTTGAATACTTCGCGCGGGCCCGCAGTGTGGAGTCCTCGGGCGCAGTGCGACAAGGCGCTGTACCGGGCTGTGATGCGCGGATTGTTGGAGCG
>CAXTSG010000127.1:0-8290 GCA_964246825.1 uncultured Acidobacteriaceae bacterium | reverse complement strand
GGGCATCTCGCAGGCTTCCGAGACCATCTCGTTTGCCGCCATGGCCGAGCGGCAGGAAGAGACGGCGCGCATCATCCTTCAGGACCCCGCCGTCCAAAGCCTCAGCTCATTCATCGGCGCGGACGGCACCAACACCACCATGAACAGCGGCCGCTTCTCGATCAACCTGAAGCCGCTGTCCGAGCGCGACCTGTCGGCGGCGGACGTGATTCGCAGGCTGCAAAGCAAGCTCGCGCAGGTTCAGGGGATCGAGCTGTTTATGCAGCCCGTGCAGGACATCACGGTCGATGACCGGATTACACGCACCGAGTACCAGTACACCCTGGAAGACCCGAGCCAGGCCGAGCTGAACCTGTGGACCGGGCGCTTTGTGGACAAGCTGAAGCAGCTGCCGGACCTGGAGGATGTCGCAACCGACCAGCAGACCGGGGGCCTGGCCGCCAACATCAACATCGACCGCGTGACGGCCTCGCGGCTCGGCATCGCGCCCACCACGGTCGACAACACCCTGTACGACGCTTTCGGCCAGCGGCAAATTTCCACGCTCTACACGCAGCTGAACCAGTACCACGTCATCCTGGAAACGCAGCCCGAGTTCCAGCAGGACCCGAATAAGCTCAATGATATTTACCTCCAGGCGAACAGCTCGGCGGGGGTAAGCGGCGACAGCGCCGCGCAGTCGTTCTCCTCGGCAAGCTCATCGTCAGCAGGCTCCGCGGCCACCACGACATCCGTTATGTATACGCCAAGCTCGGGAGCCCTGGCAGCGCCGGTCAACGCGCTTTCCGCCTCGGGCGGAGGCACCACGGCGAGCTCGACGGCAAACAACACCGCGACCCCGACAGCCACGCAAAACCAGATTCCCCTGAGCGCGTTTGCCACTATGACGCGCACAAGCGAGCCGCTTTCCATCGAGCATCAGGGCCAGTTCCCGGCGGCTACCGTTTCCTTCAACCTGGGCCCGCAGGCAGCCCTGGGCGACGCCATCACGGAGGTGGATAAAGTCGCGCAGCAGCTTCATTTCCCGGCCAGCATCCAGGCCGACTTCCAGGGCACGGCGGCATCGTTCCGCAACTCGCTTTCCAACGAAGGTCTGCTGATCCTGGCGGCGCTGGTCGTGGTGTATATCGTGCTCGGGGTGCTGTATGAGAGCTTTATCCACCCCATCACCATCCTGTCCACGCTGCCCTCTGCCGGCGTGGGCGCACTGCTCGCGCTGATGCTGTTCGGTGAGTCGCTTTCGGTGGTCGCGATCATCGGCATTATTCTTCTCATCGGCATCGTGAAGAAGAACGGCATCATGATCGTCGATTTTGCGCTCGAAGCCGAGCGGCAGCACGGCAAAACCTCAACCGAGGCCATCTACGAGGCAAGCCTGCTGCGCTTTCGGCCGATCATCATGACGACAATGGCCGCTCTTCTCGGGGCTTTGCCGCTGGCCTTCGGCCGAGGCATCGGCTCGGAGCTGCGCCGCCCGCTCGGCATCGTCATGGTGGGCGGCCTCCTGATTTCGCAGCTGCTTACGCTCTACACCACGCCTGTGATCTACATCTTTTTCGACAATCTGGCGCAGCGCTTCCGCACCAAGCCCGCGCAGCGGCCGACCGGCAACGAGCCGCAGGGCGGCTCGGCCGACCCGCGGGTGCGGAGCGCCGTATGAGCATTTCCAAGCCGTTTATCGACCGGCCGGTCGCCACCACGCTGCTGACCATCGCCATCGCCATCGCGGGCGCGATCGGCTACACCGTGCTGCCGGTCGCGCCGCTGCCGCAGGTCGACTTTCCCACGATCCAGGTGCAGGCTTCGCTGCCGGGCGCGAGCGCCGAGATCATGGCGTCCTCCATTGCAACACCCTTGGAGCGGCAGTTCTCGCACATCGCGGCCATTACGGAGATGACCTCGTCGAGCTCGCTGGGCTCAACCAACATTACGCTGCAGTTTGACCTGAACCGCGATATCGACGGTGCCGCGCGCGATGTGGAAGCGGCCATCAATGCTTCGCGCACTTACCTGCCCGCGAACCTGCCGGGCAACCCGACCTACCGCAAGGTCAACCCGGCGGACTCGCCCATCATGATTCTCGGGCTTACGTCGAAGAAGTACGACACCGCCACGCTTTATGACATTGCCTCGACCATCCTGCAGCAGCGTCTTTCCCAGCTCCAGGGCGTCGGCCTGGTCAACGTGGGCGGAGGCGCGCTGCCGTCGGTACGGGTGGAGGCGAACCCGACGCAGCTGGAAAGCTACGGGCTCACGCTGGCCGACGTGCAAAGCGCGCTTTCCTCGCAGAACACCGATGTAGCACGGGGGCAGCTGCAGGACGACGGTACGAAAGTCGACATCGTCACGAACGGGCAAATCTCGCATGCCGACGAGTACCGGCCGCTTATTGTGGGCTACCACAACGGCCTGGCCGTGCGCTTACAGGATATTGCCGACGTGCAGGATGCAACGCAGAATCTCCGCACCGCGGGCTACCTGAACGGCACCAAGTCGGTCACCGTGATCATCACGCGGCAGCCCGGCGCCAATATCATCGAAACCAACCAGCGCATCCGCGACGCGCTGCCGAGCCTCCAGGCGTCCATTCCGCAGGGCATTAATGCCACGATCGTGCTCGACCGCACCACGACCATCCGCGCCTCGGTGGCGAACGTGGAATCCACTTTGATTCTGTCCATCTTTCTGGTCATCGGCGTGGTATTTGTGTTCCTTCGCAACCCGCGCGCCACGCTCATCCCCACGGTCGCGGTGCCGGTGTCGCTCATCGGTACGTTCGCGGTGATGTACCTGTTCGGCTACTCGCTCGACAACCTGTCGCTGATGGCGTTGACCATTGCAACCGGCTTTGTGGTGGACGATGCCATTGTTGTCATGGAGAACATTTCGCGCTTTCTGGAGATGGGCTACAACCCCCGGCAGGCGGCGCTGAAAGGCGCAAGCGAAATCGGCTATACGGTGCTGACCATCTCCATCTCGCTGATCGCGGTCTTCATCCCGATTCTGCTAATGGGCGGCATCGTCGGGCGCTTGTTTCGGGAGTTCGCGGTCACGCTTTCGACGGCGATTCTAGTCTCCATGGTGGTTTCACTCACCACCACGCCGACCATGTGCGCGTACCTGCTCAAGCGCCACCCCAAGGAGGAGCAGCACAACTGGCTGTACCGCACCAGCGAGCGCGGCTTTGACTTCATCCTGCGCATCTACCGCGTGTCGCTCACCTGGGTGCTGGATAACCCGGCCATCACCATCGTGGTGCTCTTGCTTACCATCGCGCTCAATGTGCTCCTATTCGTGCGGGTGCCCAAGGGCTTTTTCCCGGAGCAGGATACCGGCGTCGCTTTCGGCGGCTTGCAGGGGCCGTATGATGCTTCCTTCACGCTGATGAACGATTCATTGCAGAAGATCGTCAAGGTCATCAAGAGCGACCCGGCGGTGGCCAACGTAAACGCCTATACCGGCGGCAACGGCTCTACCAACGGCGGCTTCGTGTATATCGCGTTGAAGCCGCTCGGCAAGGGCCCCGACAAGCGCGACGCCACGGCCATGCCGGGGATCGAGCGCATGCGGCCGAAGTTTGACCGGCTGCCGGTGGCGTCGGTCTTTTTGCAGCCGGCGCAGGACATCCGCGTCGGCGGCCGCGGCGGCAACGCGCTGTACCAGTACACGATTGTGGCGGACAGTGTGGAGCTTCTGAACTATTGGTCGCCGATCCTGCTGAAAAATATGAAGAAGCTGCCGAAGCTGGCCGATGTCAACTCCGATGCGGAGCAGGGCGGCCTTTCCGCGTTTGTGGATTACGACCGCATGACCGCGGCCCGGCTCGGGCTGACGCCGCAGGCGATCGACACGGGCCTGTACGATGCTTTCGGGCAGTCCGAGGCTTCGCTCATCCGCACGCAGCTGAACCAGTACTACGTGGTGCTGGAGGTCGCGCCCCAGTACTGGCAGTCGCCGCAAAGCCTGAACACGATTTATCTCCGCACCGCTTCAAGCCATGGTCCGGTGCCGCTCAACAGCTTCTCGAAGATGCAGATTCACACGACTTCGCTCACGCTCAACCACACGGGCCTGTTCCCCTCGACCACGATTTCCTTCAATCTCGCGCCCGGTGTTTCGCTTTCCGAGGCGACCGAGGCGATCCAGCAGATGCAGGACCAGCTCGGCACCCCGGCCACGGTGCGCGGCACGTTTTCCGGTACGCTCCAGGCATTTCAGGACTCGCTCAAGTCGGAAAAGTACCTCATCCTCACGGCGCTGCTGGCGGTGTATGTCGTGCTCGGCATCCTGTATGAAAGCCTGGTACACCCGATTACCATCATCTCCACGCTGCCTTCGGCGAGCGTGGGCGCGCTGCTCGCGCTGGAGCTGACCAACACGGACCTGAGCGTCATTGCCATTATCGGCATCGTTCTTCTCATTGGCATTGTGAAGAAGAACGCCATCATGATGGTCGACTTTGCCCTGATGGCCGAGCGCGACCATGGGCTTTCTACCCACGACGCGATCTTTGAAGCCTGCATGCTGCGTTTTCGCCCCATCATGATGACGACGATGGCAGCTCTGTTCGGCGCGCTGCCGCTGGCTTTCGGCACCGGCACGGGCTCCGAGCTGCGGCGGCCGCTCGGCATCTCGATTGTGGGCGGGCTGCTCGTTTCGCAGCTGCTGACGCTGTACACCACACCCGTCATCTACCTGTACCTGGACCGCTTCCGCCAAAGGGTTCTACGCCGGCGCGGTCAAAGGGATCTGGACCTGCCGATACATCCGGAGCGTGCCGTTTGAGCTTAACGAGGAACGAACCGGGAACGCGGCGCGCGGCCCTGCTGCTTGCTCTTGCCGGAGCTGCCCTCAGCGGGTGTACCGTGGGGCCCAAGTACGGTACCACCTGGAAGACCGCCGCGCCGGGCGACGCTCTGCTGCGCGGCAAGTGGTGGTTGGTCTTCGGCGATACGGAGCTGAACGGGCTGGAAGATCAGCTCGACCTCAACAATCAAAACATCAAGCAGTTTTTCGAGCAGTTCATGGAAGCGCGCGCCTTGATCCGCGAGGCGCGGTCCCAGCTTTATCCGACGGCCACAATCGGCCCGTCATTCAACCGGTCGCGCTCGTCGTCGAACCTCCAGAACCTGACCGGAACCACCGGCACCACGGGCGGCACAGGAACAGGCACGGGTACGACCAGCACCTCCGGCACCACCAGCGCGGGGCGGCAAAGCACCCTGTACAACGCCCCGCTCGACATTAGCTGGGAGCCCGACCTGTGGGGGCGCATCCGCAATACCATCCGCGAGGATCAGTACCAGGCGCAGGTCAGCGCAGCCGATCTGGAAAATGAACGCTTGACCGAGCAGGCCGCGCTTGCCGAAGCATTCTTTGAGCTGCGCGGCGAGGATGCCTTGCAGGAGGTGCTGAACAACACGGTGGCCGCCGACCGCGACTCGCTGCGCATCACGCAGGGGCTTTACGACACGGGCGTCGACAGCCAAATCTCCGTCGTGGAAGCGCAGGCCACGCTCCAAAGCGCGGAAGCGCAGGCGATCGCCGTGGCCGCGCCGCGCGCTACCTACGAGCACGCTATCGCGCTGCTCATCGGCAGGCCCGCCACGGACTTCCATATGCCGGCGCGCGCCATCTCCATGCAGCCGCCGCCGATCCCGGTCGGCGTGCCGTCGCAGCTCATCCAGCGCCGGCCCGACGTAGCTGCTGCCGAGCGCACCATGGCGGCGGCCAACGCGCAGATCGGCGTCGCCACCGCGGCCTACTTTCCGACGCTGACGCTGACGGCCGACGGCGGTTTTGAGAGCTCGACCTTTAAGCACTGGTTTGACTGGCCCAGCCGCTTCTGGTCGGCGGGGCCTGCCTTCTCGGAGACGGTCTACGACGCCGGGCTGCGCCGCTCGACCGTGCACCAGTACATCGCGGTGTATGACGCGGATGTGGCGTCGTACCGGCAGACCGTGCTGACGGCTTTCCAGCAGGTGGAGGACTCCCTGGCGGAGACCCGGATCGATTCGCAGGAAATCGCCAAGCAGCGGCAGGCGGCCGACTCGGCGCAGGTATACGTGAACTTGGCGCTCGACCGCTACCGCACCGGGCTGGACCCGTACCTGAACGTAATCACGGCGCAGAACACCCTGCTTACCGATCAGCAGTCGCTCTACACGACGCAGATTTCAGTGATGACCTCGGCCGTGCAGCTCATTCAAGCGCTTGGCGGCGGCTGGACCTCGGCGGACCTGCCCACGCCTAACCAGGTGTATGCAAAGCCCGGCAAGGGAGACTATCCGATCGTGCGTTAGCTTGAGCCTGAGAGGTTATGTGCAAAGTTCGCTTGGATAAAAATAGTGTCATCCTGAACGAGGTGAAGGACCTGCTTTTCCGCCGGATCAGCGAGAAAAGCAGGTCCTTCACTTCGTTCAGAATGACATTGCTGACAGAGGAACAGTACTTCTGCCTTGAACTTACCCCTTACTTCCTTTGAAGCAGCGGCCAAGCTACGGCAGGTAGTACCGAATGTTGGTTTCAAAGATGTTGTTGTTAGCCTTGGGCGAGGTGCCGGTGGAGCCGGACCAGAGCGCGCGCTCCAGCCAGCTGTACTGGAAGCCCTGACGGAAGCGGCCCATCGGTCCCTTGTAGAAGTAGTAGTCGTAGCCGAGCGTGCCTTCGATCACGTCCTTGTTCAGGCCGTTGCAGGTGCCGGTAGCGCCCGGGACATACCCAACCGGGGCCGGCGGATATACGCCCGCCGCCGTGCCGGGAGTCGCCTGCGTACCGCAGCCGGGGTTGTTGGCCGCGCGCAGGCCGTAGCCCTCAAAGCTGTTGCCGTAGGCGAAGATGCGCCGGCCTGCTTCTTCCACGCCGGCATCGGCGTAGATGTCGAGGCGCGGGGTGGCGTGGGCAAATACTTCACCGAGCGCGGCAAAGTTGTGCAGCGGGGCGAGCTGCCCGCGGTTGTTGATGGTGACATCCGGAAGCTGCGCCGAAGCGTAGCGGCCCGTGCCGTCGCCATACAGGCCGTGCAAGGCAATCTCAAACTTTTTCTGTCCCAGGTAGCCGCGGAAGCCGCCGCCGACGCCGCCCGCGACTGTTGTGTTGTTATAAGCGCCGGTAACGCCGGTCGCGCCTCCGGTAATGACGCCCGCCGCAAGGTTCGGGCCCGGGTACACGCGGCTGCGCAGAAAGCGGCCCACGCCGAACAGCTCAAAGTGTCCGAACTTGTTCTGGTACGCCAGCTTCGCCAGCACATCCGGCGCCAGGTTGAAGCTGTAGGCAGCCGTCGGATTGTAGAGTCCCGCACCGGTGCCGACTTCGCCGTTCACGTAGTTGGTCGGGCAGGAAACCGCCGTCTGGGCAGTTGTTGTGGTGACAGTCCCGTTCGGGTTCAATGTGCTTGTCGTCACCGGCGTCGTCGCCGTGCTTTGGCAGCTCGGCGTCAGCGTTTGCGCCTGCTCCACCGAAATACCCAGTGCCGCGTTGCTGCCGAACTTCTGCGTCACTCGCAGGCCCGGCTGCCGCGACCATACAAATCCCACGTTGTACTGCGGGTCGATCGTGTCGGGCAGCACTTCGCTCTTGTTGTCGAGCAGGTTGCGGGTTTCGGTCGCCAGCGTCCACTGCTGGCCGCCCGTCACCGTCAAGCCGCTGTTCAGCGCGGCCTGGCCCCACAGCTGCCGCTCGCGCATCACGTAGCTGTTGGACTGGTTGTTGTTGGAGGTGATGCCGGTGCCCAGCCAGTCGGTCTCGTAATAAGCCTGGAGATTGGCGTTGTTGAGCTTGCCCAGAAAGGTAAGCGCCAGGCGGGATTGCCGGCCGGAGGCGAAAAACTCGCTGATGTGCCCGGCATCGGAGGCGGCGAGGGGCGTTGAAAGAAACGGCGTGTTGATGTCGGAGCCGGTGGCGCGCGTCCGGTCTACCGTTGCAAACTCGATGAAGGAGTTAGTGAAGGAAAGCCCGACGCCCTTGTAGTGGACATAGTCCGGGGTTTCGATGGCTTTCTTGGTCGCCGCCTGGTCCTGCTGGATCGTGGTCGCAAGCGAGGCCGTATTGCCCTGGAGATCGGTAACGGAGCTTTGGAGCGAGCTGACGGCGGTTGCGTTCTGCGCGTTCAAAGCCTGCTGCGCCGCAATGGCATCCTGCGCCTGCTGGGTGGCCTGCTGCACGGCCAGCTGCGACTGCTGCTGCACCTGCTGGAGCTGCTGGTCGCGGGCCGAAAGCTGCTGCTGGAGATTGTCAATCTGCCCGCGCTGCGCCGCCATATAGGTGCGCACCGCGTCAATATCGGACTGGG
>CAXTSG010000126.1:0-8406 GCA_964246825.1 uncultured Acidobacteriaceae bacterium | reverse complement strand
CCTCGTCGGGGCGGGTGAGCAGGTCGTCTTTCGTGCGATGACAGCCCCACGCCCACGCTGCCAGTGTACCCCAGTCGGCGTCGGGGTAGAGCGGCCGGAGCGCGCCGGGGTCGCCGTTCTGGTCGCTGACCTCGGTGAATTTGCTGATATACGGCCGAACGAAGAACTTGTATTTGTCGCCCACGTTAAAGTCGAAGCGGCCCAGTACGTTGTAGAAGTGCCAGTTGAAGAAGTTATTGACATCCGTAAAGTCCTCGGTCGAGTAGCGCTGCCCCGCGGTCGTCACGTTCGGCAGCGGCATCAGCGCGGCCACCGCTTTTGCAATCGGGTTGATCCGCCCCTGGGGGATGATGTTGTTCTGGAACGGGGTGCGCGTGTAGCCGTTCCCGGCGTTGCCGCTCGCCGGGTCGTAAATGGTGATCTGCGAGCCGTTCGGATTGGTCAGCTTGCTGAAGTCTCCGTTGCGCATCTCCGGCTCCGGGTAGGAGGCCAGGATCGGCAGCGGCAGCTTCTCAATGTAGCGGTCGACCGAGAAGAAGTAAAACGGCTTGATCCGGCTTTGGCGCGAGATAAGAAACGGCACCACGAACGGGCCGCCCACCTGCCCGCCAAACTGGTCCTGCGAGCTCGGCGAGCGCGGCTGGCCGATCGCGTTGTTCTGGAAGCTGTTCGCGTTCCAGCCGGCGCGCCGGAAAAAGCCCCACCCCATGCCGTGTACCTTGTCGCCGCCGGAAATTGTACCCAGGTTCACGACGCCGCCGCTGGTGTGCCCGTACTGCGCGTCATAGCTGTTCGCGCTCACGCTGAACTGCTTCACGGCATAAGCCGGCGGCGAGTAGCCGTAGACGTTGTTGGCAAACTGCGCGTCGTTCGGGTTGCCGTCCAGCTGGAACTCGTTCAGGTACATGAGCCCGCCGTTGATCAGGAACTGCGAAGTCACCGTCCAAGGGTCGGTAAAGGCGCCCAGCGGCCGCATGTACACACCCGGAATGTCTTCGCCCAGCATCACAGGATTGTTGTTCGGAATCGGCAGGTTCTGCACCTGCTGCTGGTCCAAATTCCAGGCGCGGTCGGCATTTTCGGTTTCCAGCACCGCCCCGGAGGAGGTTACGGTCACCTGCGTATCGGCGGAAGCTACCTTCAAACTCACGTCCGTGCTGGTGGCCGCGTACGCGCCCAGCACGATGTTGCGCACTTCCACCGTGTTCAGGCCGGGCGCGTTGCCCTTTACCGCGTAGGTATCCGGGTCCAGGAACAGAAATGTGTAGGTGCCGTCCCCGCCGGTCTTCGCCTGGGTGGTTGTGTTGGTGCTGCCGCGGGTCAGGGTCAGCGCGGCCCCGGGAACCACGGCCCCGGCCGGATCCACAACCCGCACCGTCAGCTTGGCGCGATCGTCCTGCGCCCGCGCCGCGTGCGGCACAAGCAGAAAGAGAAGAGTAAGGGTGAACAGGTGGCACGCAGCGGAAAGAAGCGGCTGCAAAAGACGGCGACAACAGCTTGGATACAGCGAGGTGAGCATAGCCTGATTCTTCCTCTCGCAAGCCGCGGAAAGCGTTCCCCGGCAAGGACCGGCCCTATCTTAAGCAAGCAGTGCAGAAACTTGCAAGCGCTTACATGCAGCCACACCTTTTCTCACGTGACCTTCGTGACTCGGCCGGTTTGCCTGGACCGGCGCGACAAAAATCCGGCCGCCCGGGGTTATGATTTTGAGAAAGGAAAACCAACATGGCAACAACGCTCCGCATGTCCCTTGAGGAGTACCTCCACGGCGACCACGACTGGGATGTTGCGCCCGACTACGTCGATGGGGAGCTAGAGGAGCGCTGCTTTGGACAGGAGGATCACAGCTGTTTTGAAGTATGTTGATCAAAATACAATTCCAGATTTTCGCTTGACAAATCATGGCACGATGAGAGTAAAAGTTCCTCGATAGAACAAAAATCTTCTTACACCATGTTTTTGAACACCTGCTGCCCGGCTTCACTTGGTTCGTCCTTTCATCCGGCATTTTGTATTGAACGTTCTCGGAGGAAGCATGCCAGGTTTCAGAAGTTCCGTTCGCATCAGCTCCAGCCTTGTACTGTTAGCTTGTTTCGGTACGGCGGCCTCGCACGGGCAGACCTCAGCCCAGGTGCTTGCACCGCATAAACCTTTCGGCAAGCGTATCCAAACGCACGCTTTCGACAACTAGCCCAAGTATCCTCGTACCCTGGTCGGCGGGCCGTGGATGTTGGACAGTACTACCAAATCCACCGTGTACATGAGGAACAGCAACGAGCTCGTGCCTCTCACGGTAACGCCCGTTTTGTACCTGAGCAACGGCAGAAGGATTGCTCTTCCGCAGCTTGTGGTGGAGCCCGGCCTGACGGCGACGATCTCGCTTGGGGATGCCCTGCAAGCGCTGAATATCGCGCCGTATGCGCCGCTGACCGGGTACGTCGCTTTGGAGTACACGTCTTCCTACGATCCGGTGTGCGCGACGGTTGTCAGCGTGGACGCGGTTCATAGCACGGTGTTCACTTACGGCTTTCGCCCGACCTCGCCGGTGCCGATGACACAGGCGGCGCTGCTCCATAAACCTCCGCCGGAAGACGCAAACACTGTCAGGCAGGTCCAAGGGGTCTGGTGGAAGCACCACCAGGGGGTGAGGGGCTTTGTTTCCCTATCCAACTTTTCGGATGCCGACGTGCAGGCAAATCTGGTCACGACCGGGGCCGCCGGAAAGCAGATCGCCACGTATCCTGTCATCATTCCCGCACACAACACGCAGGTGGTCGACCTGCCGGAGCTAAAGCTGCCTGGGGAGGCAAGCGGGGGCGTCGACCTTACCTATACAGGCGCGAAGGACAGCCTCCTCGTCTCCGGCGCGCTGGAGGACGCCGCGACCGGGTACTCGGCGGAAATGACCATGCATCTCCACAGCGCCAAAGCTTCAGCAACTAAGGTAAGCACATTTTCCGAGCTGGATCTGATGACCGGAGCTGCGGACCCGATGATGCTCTTCCCCGCCCGGACCGTCTTCACTCCCTACTCGGTGGTCAGGAATGTGAGAGCGGACCCCGCCGTGCTTACCCCGGAGCTGTTCTGGATGCAGGCCGGTGCCATGCATCGCAAGCTCCTATCGGCGATGACGGTTGCGCCGGGCGCGTCCACGCAGCTCGATATAAAGAGCGTCATGAGCCAGGCGAGCATGTCTGATTTTAACGGCAGCTTTAATTTGACCCTGCAAACAAGTTCTCTGCCGGAAAGCCTGCTGCTGGCAAGCGGCAGTATCGACCAGACCGGGACGTATGTGTTTCAGATTGAGCCTCACCTGGTAAATGAGAGCGTAGCAAAAAGCGTGAGCTACTGGAGCACGGCTAACGGCAACAACACGATGATGGCCATATGGAACCCGGCCGATGAGCCGCAGGATTACTCCCTGACGCTGCACTTCAAGGGCGGACAATACACCGTACCCGTTCATCTGGACAGCCGCGCAACGTATTCGCTGGACCTGGCCTCACTGATTCAGAATCAGGTGCCGGACGCTTCCGGCGCTGTCATACCTTTGACGGTAACGGAAGGGAGTGCCAAGCTGACAGGAATACATGCTGAGAATGAAGCCATCCTGGGTGATATCAGCGCCGGCACGTTCAACGTTAAGAAAGCGACGTGCTCAGGGTACTGCCAGATTTGCGACGGGTACATCAATGCAGCCGTCGCATCAGAGGCATTTGATATGGAGATATTTGGTCAGTATACAATTTCAGTTCAGACTAACACGGGAGTACCCTATGTACTTCCCTCATCTGAGGTGACAAACTGGTCTAGCAACAATACGAACATAGCAATTATAGCGAGCTATACCGGTCTGGCAACGGGAGTCAATTATGGAAGTACTTACATGGAGGGCTCGACTGCTCCGGAACCTGTGTACACCGGGCAATGCGAGTACCCGGGGAGCTGCCCTCAAATGAAGAGATGGCAGGCGGCGGCGGGGCACTCGTTTACAACGACCAGCCTGTTATTACAGGGTTGTTCCCAGCCGACTGGTACCCGGGCTTGACGCAACAGGTAACCTATAAAGGTCAATACTTCGGGACAAATGCGCCGACGCTGGGGTTTAATCCTTCCGCAGGCATCTCTTACACCTTAGTAAGCTATAATGATAGCCAAATCGTGGCCAACGTGTATGTCGCGAATGGAACTCCCAATGAAAACGTAGCCTTGACGGTGACGAACAATGGATATGGATCACAGGCGTTTAACAATGGTGGAGGAGCGACCTCGCCGACCAGCACACCTGTAAATGCAATGATTTATAATCCCCAGAACCCTCTTCCCGAAATTACCGTGGTGGGATGGATTAACCCAAAGGCACCGGACCTTGCAAGCATTAGCAAGGTCGGCGTTAATACTAACCTTCTAAGTGAATTGACACCGGGAAGTGCTGCATGCACTGCGCTTATAGGCTCGTGGTACGCGAGTAAAATTGCTTGGGACGTCAACAACACAATTGATAGAAACTATGCAAATCTCTGGCTTCTTGCTAACTCTGCAAATCCGCAGCCACCGCTCACGACACTTCCTCCAGGCTTTCAAAACAACATCAGCAACTATCGGCTTTTCGGAGATTGGCAGGGCCAGCCGACCCAAGACGGGGCCAGCCAGAGAATTGGAGGAACAATAGATCCTTGCAAGATATTTTCTGCGACCCAAGGTGATAATAGCGGAAACATGGGATATTACCAAAAACCTACAACACAAGGCAACATCTACAGGGTTTATGAGGGAAGAGCAGGCGAGGTGGCGCAGGGAGGATACTTCACTATCAATATAAGAACGCTGCCGTTTATATATGGGATAGTCGGTTATACGGCATCAGGTGCGCTTATCCCGTTAATCCATACCGGATTTCCTACTTTCTACGTTTATAAGAATGGTACTTATCTTACTCAATTTCCACAGTCGGGAGCGCTGCAATTCTTAAACGGTTCCGATGCGACGAATGAAAACCAATGGATGCCATTACCTTGAGGAGCTAGCGATGTCAACGCAAAAGTTGTCCATCTGGGGATCTTCAGCTATACGATATTCTATAGCTCTATCTTTCTGCGCTTTGCACTGTATACGCGGGGCGCTTGCTCAAAACGCTTCGGAAGCTACGGCTGGCACCAAGCAAGTACAACAGTCGATGAAACATTTGGAGGACGGGAATTTTCACCCGACTGACGCCCGCATTCTCGCCGGTGCAAATGTACAAAGTGCTGTTCCTGCACTGGAGAGAAGGTTTATTACGGATTCAGATCCTTTGACCAAGGTAGAAATAGCTTTGGCTCTGATTCAATTGCATGATGGAAGCAACTTGTACATCAATTATCTGCTGAGCCAGGCTCAAGAGGTGCTCAAAGACAGCCTGCCATCATCGGCTGTCTTTGATGCTGATGGAAAGGTGCTGCCGACTCCCTCGGCTGCATTGACGCAGTGGGCAGACAAACACCAGTTATCGGTAGCTGCCGCAACTGAAAAGGCAGTCATACTCGATCCCGGCCTCATGATGCAGTTAGCTCAAACCAGAGATCCTCAAGCAATTCCTATAATTGAGCAAGGTCTTACTTCAAACAACTACTTCTTTCACATAGCAGCAGCAACGGGGCTGGTTATGTTCGATGAACCGGCGTCAATAGTGAGGGCTTCAGCAGTTTGCAAGAAAGATCCGCTGTATGTGTCGAAAATCATGGCCACTCGGCTTATTTGGTCTTCCAATCCAGAAGCTCAGCGTGTTGCAGCATCATATCTCTCGAAAGACGAGTTGGAGGATGTCCGCCAACAGAAAGCAGCAGGGCGAACCATATCTGGAGGGCCAGATATACCTTCAACCGCGCCAGACGTACAGCATTAAGCCATATATTTTGTTGGAGTAAACAGGGAGAGACGCTGAGCAATGGCCAGTTTTAGGATGCACGCCATAACCCTTCTCGGACTTGTACTCCCGGTGTGCAGCGCCGCAGCCCAAAGCGTCGCCGTGCAGTGGGAGAACGCGGGGCTTGCCGCCGTCAGGAACTCCCCGCTTCCGGCTCCGGCGGTGGCTCGGGCTCTGGCGATCGTGGATACGTGCATGTATGACGCCTGGGCTGCTTATGATGAGCGGGCGACCGGGACGCAGCTTGGCGACCTGCTGCGCCGTCCGGCGGCCGAGCGCACGCTCGGCAACAAGAACGAGGCTGTCAGCTATGCCGCCTACCGGGCTCTGGTCGATGTACTGCCGGAGAGTGAAAGCGGCATCTACAGGCCGCTGCTCTTGAAGCTCGGCTACAGCGCCGGGAACGACTTGCGGGATATCACCACGCCGAGCGGGATCGGCAATGTGGCTTGCAGCGCCGTTCTCGCCTATCGGCATGAGGACAAGGCCAACCAGCTCGGCACGCTGGCACCCGGGGCCTATTCAGATTGGACCGCGTATCGGCCGCGGAATAAAGCGACCCCTCTTCCCGTAGCCGGGCAGCCTTCCGCCGTCAACCATTGGCAGCCGCTGATCTATACCAACAGCCGGGGGGAGCGGATGTCGCAGCTCTACCGGGAAGCTCACTGGGGAAAAGTCACGCCCTTCGCTTTGCGCAGCGGAGACCAGTTTCGAACCGCTCTTGCGCCCTTCGGACCGGCTCAGGCGGGCACCGCCGACTACGAAAAGCAGTTGCAGGAAACCCTTGCCGTCAGCGCCGGGCTGACAGACCGGCAGAAGATGATTTCCGAGTTCTGGCAGGACGGAGCTTTTACCGTGCAGCCGGCAGGACACTGGATCAACATTGCGACCTCCGTTTCGGAACGAGACCGGCAGAACCTGGATGGGGATGTGAAGCTTTACTTCCTGATGAGCAATGCCTTGATGGACGCCGGTATCGCTGCCTGGGACGCCAAAACCTTCTACGACTCGGTGCGCCCGGTCACGGCGATTTCGGCTGCCTATCGGGGCAAGACGATCCATGCCTGGGGAGGACCGGGCAAGGGCCCCGCGGCCATGGACGGCTCGCTGTGGATGCCGTACCAGCATGCGGACGCACCGACCCCGGCCTTTCCCGAGTTTGTCTCGGGGCACAGCGCCTACAGTGCTGCGGCAGCAAGCATCCTCGCCCTCTGGACCGGCAGTGACCGCTACGGAGCCTCAGTCGTGCTGCCGGCAGGCAGCTCGAAGATCGAGCCGGGAACAACGCCGAAGGAACCAATCAGGTTGGAGTGGAAAACCTTTTCCGACGCGGCTGCGGAGGCCGGCATGTCCCGGCGGTACGGGGGCATTCACTTCAAGGGTGCCGATCTCGGCGGGCAGCAGCTGGGCCGCCTGGTTGGGGCAGAAGTTTGGGCCGAAGCGCAGCTTTTCTTCTCAGGCGCAGCTCGACCGAAATTGCTGGACTTAGAGCCGGGGAACTGAACGCGCTTTTGTCGACTGGGCGAAGCGGGTGAGGGTAAGAAGCGCAGCGAGGCTGGTTCAAACCACGCCCTCACGCAGGAGGCGACGGCCTTACAACGAAATGGACGAGGACCAGAGGCGGTTCAATCCACGCCCCATGCAGAGAGCGACGGAGTGGCACACGAGCGCCGGCGCGATCAGAACGTTTTAATCCATGCCCCGTATAGGGTAGCCGGACAGCGAATCATTCATCTTAAGCCTATGGCGGAGAGTGAGGGATTCGAACCCCCGGTAGCCTTTCGACTACGTCTGATTTCGAGTCAGGTGCATTCAACCGGGCTCTGCCAACTCTCCACTTTGTCCAGCGGCTCAAGCGCTGCCACCACTGTATCATCGCCCGGCTCCGAAAAGGAGCGTCCGCCGAAGGCAGAACCTCACCTGCCTTCCGCGAAAGCCCTGCTACGATCGCCCCATGCCGAACCCCGCGCCGCCTGCAACCGGCCCCGCTCCGGCAGCCCGGTGGGAGCCCTGGCTGTCGCTCGGCCGCTACCTCGCGCAAACCGAGGCCCATACCTATGCCTTTTCGGTCGCGGCCAATGCCATTCTTTCCTTGTTTCCGTTTATCGTCATGATGCTGACCATGGCGCGGCGGGTCTTCCACTCTTCGTCCATGGTTTCCGTCATCGGCGGCATGCTCCACTATTTTCTGCCCGCCAACCAGGACTTCGTGGTGCGCAACATGAGCCTTCTCGTGCATCCGCACGGGGGCGTGCAGCTCGTTTCGGCGGTCATGCTGCTTTTTTCCTCGTCGGGCGTTTTTCTTCCGCTGGAGGTCGCGCTCAACCGCGTTTGGGGCGTTCGGGAGAATCGGTCCTACCTCCGCAACCAGCTCGTCTCGCTCGGGCTTGCCTTTGCCGTCGGCATTCTGGCATTGTTCTCAGTCGGCATCACCGCGCTGCAAACGCGGGTGCTTACTCTGCTCTTCTTCGGGCACACGCAGAACGTCGTCTTCGCTTTTC
>CAXTSG010000125.1:0-8430 GCA_964246825.1 uncultured Acidobacteriaceae bacterium | reverse complement strand
CACGTTCGATAAATCCACCTGAATCTGCGAAGAATGGTAGTCCGGGTCAAACAGGACATTGATGCCGGCGGTCTTGCCCCAGGTCTGATACACCACCTTGGAGTCCTGCGACAGGTGCAGCGTAAGCGGCTCGTTCGACATGGGCTTGAGCTGTGGCGGCCCGCCCAGGTCCAGCAGCTGCCGGTGCTCTTCCGGCGGCATCGCGCTTTCCGGCGGCGGCGTCTTCGCTTCCCCGTCGATCTTCTCCCGAGTGACGCGAATATCCTGGGTCGCCAGCTCGTCGCTCGGGTCGATTTCAAGCGCGCGCAAAAACTCCGTGAGCGCGCCCGTGTCGTCGCCTCCGTCGCGGAGCCGCTCGCCCTGCTTCACATGGGCCGCGGCCGCGCTCAGCCGCAGCCGCTGGTACGAGATGCGGTACTGCTCCTCGTTCGGCTTCTTCTGGTAAGCCTTGGCATAAGCTTCATACGCCGCTTCCACATCGTCGCGTGCTTCGGCCGCGCGGCCCTGGCTGTACAGCTTGCCGGCGGACTGTGCGTGGGCCTGTCGGGGAACGGCGGAAACGGCAATGGCAGCGAGGGTAAGCGGGAGGCCCCAGTGGCTCAGGCGAATCATGCAGCTCCAAAAGTATCGATAAGTGTCGGCGCAGTCAGCACCGGCTGGGGAACCCGTGCAACCAGCTCTGTAGTCTCAGACGTTCGCTGGCAAAGTATAGCACCGTGATTTTGGAGGAAAAAGCCAGGCCGCGGCCTCCCTACACCCTCCGTCATCTATCTTTAGTTATGGCTCGACAGTCCACGTATCAGACCCAAGCCGCCGGTACCGCCCCCGCGCCCAAAAAGGCCGCTCCGCGCGACCCCGTGGCCTCCGGCGAGCGCGACGCGGCCCAAAACCGCGCCGCCGGCCACAACTACTTCCTCATGGACCGGTTCGAGGCCGGCGTCGCGCTGCGCGGCGCGGAGGTCAAAAGCATCCGCGAAGGCAAGGCCAACCTGAAGGACAGCTACGGGCTCGTAAAGAACGGTGAAGCGTGGCTGCTGAACGCGCACATCGGCGCCTACTCGCACTCGGCCTTTGAGGTGCCGGATGCCGTGCGGACGCGCAAGCTGCTGCTCCATTCGGGCGAGATCCGCAAGCTCATCGACCAAACCCAGGCCAAGGGCTTCACGCTCATCCCCACGCGGCTCTACTTTCGCGGAGGCCGCGTCAAGTGCGAACTCGCGGTAGCCAAGGGCAAGCAGGACTGGGACAAGCGCGCCACCGAGAAAAAGCGCGAAGCCGACAAGGAAGCGCGGGCTGCGGTGGCGCGGGGTAAAGCTAGATAGCAAACCATGGCGTGGGCCGCCTTCACTGCTCTATCGTAAAAATGTGAACCCTGAACTCCGTTTCTCGCTCGCTTCTCAGTTCCCCACTGATCTTCTGGTGATTTTTGCGGTCGACCAGACTAGCTCCTTCGCACCGGACGCCAAACCTGCCGTGTTCCCCCTGACGGAATCGCAAACAGTTCACGACGCGCTTGGTGAGCTGCTCACAAGCGGCGAGTTCAAGGCCGCCGCGAATGAAATCCTGCTGGTCCATAAGCCAACAGGCTTTGCCGCGAAGCGGCTGCTGCTGGTCGGGCTCGGCAAGGCGGCAACCGGGGCGGAAGGCGCAGGACCCGGAACGGCGGCGCTTCGCAAAGCCTCCGGCGCGGCGGTGCGTTATGCCAAGGCTCGCGGGCTGCTCGGCTTGGCCGTCGCCCTGCCGCAAACCCTAGTGGAAGCCACCGATGCGGAAGCCGTGCGCGCTGTCACGGAAGGCGCTCTGCTAGCCGACTACGACTCGGACACCTACAAATCAGACCGCAAGGACCGCGCCCTCCAGTCGCTGACGATGGTCGCCTCCGAGCGGGTGGATCAGGAAGCCGTGGCCGATGGCCTGCGTGAGGGGGTTGTGATCGCCGAGTCGCAGAACTTCGCGCGGGCGCTCGTCAATGAGCCCGGCAATGTATTGACGCCGACCGAGCTGGGCCGCCGCGCCGCCGCCATGTGCGCCCAGGTGGGCTTGGGCTGCGAGGTGTACTCGACTGAAAAGCTGCAAGAATTGAAGATGGGCGCGTTTCTCGGGGTGGCGCAGGGCTCGTATGAGCCGCCCGCGCTCCTCATCCTCCGCTACGAGCCGGAAGATGCGCCGGAAGGCGGTCCGGTGCTCGGGCTGGTCGGCAAGGCAATCACGTTTGATACCGGCGGCATCTCCCTGAAGCCGGCCGACGGCATGGAAAAGATGAAGTACGACATGGCCGGCGGCGCGGCCATGCTGGGTGCCATGCGCGCCATTGCGCTGCTCAAGCCTAAGACGCGGGTTCTGGGCGTGATCTGCTCGGCTGAAAACATGCCCTCGGGCCGCGCCTACCGCCCCGGCGACGTGCTGACCGCGATGAGCGGCAAAACCATCGAAATTATCAACACCGACGCGGAAGGCCGCCTGGTGCTGGCCGACGGGCTGCACTATGCCAGGGAGCTGGGCGCGACCCACCTGATTGATGCCGCAACGCTGACCGGAGCGGTCACCGTCGCGCTCGGGCAGCACAATGCCGGCGGGTTCTCAAACAATGAGGCCGTTTGGGAAAAGTTCACCGCGGGGCTTGCGGTCAGCGGCGAACCGTTCTGGCGGCTGCCCCTGGGAGAGGAATATCGCGAGCAAATCCGCTCCGACATCGCCGACATCAAGAACACGGGCGGCCGCCACGGAGGTTCCGTCACTGCTGCCATGTTCCTGAAAGAGTTTGTCGGGGAAACGCCGTGGATTCACCTCGACATCGCCGGCACGGCCTGGCTCGATGACGGCAAACCGTGGCTGGCAAAAGGCCCGAGCGGCGTTGCCGTCCGCAGCCTGGTCGCGTGGGTCCGGCAGTTCTGAAAGACCCCCTTACGCGGGAGGCGGTCCCTTCGGGACAAGTCTTCTTTCAAGTAAAAGCCCCTTGAAACGAGGGGCTTTTACTTGAACGTACACACCCCACGAAGTGGGCGCCGGCCGCGCAGGCGGTTTTGCTTCAGTCCGCCAGCGCTTCAATCAGCTTGGCGTTGAAGGCGGGGATGTCGTCCGGTTTGCGGCTGGTGATGAGGTTTTCATCAACAACGACTTCCTCATCGACCCAATCGGCCCCGGCGTTTCCGAGATCGGTTTCAAGCGACGGCCAGGAGGTCAGGGTGAGTCCGTCGACAACATCGGCCTCAATCAGCGTCCAGGCCGCGTGGCAGATCGCGCCGATGGGCTTGCCGGTTTCAAAGAACTCGGCGACAAAGGCAACCGCGCCCGGGTCGAGACGGAGCTTGTCGGGATTTTGGACGCCGCCCGGCAGCAGTAGCAGGTCGTAGTCTTCCACGCTAACCTGCGAAACAATCTTGTCGACCTGGACCGACTCGCCCCAGTCGGTAAACTTCCAGCCCTTGATCTCGCCGGGCTTGAGCGAAACAACATGGGTGGTCGCGCCCGCCGCTTCCAGCGCCTTTTTCGGCTCGGTAAGCTCTACCTGTTCAAACCCTTCAGTCGCGAGAATCGCAACCTTCTTGCTTGTCAGCTGTGCCATGGGTCCTCTGCTTTCTTCCTCCGTAGGACGGGCAGGAGCGCCGAGGCGTTGCCACTGCGAGCCGAGGCTGCTACCAAAGCGTGTCGATGATCTCCCGGGTAGGGACGACATGCCCGTGAACAGTCACCTGCTCGGCGGGGACCAGCGTACCGGCCTGGTGGCGGCGAAAGCTGTTGTCCGCCGGATCGATGACATAAAGAAAAGCCACTCCCATCTTCTCGAAGTCCGCGAGCCGGATAAGCAGGCGGGGCATGCGGTCTTCAGGGCTCAGGATTTCAAAGGCGGCGAGCGGCGGCACAATCGCCACGGGGTCGGGCGGCGCATCGGCATCCAGGATAGCGATGTCAGGGATGCGATAGCGCCGCTCACTTGTTTTTGTACGTAGTTCAGAGCGGACGCGGATACCCCAATCTTTTGCGCGAGACCCGAAGTAAACAGCCAAAGCAATTTGCCAGGCCGAATGTCGATTTTCTCCCACCGGCCGCTCCTCAATCACGCCATCGACATATTCCGCATCCGGCTCGTAGCTGGTTCTTAAGTATTCCTCGACCGATACCAAGGTAGTTGCCATCAAGCCCTCCTCTGAAATTATTATCGGAGCGTCAACGTACCGTCTGCGCAATCTCGTTCCAGGCAATGACCCGATTCCTTAGATGAACCTGTTCGGCAAGCCGCAGACCGCCGTTTTCGTAGCGCATCAAGGCGCCGTCTTCCGGCTGCACACCGTATAAGAAAGGAACGCCCATGGAGGCGAAGTCGGCGAGCCGAAGCAAGACGCGCGGTACCCGATCTTCTCGGCTAAGAATCTCAAAAGCTAATAGCGGCGCTGTTATGGCCACAGGATCAGGGGGGGTCGCGGCGTCAAAAACTGCCACGTCGGGGATGCGATAGCGCCGCATGGAGGTGCGGGTACGCTGTTCCGGACGTACACGGATAGACCATGCATCGGAACGGTTGAAGAAAAAAGCAGATATAGCCATCTGCCAAGCTGAGTGATCCCACTCGCCCACCGGCCGCTCCTCAATCACGCCGTCGACATACTCCGCGTCCGGCTCGTAGCTGGTTCTCAGGTATTCCTCGACCGACACCAGGGTAGTTGCCACGCACACCTCCGCCCAGCCTTAGAATAAGCCGCGGCTCCGCTTGCCGCGAGCGATTTTTACATCACTTCCGGCGCTTCAATCCCCAGTACCGCCAGCGAGCGCAGCAGCTCCCGCTCCGTCACCGCAACCGTGGCAAGCAGCAGCGCTTTCCGTGCCGGGTCGGCCTCGGTCAGGATGTGGTGCTTGCGATAAAAGCTCGAAAACTCCTGCGCAAGCTGGAAGCAGTGGCGGGCCAGGTGCGCGGGCTCTGCCGTTGCCCGCGACTGCTCCAGCACCAGCGCGGTTTTCGCCGCGCGCAGCCACACCTGCCAGACACTGTCCCCCGCTTCGCCCTCCAGGAAACGGCCCACATCAGGACTGGCCGCGCCCGCAAGCGCTTCCGCCGCGCTCACCCCGGCCTTGCGGAAGATGGAGCGCGTCCGCACCACCGCATATTGCAGGTACGGGCCGGTTTCACCCTCAAACGCCAGCGCGTCTTTAAAGTCAAAAGCAATCACCGTATTGCGCGTGAACTTCAGCATGAAATAGCGCAGCGCGCCCACCGCGATCTGCCGGGCGGTTTTCTCCCGTTCCGGCTCGCCCAGCTCCGGGTTGCGCGCTCCAATCTCCTCGCCCGCGGCTGCGATCAACCGGTCGAGGAGGTCGTCGGCCTTGACGCCGAAGCCCTTGCGGCCGGAAACCTCGATGTAAGCACGGCCGCGGTCTTCCTCCGCGACCTCGTAGCCGAGCTCCAGCGCGCAGCGCGGCGTCAGCGCCACCATCTCGTAGGAAAAGTGCGTGTAGCGCGCGGCCTGCTCCGCGTAGCCCATGCCGCGCAGGGCCTCAATCACATTCGCCTGCGGATCGCTTTGGCGCGCGTCGATCACGTTATAGATGGCGTCGGCCCCGCCGAAGTGCGGGTGCTCCGGGGTGCTGTCCACCGCAGTGATCCAGCAGGTGCGGTCTCCGTACCTGTAAAAGGGCCGGTAGCCGAAGTCGCGGCCCAGCAGCCCGAACTTCCACAGGTGGTAGGCAATGTCCTTGCCGACATAGGTGACGGTACCGTTCGACCGCACAATAACCTTGGCTTCCTCGTCCGGCTCGCCCTCGGCCGCGCCTTCGGTGCCGGCGCGGCGCATAATCCAGCAGCCCCGGTTCTTCCCTTCTGTTTCCAAACGCAGCACGCCTCTTTCCTTCAACTGAGCAAACGCCGCGTCCCAAAAGTGCAGCTGCAGGATTTCACTTTCGCGCGGCAGCAGGTCGTATTCAATGCCCAGCCGCTGCATGGTTTCAAGGTGCCGCCGCACAATCGCGGTCGCCGCGCGCTCGGCAAGGGCGGCCGTGCTGTTCGCGCCTTCTTCCAGGCGGTGCAAGGTATCGAGCCGCAGCTGTTTGCGCGCCGCGTTTTCCTCCGGCGTGCCTGCGGTGTACCACTGCGACGTGCGCGCATACAGGTCCCAGCAGGCGTAGTCGATCGGCACCGTCAGCCCGGCAAGCCAATCCTCCACTTCCTCCGGCGTCAACCCGAGCAGGTGCTCCAGCCCGACCACGATATCGGCCACCTGCACCCCGGTATTGTCGATGTAGTTCTGCACGGAAACCCGGTCGCCGGTCGCGCGCAGCAGGCGCACAAAAGTATCGCCCAGCACGGCGTTGCGCAGGTGGCCGACATGCGCGGCCTTGTTCGGGTTGATGCTCGTGTGCTCAACCAGGGCGAGCTGGGACGTGTGCCGCGGCAGCTCCGGCTCACCGGCCGCCAGCACCCGCACGGCAGCCGGACGGTCCAGCCGCGCATTGATGTAGCCCGCGCCCGCGACCTCAAACGCCAGGAAGCCCGGCACATCACCGAGCGCCGCGACAATCTCTTCCGCGATCTTGCGCGGTGCTTTCCGCAGAGTGCGCGCAAGCTGCAGCGCTGCCGGCACCGCGTACTCGCCGAAGCGGATTTCAGGAGGCTGCTCGATGGTGAGCGTCTCGGGCTGGATGCCGTAAAGCGTATGCAGCGCCTGTTGCAGCGCCTGCTCGAGCTGTTTTTGTCCGGAAAGGTACACGGTTTCTGCTTCTTTCTCGCGGAGCGGAGACGATGAACCTGAGTGTAGCAACGGAGGTGCCCGCGCTGAACGCTCCTCGAAACGAACCCTGCGGCCTGGAGCAACGTTAAAATATAGGGCAGCACCCTATGGCCGATCTCCGCACCCCCTTTTACCTCACCACGCCGATCTACTACGTCAACGCGCGCCCGCACATCGGGCACACATACACCACGGTCGCGGCCGACGTGGTCGCCCGGCGGCGGCGCATGCTGGGCGACGATGTATGGTTCCTGACCGGCACCGATGAGCACGGGCAAAAAATCGAGCGCTCGGCCGAGGCCGCCGGGGTCGCGCCGCAGGGGTTTACCGACCGGGTTTCTGCCGAGTTCCGCGGTTTGTGGGACCGCATGGGCCTTTCCTACAACGACTACATCCGCACCACCGAAGAGCGGCACAAGCGCGGCGTTCGCAAATTGTGGAACGTGCTCCGGGAGCGCGGCTTCCTTTACAAAGGCACCTATACCGGCCAGTATTGCGTCTTTGATGAGCTCTACGTGGAGGCCGGCCCGGGCGCTCCCTGCCCGGACTGCGGCCGCCCGACCGAAACGGTCAGCGAGGAAAACTACTTCTTCAAGCTGTCGGCCTTTGAAAACCGCCTGCTGGAGCTGTATGCCGAGCAGCCGGAGCTGATTCAGCCCGAAGCCCGCCGCAACGAGGTGCTTGCCTTTGTGCGCGGCGGCCTGCGCGATCTTTCCGTATCGCGCACCGGCTTCCGCTGGGGTATTCCCGTGCCGGGCGATGAAGGGCACGTCATCTATGTCTGGCTCGATGCGCTGGCAAACTACATCACCGCGCTCGGCTACGGCTCGGACGACGAGTCGCTGTTCCGCAGGTTCTGGCCCGCGCGCTACCACATCATCGGCAAGGAAATTTCCCGCTTCCACTGCGTCTACTGGCCGGCGTTTCTGCTGGCTGCCGGGCTGCCTCTGCCGAAGGCGGTGATGGCGCACGGCTGGCTCCTATTTGAGCAGTCCAAGATGTCGAAGTCGCGCGGCAACATCGTGCGCGCGGAAACCATTCTCGCGGTGCTCGGGGCTGATGCGCTGCGCTACTTCCTGCTGCGCGAGATTGTCTTCGGGCAGGACGGCAGCTTTTCCTTCGACGCGCTGGTGCAGCGGTACAACGCCGACCTGGCAAACGGCTACGGCAACCTGGTGAGCCGCACGCTCGCGATGATCGGGAAATACTTTGACGGAGCAGTGCCGGATGACGGTTTTGTAGAAGGAGTTGGCAATGCAACAGATCGTCAGATTAGAAATGCATCCCTCGACATGATCTCTGAGGTCAGTAAAAACTACGAAGCGCTCAACTTCTCCCGCAGCCTGGAAAGCACTTGGGATCTGATCGCAAATGTTGATGGATTCTTAACGGCTCACGCTCCGTGGAAGCAACCAACAAATGTCTCGGATGATGTTCAGCGATTTCAACGATCGTGGGTCCTCTACACCGCCGCCGAGGCCATCCGCATCCTTACCGCCCTTATCTACCCCGTCATCCCGGAGGCGGCGGCCCGGGTCTGGCGCCAGCTCGGGCTCGGCGAAATCGGAAACGCCGACCTCCGGCATCTGACCTGGGGAGACCTGAAGCCCGGCACGCGCCTCGGCGCGCTCAGCCCTATTTTTCCCCGCGCGGATAAGGAAGCCGCCCAAAGGATGCAAGCCATGGAACACGAAAACGCCGCGGGGAAGCC
>CAXTSG010000124.1:0-8687 GCA_964246825.1 uncultured Acidobacteriaceae bacterium | reverse complement strand
GCCGGAGCCGGCGGCGCGGGCGCATGGGGGTCGGGATGCCAGTCGCTGCGATAAAACGCGGCCAAACGGCTGAAAAAAGAGCCGGGCTGCTCAGGCGCGTCCGCCGCAGGGGGGTTCATTTGCGGAAGGATCGGCGCGCTCGCAAGCAAGAGCAAGGCGGTAAGGGCAAGCATGCACACACGTAGATGCAGCTTTGCTCCTGATATGCATTTCGTACCGCCGCCCCGGTGTTTACAAAAATCCTGGAACGCAGAAAGCCGGACGCAACGTAATAGTTCGTCCGGCTTTTGAATTCTATCGATGTTGTTAAGCGGCGGTGGTGGCAGCCGTCGCATTGGTGCGCTGTGAAAGCGAGTTCAGCAGCAGATCGAAGTGCTTTTCCTCGTCAATCGTCTTTTGCAGCAGCGCCGCATGCTGGGTGAGCCCGAGAACATTGGCCCACTCGCGCGCCGAGCCGTAGGAAGCAATCTCATAGTGCTCGATCTTCTGCGAGGTGGCGATCAGGCCGGCATCGCGCACCGGGCCGGTGCTGGACTCGCGCGTAATGTTCTCACCCGAGCCGATCAGCGCGACACAAACCGGATCTTTCAGGTCTTCGGCCTTGCCGTCCATTTCGGCAATAATCTGCTCCAGGCGCTGCGCCTGGACCTGCGACTCCTGCTGGTGCGACTGGAAGGCCTGCTTCAGCTGCTCATCGTCGGCGTGCTTGATCATGGCTTCCAGACCCTTCACACTCTGGTTTTCGGTCGAAAGCAGGTACCGGAGCTGCCCGGTGTACAAAGCGCGCAGATTGTCATAATCGTTCGGTGTAATCAGACCCATCGGGGAAACCTCAAAGGGGGTAAGCGACCGCCCTTGTGGATAAGAGGGACAGAATGCGCCGGGTGTTGGCCGCCCGCTGAAAGATCGGTTGCCGTTTCTAAAAACGTAAGCTGTCGTCTTCCAGGATGTTGCACTCCCGTCACACACGATTCACGGTTCCGGCATTGACGGCCGGAAGCCCCGGCGCTAATCTTGCGGCATCGACCTTCTTTCCAGCATCGGCGGAGCACCCGGGCTCTTTATCAACGCTCAGGAACGCGGCTCGGCCTGCCTGCGAATCCCTACAAACACCGCATACCCTGTCCCTGCGGGCGCGCCCCGTCCGCAGTATGGAGGTCCATTCGTCGATTGATGATCAACAAGACGCTCGACATCACGCCAAATCTTGAGCCCCTGTTCGGGACCCGCGATGAAAATCTCAAGTTGATGGAGCGGGAGCTCCAGGTGCGGATCGACCTTCGCGCCGACTCTGTCCGCGTCAGCGGTCCTGAGGAAGGTGTCAGCCGGGTGGAAGGCATCTTCGCCGACTTTGAGCATCTGCGCCAGCGCGGCGTTCACCCCCATAACGGCGAGCTCCATACCCTACTGAAGATGGTCGTCTGCGACCCTTCCGTGAGCCTTCGCTCCCTGATTGAGACGGGCAAGCAGCGCTCCACCGGCGGCGTCAAGCGGATCGTGCAGCCCCGCTCCATCAATCAGCGTTTGTATGTCGAGGCCATTGAAGCTCATGACATGACTTTCGGCATCGGCCCGGCGGGCACCGGCAAAACGTACCTTGCGGTCGCCATGGGCGCGGCGGCGCTGCTGGCCAAAAAGGTAAGCCGCATCATTTTGGTGCGCCCGGCGGTGGAAGCAGGCGAGCGTTTGGGCTTTCTGCCGGGCTCCCTCCAGGAAAAGATCGATCCGTACCTGCGCCCGCTCTATGACGCGCTTTACGACCTGCTGGAGCCCGAGCGCGTCGACAAGATGATTGAGAAAAACATCATCGAAATGGCACCGCTTGCTTTTATGCGCGGGCGCACGCTCAATGATGCTTTCATCATCATGGATGAGGCGCAGAACACGACCTCCGAGCAGATGAAGATGTTTCTGACGCGGCTCGGGAACAACTCCAAGGCGGTCATTACGGGCGACGTGACGCAAATTGACCTGCCGAACCCTCGGCGGTCGGGCCTGGTGGAAGCCATTCACATCCTTTCCGGAACGGACGGGATCAAGTTCATCCACTTTGAGGACGGCGATGTGGTGCGGCACCTTCTGGTGCAGCGCATCATCCGCGCTTATGATCATTTCGGACGCAAAGAGCAGATGCCTTTGGGTATAAATGAACCGGGCAGCGGACCGCAACCCGGCAAGCCGCAGTAGTCTGCGCTAGCATGAAGCATGGGCAACAGGAGAGCATCGCTCTCCTGTTGCTGTTTCACAGGGAGTTGAAGAACAGGCCGCACGGTGGGCCGACGCCATGATCGCCATTGCACCGGAAGTACGCGTGTCGCGCGGGGCGCTTCCTCGACGGGAGCTCCGTAGCTTTGTGCGGGAAGCCTCCGCGGCCATTCCCCTCGCGGGGGAAGTTTCCGTCCTGCTAACCACGGACGAGGCCATCCGCGAACTGAACCGGCAGTACCGGCGCAAGAATAAAGCCACCGATGTGCTGTCGTTCCCCCCGGCCGCCGAAGGGCTGCCGAGCGTTCGGCTCGCGGGGGACCTTGCTGTTTCGCTGGATACCGCGGGCCGCCAGGCGGAGGAGTTTGGGCACTCCCTGCTCCTGGAAGTCAAGGTGCTGCTGCTCCATGGGTTGCTGCACCTGGCCGGCCTGGACCACGAGCGGGACGGGGGCGCGATGGAGCGTCGTGAAGCGGAGCTGCGCGAGCGCTTTGCCCTGCCGCCGGGCCTGATTGAGCGCGCGGCCGTAGTCAAGGAAGCGGCCGCGCGATGAACCTGCTGCCATGGCTGCTGGTGCTCGCCCTTTTGGCGGTGCTGACGATTTCGACCTATGTCGACCGGCTGTACTCGGAGATGGGCAAGTTCCTGTCGCGGGATTTCCAGCAGAATATTGATGTGTGGGTGGAGGAGATTGAGCCGCGGCTGGGTTTGAACCGCGAGCGGCTGGCG
This sequence comes from uncultured Acidobacteriaceae bacterium, assembly GCA_964246825.1. GTDB lineage: Bacteria > Acidobacteriota > Terriglobia > Terriglobales > Acidobacteriaceae > EB88. The sequence goes on along the minus strand of CAXTSG010000124.1, from coordinate 5,753 downwards.
CTTTCCGCCGCGCTGCTGTCGCAGTTTGCGCTTACCTCGCTTCTGTTCGGGCGGCGCGGCGCGACGGGCGGCATTGCGGCGGCCGAGGTCGCGCAGGCGCTGCTTATCGTGGTTTTCGTCATCATCCTTTTCAATCGACTGGTGCCGTACCTGCTGTTTACCCGAACTCGCGCCGGATGGCTCAAGCCTCTGGTATGGCCGCTGCGCGTACTGTTTCTCTTGTTTGCGCCGGTCACGCTGGTTGTCAGCTTTTTGCTTTCCGTGGTGACGCTGGTGAGTGAAACGCCGGAGGAAAAGGAAGAAGATGATGCCGCGGCGGTGGATGCCTTGATTGAAGCGGGCCAGGAAGAAGGCATTCTGGAGGAAGAGGATCACGATCTGATCCGCTCGGCGGTGGAGTTCGGCGACAGGATTGTGCGCGAAGTGATGACGCCGCGGCCGCGCATCTTCGCGGTGCCGGCGGAGATTACGGTGGAGCAGCTGCTCCAGCAGCTGCGGACCAACCCGTTTTCGCGCGTGCCGGTGTTTTCCGGCTCGCTGGATGCGATTACGGGCGTGGTGTTCGCGCATGACACACTGCAAATCACCGACATCGCCGCGCACACGCAGACCGTGGGCTCGATTGCGCGCCCGGCCACCTTTGTGCCGGAAATCAAGCGGGCCAACGAGGCCCTGCGCGAGATGCAGCGCGAAAAGCAGCACATGCGCATTGTGATTGACGAGTACGGCGGCGTGGCCGGCCTGGTGACGATTGAGGACTTGATTGAGGAGATTGTCGGCACGATCGAGGACGAGCACGAGCGCGACAATGGGGAAGCGGTGCTTGAAGAAAGCACGGGCGTGTGGAGCGTACCGGGCGACCTGGAAGTGGCCGAGCTGGAAACGCTGCTGGGCACCTGGGAAGCACCGGAAGACTATGAGGCGACCACGGTAGCCGGGCTGGTGAGTGAAACAGCGGGGCGCATCCCGATGCCGGGCGAAGTGGTGGAAGAAAGCGGCGTGCGGTTTGAAATCCTTGCTTCGACTGACCGCCGCATCGAGCGGATGCGGGTGTCGCGCGCCGGGGCTGCCGCTTAAGGAAGAGGTTGAAGTGCGAAGTGGATTTGTATCGATTCTAGGCAGGCCGAACGTGGGAAAATCAACACTGGTGAACGCCTTGACCGGCGAGAAGGTGGCGATTGTCACGAGCAAGCCGCAGACGACCCGGACGCGCATCCACGGCATTGTGGATGTGCCCGCGAGAAAGGGGAAGCACCCCGCGGCGCAGATTGTGTTCGTGGATACACCGGGCGTTCATAAGCCGAGCACGCTGCTGGACAAGCAGATGATGCAGGTGGTGTATGACGCGCTGGAAAGCCGGGACGTGGTGATGGTGATGGTGGACGCATCGCGGCGGCTGCAGCTTACCGAAGCACAGCCGGCGCAGATCGAAGGCGTTTCTGAAGCGGCAGCCGAGCGAACAAGCCGCGAAGCGCGCCGTGGGAAGGAGGTCAGCGAGGACGCATTTGTGTTCGAGCTGATCCGCAAGCTCGACTGCCCGGTCTTTCTCCTAGTGAACAAGGTCGACCTGGTGCCGCGCGAGCAGCTGCTGCCGCTCATTACGGAGTTGAGCGCGCTTCATCCGTTCAAGGAGGTGCTGCTGATTTCAGCGCGCAAGCGCGACGGGCTGGAGCTGCTGGTGGAGAAGCTGGTGGAGTATCTGCCGGAAGGCAAGCGCCCCTTCCCGAAGGACCAGTTCACCGATCAGCCGGAGCGCTTTTTGGCGGCCGAGCTGATCCGCGAGCGCATCCTGATGGAAACCGGCGAAGAGGTGCCGTATGCAAGCGCCGTGGTGATTGAGCAGTGGGAAGAGCCGCGGGCGCGCCGCTCCAGGCTGGATGCCGGGCACGAAAAGCTGCCGCTGACACGCATCGCGGCTGCGATCTACTGCGAACGCGATGGGCAAAAAGCCATCCTGATCGGCAAGGGCGGCGTGAAGCTGAAGGCGATCGGGGCCTCGGCCCGTAGGGAGATTGAGCAGCTTCTGGGCACGCGCGTGTTTCTGGAGCTGCACATCATTGTGGAAGAGGGCTGGCGGGAAAAGCGCGGCTTCCTGGATACGCTGGACTGGCGCAGGCAGCTGGAGGAGATCGCGCAGAGAAAAGCCGGGGAGGGAGACTAGAACTGCTTACGCTTCGGTTCCATAGAGGCGCGGCGTCCGGTTCCGCGGTATGCTTCAGCAGGGGTGATTGGCACCAGTACGTGTTTGCGGGCCTTTGACGGTTACGGTGCTGCTGGCTATCCGGCGCTCGGACAAGCGCATGGATCAAGTGGATAAGCGCATGGACGACCTGCGGACCGACGTCAAAGAGATGCGATCGGAGATTCTTCACCGCGTCGATACGGTGCAGCGTGACTTGATTGCGCGAGTCGATCGAGTCGCCGACACCCTTCACGATATCCACCTCATGCTGGGCCGCCACGACGCGCGGCTTGATGCGCTGGAGCGGGAAAAGAAGTAGCGCAGTCCGCAGGAAACATTGCTGAATCCCGAGAAAGACAGAGCTGTAAATGCGAAGAAACGGCCCTCACTGCCGAAGAGCAGGAGGGCCGTACCCATTCGATCGTAGACCGGCCTAAAACTCATATCGCAGCGCGAACTGTAGCTGCCGCGATGAGCCCGCGTCGCCGATGGCCGTGCGCGTTGAGCTGATCTCGCCGAAGGTGCTGGTAGCCGAGCCGGTGGCGGTCAGGTTCGGGTTGCCGAAGTTGACGTGGTTGAGAAAGTCGAAAGCATCCACGCGCAGAACAATGGCGCTGCCTTCCACCAGCTTGGTCGTCTTTTCCAGCGAAATGTCAGAGTCCTCAAACCCCGGACCGTGCAGGGTATTGCGCTGTAGGTTGCCGAAGCCGGCGGGTTGTGCGTAGAAGGTGCAGCCCGCGGTCACCGCGGTGCACACGAGCGGGCCGCCGCTTGTGGCGTGGATGTACGGTACCAGGCCGCCAACCTCCGCGCCGCGGCTTGTCTGCCAGCTGCCCAGCACCATAGGCCGGATCGTGCCGGAAACTCCGTTGTAGGTGGAGCTTGTGACCACGTTGAGCGGGTTGCCGTCCTGCAATTGCGTGATGTTGGCCAGCAGCCAGCCTTCCACAAAGCGGTTGCCCTTGAAGGGCAGGTCCCAGGTGCCCGAGAAGACAAAGTGGTTGCGAACGTCGAAGTCCGACAGGCCGTAGTCGCCTTTCGGATTGGTATTGTTCTGGAGGGTGTAGCCGCCCTGCGAGCCGAGCGAGTTCAGATCGTGCGACTTGGACCAGGTGTAGGTGGAGTTCACCTGGATGCCGTGCGCCAGCGCCTTGCGGACCGTCACCCACAGCGCGTTGTAGTTGGAAAGCGAGTCGGAATCGATGTAGGGGATGTTGCCGAGCGCCGCTCCGGGGTCGATGGCGCTGACCGCCGAAGCCGCCGCGACATTCGTATACGGGCGCATGGCCTTGCCGCTCGAATAGGAAAATTGGTTGAGGTTGCGCTGGATGCGGAGGTGCTTGCCCTCAGACCCGAAGTAGCCGAGCTGTAGCACGGTGCCGGCGCCGAGCTGCTGCTGCACGTTCAGGTTGTAGTCCTCGGTGTAGGCATTCGTCAGCTTCGGGTTCACCGCGCTCGGCGCAAGGGCTGAAGCGGTCGCCGTTTGCGACAGGGTGCCGACCGGCAGCTGCGGGCCGGTTGTGGACGCGGTCTCGCTTACCGGCGCGGCGTTCGGAGGATTGCCCGCCAGGCCCGTCACCACGCCCGCCACGGGCTGGTCGGCCATGATGCCGTAGGCCCCGCGCAGTACCGTGCTCTCGTTGCCGAGCAGGTTCCACACAAAGCCCGCGCGCGGCTCGTAGTTGTAATTCTGGTTATAAGGCTGATTGGTGCGGTCGAGCGTGGCATTTGCCGCGTTGAAGTTGATGAAGCGTCCGCCGCCCTCGGTCGGCGTGCCGTTCCACTCATAGCGGAAGCCGAGCTCCAGGTTGAAGTGCGGCGTGAGCTTATAGTTGTCATCCACAAAGCCGCCGACCGCGTTGATAAACACCCGGCTGACGACCTCCTGCGGCGTAACGGAAAAGCTGTCAGCCAGGCCGTTGATAAAGTTTGCAGTATTGGCGAAGACCACGGTGCCGGGGTTCTGCGAGAACGAATCCACAACGGCGCGGCGAAACTCGCCGCCGGCGCGCACCGTGTGCCTGCCCTTGTTGATGGAAAGCGTGTCCGAGAAGATCCCGGTCGTCACAAAGCGCCCCTGCGGCTCGCCCGACGGGCCGCCCGCGATGAGGCCGATATCCTGCAACTCAAGAAACGGCAGCGCATTGCTGAACGGGACGCCGGTGTTGATGCCGAATGCCTTTGCGTTCTCGGGCCTATTGGGAACAAAGGAGATGGCGATGCGGTTGAAGCCGACGCGCGCTTCGTTCACAACATTCGGCGAGAAAACATGCACCTCGTTAAGCGTGCCGATCTGCCGGTGCGCCGTGCGGCGGTCTCCGAAGCCGGGGATGTTGTTGCCCTGGAGCGCGGGCTCGGTGCGGGCATCCTGCTGCCAGGCGTAGTAGGCATGGAGGTTGTCGCTGCTTGAAAGTGTGTGGAGCAGATCGCCGGAGAACTGATCGGTGCGCACGGGTCCGGGGGCCGAGCCCTGAAAGACCGTGCCGGCGGAATTATTGCCGGCGGGGATCAGGTTGACCAGCTGGGCGTACCCCGTGCCGACCGGGCTAGCCGCAAGCTGCCCGCGCTGCGCGGGATTTAGAACCGTCTGGTTGAATAGGATCTGCTGCTGCTGGCGCAGGCCCTCGTAGCTGAGGAAGAAAAAGGTTTTGTCACGGAACACGGGCCCGGAGAAGGCACCGCCGAAGTTATTGCGGATGAATTGATTCTGCCGCGCGGGCTTCGCATTGAAGTAGTTGCGGGCGTCAAAGTAGTTGTTGCGCAGGTAGTCAAATGCCTCGCCGTGGAAGGCGTTGGTGCCGGAGCGCGTTGCCACGTTGATGATGGAGCCGGATGAGCGCCCGTACTCGGCCGAGTAGGTGGAGTTGTCGATCTTGAACTCGGCGGTCGTGTTGATGGACGGCTGAAAGGTGATCTGGTTCTGCGTGATGTCATTGAGGTTCACGCCGTTGATCATGAAGTTGACGGTGTCTTCGCGGTTGCCGGCGGTATCAAAGGAGTTCGCGCCGAGGCCGCGGCTGGCGCTTGTAAGCGAGCCTGTTACGGGCGGCACCACGGTGCCCGGCGTCAGATTCGTCAAATCGAGAAAGTGGCGGCCGTTGAGCGGAATCTCCTGCACGGTTTTCTGGTCGATAACCTGGCCGACAGTAATGGTTTGCGTGTTGAGGATTGGCGCGGCACCCTGCACCTGGACCACCTCGCCGGCCAAGGCAAGCCCCAGCTTGGCGTTCGCGGTCACGGTTTGATCGACCTCCAGCGCGATGCTCGGGATGCGAAAGTCGGCGAAGCCCGCGGTCTGCACGGTCACGCTATAGTTGCCCGGCTGCAGCGACGGCACGTTGTAGCTGCCCGCGGCATCGGACTCCGTGACGCGATCCGTGCCGGTGCCGAGGTCATGAACGATCACTTTGGCCCGCGGCAGCACGGCACCGGAAGGGTCCGTGACGCTGCCGGACAGCGTCGCTGTGGACTGCGCGACCGCGGCAGCCGTACCGGCGAGGACAAATGCGGAAAGAGCGATCGTTCGAGTGCGATGCAAGAGACCTCCGAATAAGGGTGCGTTGTACTGTGA
>CAXTSG010000123.1:3595-8839 GCA_964246825.1 uncultured Acidobacteriaceae bacterium | reverse complement strand
GCCTTCCGCACCGAACCAGGCAAAAAGCCCCGCCTCCGCGGGGCTTTTTGCTGTTCTCAAAAGATTATTTCCATGCGGGAAATGAGGCGTTCCTGCTCTTGGAGCTCCCCTGTTCGGGTCAAACTTAGAACTTTCGTACCGGGACTTTGGTAAAGTTTTCCCGATTTGAACACAGCGGGCGGAGATGCAGGTCCATGGGAAGGAGTTGCCCTTGCCGGAGATGCGGTAGTCTCCAAGTAACCACTTTCCTTAAGGATTTTAGTCACATGGGTCGGTTGGTGAAGCTTTGTCTCCAATCCTTGCTGCTGGGCCAGATGGCAGCCGGGGCCGCTTGTCTCGCGCAAGCGCCCGGGGCGTCGTCGTTCCTGGGCAGTGCAGCGGCCTCGCCTCCGTCCAATGCGCCGGCAGCCGACCCGGCCCTTGTGCGCGCGGCGGCAGTACCGGGGGCGCAGCCCCTGGTGCTGCCTCGCAACTTCCGCATTACGCCCGGCTCCGCCCGCACCAATGTGCCGGGCAAAATTTCCTATTATTTCGGCAGCATCGGGTCTTTGCGCACTTTCGCGGAAGCCTTTGCCATTGCCGGTGTTCCTCATATCACCGCCGCGCCGGAGCGCCCCATGAGCGGGGACGCGAACTATCAGCAGGAGCTGAATACCTACGGCGACCAGCTGAATGACTGGTTCCATGTGAATGAGAAGACGCTGCGCTACCACGCCGACCGGCTTGCCGTCGGCTTTGCCGCGGCGGAAACGCGGGATCTCCTCAGCAATCTTGCGCTGCCGCTTGTTCTGCACCAGCAGGCACGCTACATTCCGGCACCGGTCAACTCTGACCTGAGCCAGCGCATGGAGAATGCCGCGGCCTCCATCGTGGTGACGCGCAGTGATACGGGTGCGCTTGTGCCCAACTATTCCAAGCTGGGCGGCACGGTAGCCGCGGCGTATCTCGCGAAGGCGTTTTATGCGGATGCCTTTCACGCGCCGGAGCTGAACTCTACTCACTTCGTCACGCATTACGTGGCATACAGCCTGCTTGGAGACATGGCGACCAATGTCGCGCATGAGCTGGTACGCGCGGCGCGCGAGCCGGACATGACAATGTATGACCTTCACGGCCGGGCCACGGACGACTCCTACTATCCCCTTTCGATCGGCGGCAAGTTGATCTATTGGGCGCGCAGCACGTATGCGCCACGCAACTTTATCAGCGCGGCGCTGACCGCCGGGCTGCCGAACATCAACCTGATCGAGAACCGCCCGCAGGACCCGAAGCCGAACGACGGAAGCACCTGGAACGGCAACGCAACTTACAACGCCGCCTATGAGGGCTACGGCGAGGCGCTGCTGGTCTGGAAGGATCAGGTGGAGAATGATCTTCGGTCCCGCGAACGGCGTTTCGCGGGGGGCCTCGGCGAGGCGGAAACGCAGACCGCGCTGCAAAACCTGGCGATCCCGATGCTCTTCAATATGGACCCTCGCTATGTACCGCTCGGCGCGCCCTACAGCGGCGGCCGGCGTTTGGCGCATGCGTTTGAGGGGATTTTGGTAACTCATACCGATGCCGGGAACAGGACCGTGAATTTCCCTGTCCTGGGCGGCACGGTGGGCGCGGCTTATCTGGCAAAAGAGGTCTACTACCCGGTGCTGGGAACGCCGGCGCTGGAAACCAATAAGGTTTTAGCGACTACGATCGGGCTGAACCTGGCCGCAGATGCAATGTACAACGTGATCGGGGAGTTTTTGCGGCATCGCGGGTATTGAGCGCGGGTGGAACTAGGACGACTTCGGTTCGTGCCAGGCCAGGTTCAAGCGTTCCGCGACTGCGAGGAGCTTTTTGTCGCGTGTCCAGAGGACACACTCGTTCGTGAGCTTGGCAGCAACCAGCAAGCTGGCATCGATGTAGCCGATACCACTACTAAAGAGTTGGTGTTCAGCTACGAAGCTCAAAACCTCTTCATGGTGTGCACTTTCCGCGACCGGTAGCTTGCGGAGTGAAATCAAGAAGGCTTCGCGCCGGGCAAGGCTGCCCATGGCAAGCTCGCCAATGACAAACGGATGAGTGATGATGCGATCCTCTTCAAGCAGCTTGAAGAGGATCGCATCATTCACCCTATTATGCAGAATCCATATGCAGGTATCTACCAGGATCACTCTTCCGGACGCTCCCGCGGGGGCACGCTTGCATTCGGGTCACTTCCACCTAAACGAGCTAAACGTCGAGCTGCTTCCCTTTGCACGAGGGAGGTTAGCCCCATACGAAGTAGCGTGGCTGTCTCCTGTATTCCTGTATAGGATTTTGCATCTGCCAGCAATTTGTCGTCGAGCGTTACAGTGGTTCGCATGGTTCCTCCTTGGCATCAACAATAGCATCAATGATGTATTTGGCGGTGCAAGTTTTACTTTTCAGTGTGCCCCAGTGTGATTCGCACGCCGCCGCGCGCCGTCATGGGCGTGGAAAGATAGCCGATCGGGCTGATGTGCTGCTGGCTCAGGAGATTGTCAAGCTGCGTGTAGACGCCGATTCGGGTGCTTACCTGGTAGGTTGCTCCGGCGTTCAGGGTGGCGTAGCCGTAGTCAAGGTCGCGGTTCGGCAGCAGGAGCGAGTTGCCGAAGTTCGCGTCCGCGCCGCCCAGGAAGGTCGAGTCATCGGCGTGGCCGGCAAAGGCCGTGGTGGCGATGCCGCTCCACTTCTTGCCGGTGTAGGTGGCCGAGACAAAGCCTGTGTGCGGCGGACGCCGAAAGGGGCGCGCGCCGATGAGCGGTGAGTCGTTCCCTATCAGGATGTTGGGAAACGCGGGATTGCTGTTCAGGGATGGGTCAAGCGCGTCCGAGCTGAAGGAGTGCTGCACGACCGCGTCCAGGTAGGTGTAGCCGCCGCGCAGAAAGAGGTTTCGCTTTGGGCTGTACTGAAGCTCGGACTCGACGCCCTGCGCCCGAAACGAGAGTGAGTTCAGGTCGATGCCGTAGGCATAGTTTGCCTGAAGAAAAGCAGCAAGCGAGGCCTGCTGCGCCGGGCTGAGCTGCGGCAGCAGCTGCGGCACCGCCGTGGGCGAAACGCTCTCAATCTGGTTGCCGAATTCGTTGTGGAAGTAGGTAACTTTGAGCAGGAGGCGCTCGCTGGCGATGCTCTGCTCCAAGCCGCCGTCGTAGGAGCGCGTCAGCGCGGCACCGATCGGCGGGACAGGATACTGGTTCACGACGCCGGAGCCGCCGTTCTGCTGTAAGAACGCCAGCAGCGAGCCGTATTGCTGGCCGAGCGTCGGCTCCTTGTAGCCCTTGCTGAAGTTGACGTTGAGGCGCGTGCCTCGCAGCAGGCCGCGGCCGGGCCGCGTGAGGTAATAGGACGCCCCGAGATGCGGCGCGCCGACCGTGCCGAAGAGTCCGTTTTTCTCCACGCCGCCGCCCAGCGTGTAGAAGAAGCGGCCGTTGAAGTCTCCTTGCAGGGCCGCCGTGTAGTCGTAGTTGGTGCGGGTGATCGGGGTAGCGGCGTAGAGGCCGCGCTCATCCTCATAGCGAAAGCCGAGCACTCCGAGCAGGTGCGGGGTCACGGCGTAGCTGGTCTGCGCGTGGAGTGAGTCGCGGTTTGAGGCTGAGTCGCTGAGATACGTCGGATATAAGGCATAGCCGGTCACGGTTTGCCCCATCACTGTGTAGCCGTTCGCTCCGGTCACTGTGACAATTTGGCCCAGGTAGTCACCGTTCAACGGATCGTTCGGATCGGCGGACTCATGCAGCGTGCCGGTCGGGGCAAACTGCTGCACGCGCTCCCGCTTGCGGGCCAGCCCGTACTCGGCTTCCGCCTGCCAGCGGTCGGAGAAGCTGTGGTCGAGCGTGCCGCTCAGGTACAGGTCCTGGTCGCCCTGCTTCTGGTCGGTGGGCGTGCGCGTAAAAGCGAACTGCCCCGGTGTACCTTCGGCGGAATCGCTATTACGTACCGTCAGGCGCGCGTGGGTTGCGGTCGAAACCGCATAGCCCAGGTTCGCGACGGAGGTGACGTCGTGGTACTTGTTCTGCTCAATAGTGTTGGCGGTCTGGAAGTCGCCGAACGCGCCGTAGTAGTCGAGCTTGTTGTAGGTGCCGCCGGCCTGGACCTCATTGCGGTAGGTGCCGAAGTTGCCGCCGTCGCCCTCATAAAACAGTGAGGGAAAGGGTGTGGACCCGCGCGGGGTGGAGAACGCGACCACGCCGGCCCCGGCATCGGTGCCGTAGACCACGCTGTCGGGCCCTCGGTAAGCCTCGGCGCTGCCGATGCCCGTGGTCGCCACGTTAGTGAAGTCGAAGATGCCGCCGACATCTTCCAGCGGCACTCCGTCGAGCAGCACCCGGTTGTCGTCGGAGTTGCCGCCGCGGATAAAGAGCGAAGTCACCCCGCCGCGCTCGCCCGTGGTCGCAAGCGAGAAGCCGGGCACGGTGCGCAGCGCGTCCACCACACTCTGCTGGTCGGCAAAGTCTGTGCGGCTCAGCTCTGTCACGGAAGCGCTGATCTGCGTTTGCGGCAGGGGCGTGCCAGTCGCGCTTACGATGATGGACTCCCGCACGGTGTCAGGCTCAAGCACGACATTGCGCTCGATGCTGCCCATGGCGCTGCCATAAAAGCTTTCCGTGGAAAGCTGGCGGAAGTTGTTGCCCGTGGCCAGCACATAAAAGCGCCCCGGCGTGGCGGTAGACAGACGGTAGCTGCCGTCGCCGGCGGTAAATACGGAAACGATAATGCGACCATTGTCGACAAGGGCAACCACAGCGCCGACGATCGGCTGATTGAGCGGGTCGGTCACGGTTCCATGGACAGCGACGGCGTGGAGCGGCGCGGCGGAAGCGAGCGCGGCGGTGGCAACAGCAAGCATGCGGCGGCCCGCGGCGGACAGAGTCGAGGGAGATAACGTCAAGGTCGGCCTTCCCTGTTCTTCGGAGAAAGAACAGCATCTGGTTCGATGGTGCGTCCCGCGAAAAGAAAGCGAGCTTCCTTCCACGCGGAAGGTCGGCGGTCGCGCTTCTTTGTGCGCTGAACAACGTTTACTCTGCCTACGGTAACAGCGGGGCTCGGGGCGGTGCAGGAATCTTTGGTAAGTCCGGGGAGCGGCACTTGTCACCCGGCACTCACCCGGCAACATCACGGACCAAAGTTGTCGTATATTGAACTCAGTTCAGAAATGCGGGAACCCACGCTCCTCTTGGCCGAGATCCATGGGTTCCCGCGCGGTCAACACACAGCCGGCCGGCTGCGGTACCTGCTGCCATCATAGGG
>CAXTSG010000123.1:0-3585 GCA_964246825.1 uncultured Acidobacteriaceae bacterium | reverse complement strand
CCCCTTGCCGTGTACAAGAAGGTGGAGCCGGGGACAATCGTTGTTTCAGGCTCTGTTGTGGACGGCAGCGGCGCGGCGGCGGCGTCTGCTTCCGTCACGCTTGCCGCAGATCATTTGCCGGCGATGGAAGCCCGCTGCGATGCGGCCGGACGGTTCCGCTTTGAGGTACGCGGGAGCGCGGGAACGCCATATACGTTGACCGTGCGCGCAAGCGGCTTTGCGCCGAGTGTAAGCAGCGGCAGCCTTGGGGACCCTCCGACATGGACGATTCGCCTGGAAATCGCGCAGCACGCAGAGCAGGTCACCGTGGACGCGAGCGAAGGAGCCCGGCCGGACCCCGCGCAAACAGAAGCGGGCAGCGTACTGGAAGCGCGGGAGCTGGCGGCAATGCCGCTGAACGAGCGCAGCCTTACGGACCTGCTTGCCACGGCTCCCGGGGTAGTACCGGTAAGTTCGGCGCAGCCGAATGCGGTGGTGATGAGCGGCGTGGCGAGCACGCCGCCCTCGGGGGATCTTGACATTGGGGCGCTTTCCGTCAGCGGGCAGCGGGAAACGGCCAACAGCTTTCGCGTGAACGGGTCCAATGTACAGGAAGATGAAAATATGGGCATGGCGATTGTGCCCTCGCTGGATTCGGTGGCAAAGCTGGAGGTGCTGACCGGCAGCTTCGATGCCAGGCTCGGCAACGGAAGCGGCGGGCAGGTGCTGGTAGAGACTCGGAGCGGCGGCGACCGGCCGCACGGGAGCGCGTATGAGTACTTTCGCAACACGGCGCTCGATGCCCGCAATTACTTTTCGCTGACGCGCTCGCCTCTCCATCAGAACCAGTTCGGCGGCACCCTCGGCGGCCCGGTGCCGCGGGCGCGCCGCCTGTTCTTCTTTGCGGATTACCAGGGCACTCGTCAAGCCGAGGGCATTGACACGGGCGAGATTGCGGTGCCTTCCCTCGCCGACCGCGCGGGAAACCTCCTGGACCAGGCAAGCGCGCTTACCGGCAAGGTAAGCGGGGATGCCCTGGCGCGAGCCTTGAGTGCAAAGCTGGGTCGCGCGGTCACGCGGGGCGAGCCGTATTACACCCCTGCGTGCAGCCCCTGTGTGTTTCCGGGCGGCAGCATCCCGGCCGGTGCTGTTTCAGCGCCGGCGCGGCAGCTGCTGCGGTACATCCCGGTGCCGAACGTGAATGACACCACTTTTTCCACTTCAAGCTACGCGCAGCAGCTTCGCGACGACAAAGGCTCGGTGCGTTTGGATCGCACGCTCCCCGCGGGAAACCTGGCGGTCTACGGCTTTGTGGATGACTATTTTCTGCTGAATCCCTACCCGACTGGGGAGGGCGGCGCAACGGTCCCGGGCTTTAACGCCGAGAACGATGGGCGGGCTCAGCTCTACGCGCTCAACTTCACCACTGTGCTGGGCAGCCGCGGCACCCATGCCGCGCACGCGAGTTTCATGCGCAATGCCGCGATCGCCGGCCGGCCGCGCGGGGGTACCGGCATCTCGCTCCTTTTGCAGGGCTTTGTGACAGGGGCGGGCACCTCGGGTATTGTGCCGCTGCTGCCCGGGCAGGAGGGCGTCGCCAACGTCATCTTCAATTCGTTCACGATGGGCGTGGATGTGACGAGCCTGTCGCAAGCGGAAAACACTTCGGAGCTTACGGATGATGTTTCGCTTGCCTTCGGCAAACACCTCTTCTCGTTCGGAGCTTCGGCGCATTGGGACCAGATCAACACGCACCCGGATGTGTACGGCAACGGCAGCTTCTCCTTTACCGGCAGCGAAACGGGCTCGGATTTCGCGGACTTTCTAATCGGCGTGGATTCAAGCTATACCCAGGGGCAGGGAGAGAACTTCTACAATCGCAACCACTATGTAGGCTTGTATGCGCAGGACAGCTGGCGCGCGCGGCCGACCCTGACGCTCAACTACGGGCTGCGCTGGGACCTGCTGCCGCCCTGGTCGGAAAAGTACAACCAGCTGTTGACGCTGGACCCCGCAGAGCAGTCCATTGTGTTTCCGGGCGCGCCGAAAGGCATCCTGTTTCCGGGCGACCCGGGCGTTGCGGACACCCTCGCGCCTGCGCGGTATGCAAACTTTGCGCCGCGCGCGGCGCTGTCCTGGTCGCCCGTCGCGACCGGGACAACGAGATGGCTGCTCGGCCGCCCCGGGGCGACTGTGATCCGCGCCGGATACGGCCTCTACTACAGCGCGATCGAAGGGCTTTCAGCCGGGGTGATGAGCGGCAACCCGCCCTACGGCTTTACCGATACCAGCGCCGCGCCGACGCTCTTCGACCAGCCCTTCGTAGCGGCCGCCACCGGCGTCAGCGTGGGCCAGCGCTTTCCTTTGCAGCCGGTCGCATTCGGCGCTTCGCGGGCGCACCCCAACAACTCAGTCGATTGGAGCGGCTTTGAGCCGCTGACCGGGATTCCCGCGTACTCCAACAAAAATGTGACGCCGTATGCGGAGAATTACACCGTTTCCATCGAGCGGGAGCTTGCCGCGCGCACAGCGCTCACCGTGAGCTATGTCGGCACGGAGGCGCATCACCTCCTGGTGGATCAGGAGGCGAACCCGGGCGACCCGGCGCTGTGCCTTTCGCTGAGCACTGCCGCGAGCGTTACGCCGGGCTCGGCTACGTGCGGACCGTTTGGGGAAAGCGGCAGCTTCATGACCGCGGCAGGCCGGGCAGTGCAAGGCACCCGGAGCGCCTTCGGCCCGGCCTTCGGCAGTGTGAACCTGCAGCGCACCCTTGCGAACGCGCACGACAATGCTTTAGAGCTGAGCCTACGCCGCAGCACGCGCAGCCTATTTGTGCAGTTCAGCTATACCTGGAGCCGGTCTATCGATCAGTCCTCAAGCCTAGCGGAGGCTGTGTACCCGGACGCGGTGCCGGGCGGCGCGGGCCGCAGCCGGGCGTTGTCCGCTTTTGACCTGACGCACAATGCCGTCGCCCTGTACCGCTATGACCTTCCCTTGGAAAAGCTGTCGACGAAGTACCCGCGCCTGACGGGCGGCTGGGAGATTTCAGGACTGACGCGCTGGAGCACGGGCTTCCCGGTCACGCTGTTCAACAACAACGATACTTCCCTGCTCGGTACACAGCCGAACGGCATTAACAACAATGGCATTGATGAGCCGCAGTTCGCGGGCGGCGACCTGAAGCTGCATCGACGGCCCGGTGCGCCGGCCTTTCAAACAGGGCTATTTACGGTGCCTGCGCTCGGCACCCTGGGGGATGCGCGGCGGCGGTTCTTCTACGGACCCGGCGCGGAGGATACCCGTATTGCCCTGTCGAAGACCACCGCGCTCCATGGGGACGGAGCCGGAACCGCGACGCTGGAGCTGCGGCTTGAGTCGCTGAATGTTTTCAATCACGGTCAGTTCTTCGGGCCGGCGGCCGTGAACGGCAATATCGCAAGCGGAAACTTTGGAGCGGTTCAAAATGCCGCGCCCGCGCGGCTGCTGCAACTGGCGGCGCGGGTGCGGTTCTAAATGCAGGGCTTTCCGCGCTCCAGCGACTCGATCCTGCTCCTGTGTTCGCCGAGGATCCTCCAAAACTGCTTCCTGTCCTTCGCTGTCCGGTCC
>CAXTSG010000122.1:8189-8848 GCA_964246825.1 uncultured Acidobacteriaceae bacterium | reverse complement strand
ACCGAGCTCGAAGCGCGCGGGGTAAACGTCGACGGTCCGCTCTGGTCGGCCGCCGCCATCGGCAACGCGCCCGAGGCCGTCCGAGCCGTCCACCGAAGCTACCTTGAAGCCGGGGCCGACATCCTGCTGACAGCGAGCTACCAGGTTTCCGCCATGGGCTTCCTCGCGGCGGGTCTGGCTCACACTCAGGAGGAAGCCGAAACGCTGGAGGCGGATACACTGCGGCGCGCGGTGGCGCTGGCCGCCGAGGCGCGCGCCGAGGCAGGGCGCCCGGAGGTGCTGATCGCGGCCTCCCTGGGGCCCTACGGCGCAGCGCTTGCCAATGGAGCGGAGTTCACGGGAGCGTACGGCTTTACTTCAGACAGCGAGGAATGGTGGAAGCTGCTGCGCTTCCATGAGCCGCGCATCGCGGCGCTCGCAAGGACCGATGCCGATCTGCTCGCGTTTGAAACGCTGCCGTCGCTTGCGGAAGCGCGGGCCATTGAAACCGCGCTGCGTTTTTGGCCCCGTGTAAGCGCATGGTTATCATTTACCTGCCGCGACGGGGCGCACACAGCGCATGGCGAGCCGCTGCGCGACGCGGCGCGGCTGCTGGACCGGGTGCCGCGAGTCGCGGCGGTCGGGGTGAACTGTGTTGCGCCGGCACTCGTGGGCCCGCT
>CAXTSG010000122.1:0-8179 GCA_964246825.1 uncultured Acidobacteriaceae bacterium | reverse complement strand
GGGGGGGGGGGGGGGCCCCCCGGCGCCCCGCTGCTGGACCGGCGAGGCGGACGTGGAGGGCTTCGGGAAGCTGGCGGAAGACTGGTTCCGGGCCGGCGCTCGGGTGGTAGGCGGCTGCTGCCGCACCGGGCCCGGGCATGTGCGCGCGGTGCGCGCAGCGGCCGATGGGTTGTAGGCGCACATTCATCTTCTGTTCACGGCGCATGCGACAATGGCCGCAGTGCCATGGCTGAATCCGAACCCCGCCCGCCCTATGCAAACGAGTCCGTCCCGCAGCCGACCGTGGTGACGGCCGCGCTTCTGAAGCAGCACTCCATCACGCCGGAGGAGTACACGCGGATTGAAGCGACGCTCGGCCGCGTGCCCTCGCTCACGGAGCTGGGTATCTACAGCGTGATGTGGAGCGAGCACTGTTCGTATAAGAGCTCGCGCGTCCACCTCAAGCGCCTGCCTACCAAAAGCGAGCGCGTGGTGCAGGGCCCGGGCGAGAATGCCGGCATCATCGACGTGGGCGACGGCTGGGCCTGCGCCTTCAAGATCGAGTCCCACAATCATCCTTCGTACATCGAACCGTTCCAGGGCGCGGCCACCGGCGTCGGCGGCATCCTGCGCGATATTTTCACGATGAACGCGCGGCCGCTCGCCGTGATGGATTCCCTGCGCTTCGGGCCGCTCACGGCCGAGCCCGGCATAGAGGAGAACACGGTCCGGCGCAACCACGCGGTCATGGAGGGCGTGGTTGCGGGCGTGTCGCACTACGGCAACTGTTTCGGTGTACCGAATTTGGGCGGGGAAACGCGCTTCGAGGCGTGCTACTCGGGCAATCCACTGCTGAACGCTTTCGCGCTGGGCCTGGTCCGGCGCGATGAGATCTTTTACGCAAAGGCGACCGGCGTCGGGAACCCGGTGATCTACGTGGGCGCGAAGACCGGGCGCGACGGCATCCACGGCGCGACCATGGCGAGCGAGGAGTTTACCGAAGGCTCGGAGCAGAAGCGGCCCAACGTGCAGGTCGGCGACCCATTCATGGAGAAGCTGCTGCTGGAGGGCTGCCTGGAAGCCATGGCGACCGGTGCCGTTCTCGGGATTCAGGACATGGGCGCGGCGGGCTTGACCTGCTCGACCTGCGAGATGGGCGCGCGCGGCGGCGTCGGCGTGGAGATCGAGCTCGACCGCATCCCGCAGCGCGAAACCGGCATGAACTCCTACGAGATTATGCTGAGTGAGTCGCAGGAGCGGATGCTTCTAGTCGCGGAAAAAGGCCGCGAGCGGGAAGTGCTGGAGGTCTTCGCCAAGTGGGGTTTGGACGCTGTGGTTGCGGGCGAGGTGATCGCGGAGAACCGCATGCGGGTGCGGCACCATGGGGTGCTGGTTGCGGATATTCCGAATGAGTCGCTGACCGATGACGCGCCGCTCTATCACCGGCCCGTGGGCGAGTGGAAAGCGCCTGTGCCTTTGGACCCGCCGCCGCATGTGCTCGCCAAACTGAACGGCCCGCACGATTACCTGGCCGAGTTGAAGCAACTGCTCGCTTCGAGCAACATCTGCTCGAAGCGCTGGGTGTATGAGCAGTACGACTCGATGGTGCAGACCAACACCGTGCAGGGCCCGGGTGGCGAGGCCGGTGTCATGCGCATCAAGGGCTCGGGCACGCCGGGCCGCGAGCGAGGGTTGGCCATGGCGCTCGCCGGCAACGGCCGCTGGTGCTACCTCGATCCGAAACTCGGCGCGATGCACGCTGTTGCAGAGGCCGCCCGCAAGGTCGCCTGTACCGGCGCAACGCCGGTCGCCGCGACCAACTGCCTCAACTTCGGCAACCCGGAAAAGCCGGAGATCATGCGGCAGCTTTCGGACGCGATCGACGGGATCGCCGAGGCTTGTACCGCGCTGGGGACGCCGATTACCGGAGGAAATGTTTCCCTGTACAACGAAACGCGCGGGGAAGGGATTTATCCGACGCCGGTGCTTGGGGTTGTGGGTGTGCTGGACGATGTAACGAAAGCGATTGGAGCTGACTTCGCGAATCCTGGCGATATTCTGCTCCTGCTCAGTAACGGCATTGGTGGAGGGGTAGTGCTTGCGGAGCTAGGATCATCCGCGTACGCCCAAAACATCTTTGGCAGTCTCTGGGGTACGCCACCCGCTGTCTGTCTCGCAGATGAAGCAGAATTGCATCACTACTTGGCGAAACTGGCCGCTGAAGGGCTCCTACATGCCGCTCGCGATATCTCGGACGGAGGACTAGCTGTGTGCCTTGCGGAAGGATGCTTCGTCTTCGGTACCGGGGTTGATGTGTTGCTTCCCGGCACTGCACTCAAGTTATTTGATGAAGCTGCATCAAGCATCGTAATTGCTTGCGCGCCGCAGAAGGTCTCCTGCGTTGAGGAAATTTTCTCACGGGGCGCACGACTGACGGTACAGAAGCTTGGCACAGTGACCAGCGATCGATTCCGGCTTCGGATGGGTGTTGCTGACTCGCCGATTGGTATAAAAACACTGATCGACGCTGATGTTGCTGATCTGCGATCCAGTTGGGCCAATACAGTTGAAAGTGCACTCACCGCCACCCCCATCCTCACCGAGGTACTGGCGTGAGCCGCCTGCTCCTCCTCGAAGGCACGCCCGAGGCGACCACGCCCGAAGAACGCGCCGCCCTCGCCGCGATCCCCGGCACCGACTCCGCCGCCCGCTACTCCGTCCGCGAGCCGGGCGACGGCTTCCGCGACGAGTGCGGCGTGGCCGCCGTGTACCACCACCCCGAGGCCGCCCGCCAGGTTTACCTCTCGCTCTACGCCCTCCAGCATCGCGGGCAGGAGTCGGCCGGCATCGCCACCGCCGACGGCCAGAGCCTCTCGAATATCAAGGGCATGGGCCTGGTCTCCGACATTTTCACGGAAGACGTGCTCCGGAAGCTGCCCGGCGACATGGCCATCGGCCACACCCGCTACTCGACCACCGGCGACTCCGCGCTTCTGAACGCGCAGCCCATCCGCGTCGACTCCACCAAGGGCCTCATCGCCATCGCGCACAACGGCAACCTCATCAACCTGGGCAACATGCGCGCCCGCCTGGAGCGCGAGGGCGCGTTCTTCCAGACCACCTCCGACTCCGAGATCATCGTCCAGCTCATCGCGCACTCCAGCGCCGGCACGCTGGTCGATGCCATCGCCGACTCTCTGCGCCAGGGCGCGGGCGCATTCTCGCTCGTCTTGATGACGCGCGACCGCATCTTCGCGGCGCGCGACCCGCGCGGCTTCCGCCCGCTTTCCATGGGCCGCATCGCCAACCCGGGCGGGCCCGACACCATCGTGTTTGCCTCCGAAACCTGCGCCTTTGACCTCCTTCACGCCAAGTATGAGCGCGATGTGGAGCCGGGCGAGCTCATCATGGTGTCCGAGGACGGCGTCACCTCGCGCCGCTATGCGACCGGCGTGCCGCGGTCCTCGTGCATTTTTGAGCATGTGTATTTCGCCCGGCCCGACTCGAAAATCTTCGGCCGCTGGGTGCAGGACTCGCGCGAAGCCATGGGCCGGCAGTTGGCGCGCGAGTCGCACGTCGAGGCCGACCTTGTAGTGCCCGTGCCGGACTCCGGCGTGACCGCGGCGCTTGGCTACGCGGAAGAAGCCGGGCTGCCGTTCCGCTTCGGGCTCATCCGCAACCACTACGTCGGCCGCACCTTTATTGAGCCCGAGCAGAAGGTGCGCGACTTCGGCGTGCGCCTCAAGCTCAACCCGGTGCGGAACCTGCTCGAAGGCAAGCGCGTCGTGCTCATCGACGACTCCATCATTCGCGGAACAACCTCGCGCAAGATCGTGCGGATGGTGCGCTCGGCCGGCGCGCGCGAGGTCCACCTGCGCATCTCCTGTCCGCCCACCGTTTCGCCCTGCTTTTACGGCGTCGATACCCCCAGCAAAAAGGATCTGATCGCGGCCAATCACTCCATCCAGGAAATCTGTCGATTCATCGAGGCCGACTCGCTCGCCTACCTTTCCCTGGGCGGCCTGCGCGACGCGGTGGGCGACGGCGCGGGCAGCGGCTTTTGCGTGGCCTGCTACACCGGCGTGTATCCGACGGCGTGGGTCGACGTGGACGAGATTCTTCCGGCGCCGGCGCTGCGGGCGTAATCGCTTTTCTCAGTCATAATCAAGGGCATGGACACTGCCGCGACCCCTCTTTGGAAGCCGGAAACCTGGGCTGCCCGCCTGGCCGAGCTGCTGGCGCAGGCCCCCGAGGACCGGGAAGCCCCCCTGCGCCGCGACGTGCGTTCGCTCGGCATGCTGCTGGGCGAGGTGCTGCGCGAGCAGGCCGGCGAGCCGCTGTTCGCGCGCGTAGAAGACCTGCGTCAGAACGCGATCCGCCGCCGCGAGGAGCAGGCCTGGGGCGAGCTCCTGGCCGCCGACGATCGACTCCAGAAAGCCGTGCTTGTCATCAGCCGGTGCCCGGTCGAGGAGCTGTACCGGCTGTCGCGCGCGTTTGCGTTTTACTTCGAGCTGACCAACCTCGCTGAAACCAACCACAGAAAGCGCCGCCGTACCGCGGCGCAGATCAGCGGGGCGGCCGCGGCCCAGCGCGGGTCTTTCCGGGGCACGCTGCGGGCCATGCGCGCCGCCGGCATCTCGGGCGAGGAAGCCCTTGCCGCGCTTCAGAAAATCACGATCACGCCGGTATTCACCGCGCACCCGACCGAGATCGCGCGGCGCTCGGTGCTGTTCAAGCGCCGCCGCATGGCCGAGCTGCTCCAATCGCTCGACCGCATCCCCCTGGCCGATGATGAACTCGGGCGGCTCCAGGCCGAGCTGACCGCCGAGATCACGGCGCTCTGGCAAACAGACGAGGTACGCCATCGGCAGCCGTCGGTCGCGGATGAAACCAAGATGGGCCTCGACTACTACGAAGTTTCCATCTTCGCGACGCTGGCCCCGTTGTACAACGAGCTTCGCGGCGCGCTCCATGCCGAATACGGCATCGAGTTGGAGCTCCCGGAAATGCCGCTGCTGCTTGAGTTCGGCTCCTGGATCGGCGGCGACCGCGACGGCAACCCGTTTGTTACCGCGGAAGTCACGCTGACCGCCATCCACGATGCGCGCATACGCCTTCACGCGCGGTACCAGGAGGGCGTGCGGCAGCTTATCAGCCTGCTTACCAGCTCCACGCAGCAGGTGGGGGCGAGCGCCGAGCTGCGCGCGCGTTTGGAGGAGTATTTGCGGCCGCTCGAGTCCGGCCCGGGCCGCGAGCGCTTTGCGGCGCACTTCGAGTGGGAAAGCTACCGCCGCTTTGCCGCCTGCATCGGCGCGCGCCTGGCCAACACGCTCGGGGTGCCGGCGGGCGAGCCCGGCAGCCTGGAAGCCGCATTGAGCGCGCTGCCCGCATATGAAAACGCCGATGCCCTGCTGTCCGATCTCGGGCTTATGCGGCAAAGTCTGTGCGAGAACCGCGGCGGCCGTTTGGCGGAAGCGCTCATCGACCCGCTGCTGCTCCAGGCGCGCACCTTTCGTCTGCACCTTCACACGCTCGATGTCAGGCAGCACGCGCGTTTCCACGCGCAGGCGCTGGAAGAAATTGCCGGCTGCGACGGCATGCGCAGCACCGTGCCGAAGCCGTTTACCGCGCAAACGCTGGATGTTCTGGACGCCTTCCAGGCGATTGCGGAGGTAAAGCGCGGCGCGACGCCCGAGGTCGTCCGGCAGTATGTGGTTTCGGGCGCGGCGAGCAAGGAGGATGTGCTGGCCGTGCTGTGGCTCGCGCGCTTCAGCGGCGTCAACCCGGCGCGTGTCGGGCGCGACCCGGGGCTGATGCCGGTGCCCCTGTTCGAGTCGATCGAGGACCTGCGCAATGCGCCCGAGATCTGCCGCTCGCTGTGGAGCGACCCCGACTACCGAGGGCTGCTCGCGAGCTGGGGCAATGTGCAGGAGATCATGCTCGGCTACTCGGACTCCAACAAGGACGGCGGCATGCTTTCAAGCACCTGGGAGATCTTCCGCGCGCACCGCGCGCTGCACCTGGTCGCGCACGAAATGGGCCTGACGCTGCGGCTCTTCCACGGCCGCGGCGGCACGGTCGGCCGCGGCGGCGGCCCCACGCACCGCGCCATCTACGCGCAGCCGCTCGACTCCTTCGACGGCGGCATCCGCATCACCGAGCAGGGCGAGGTGCTCAACTGGAAGTACGGCGATACCGTGCTGGCCGAGCGCAACCTGGAGCTGATGATCGCGGCCTCGCTTGATGCGCTGGCCCGTCCCAACCTCCGCGCCGGCGGCCACCAGACCGGCGAGCTGAAGCCCGAGTGGGAAGAAGCTTTCGACGCGCTTTCCGCCGATGCATTTCTCTTCTACCGCGGCAATATCCTGGAAGACCCCAACATCTTCGACTTTTTCGAGACGGCCACCCCCATGGCCGAGCTGGAGCACGCCAAGATCGGCTCGCGCCCGGCCCGGCGCGGCGGCAAGCGCTCCTTCGACAGCCTCCGCGCCATCCCCTGGGTTTTCGGATGGACGCAAAGCCGCATGCTCATCCCCGGCTGGTTCGGCGTGGGCCATGCGCTCGCGCGCTACGGCGAGCAGCCCGGCGGGGCCGAGCGGCTGCGCGCCATGATGCGCGAGTTCCCGCTCTTCATCGACCTCATCCGCAACGTCGAGGTCGCGCTCGCCAAGGTGGATATGGGTATCGCCTCGCTGTACGCCTCGCTCGTGCCCGACCGCGCGGTGCGCGAGCGCATCTTCAACGTGCTGCGGGCCGAGTACGAGCGCTCGCTCGGGGCGGTGCTCGCGGTCACCGGCCAGCGCGAGCTGCTCGAGAAAAATGAGGTGCTGGCCCGCTCCATCCGCCTGCGCAACCCCTACGTCGACCCGCTTTCCCTGATCCAGGTCGACCTGCTGCGCCGCAAGCGCGCCGGCGAAGACACCCCGGCCATCAACCGTGCCATCGCCGGCACCATCAACGGCATCTCCGCCGGGCTGCGCACGACGGGTTAATTAGGAAGTTTCACTTCGGAACTCGTCCGGAAGATGCAGCGCAAGATCACGGCTGTCGTGCAGAACTCTTGCAATCTGTAGCTCCGTGTCCATGACCCGGTACAGAAGGAAATGCCGAGGAGACTTTACGCCTGGACCTTTTGCCTTCCGGCGACTTAACGAGAGATGGTAGGTCGGGGCACCCTCAAAAAGTTCCGGCCGCGGCCGGCTTCCGGGTCGGAGCGGGTTACTCTCGACATCAAGGACAGCCTCCCTCAGCAAAGCCCGATACCGATCCGCGGCATCCTTGCCGAAGTTGCGAACGCTCCAGCGTAAATTTCGCAAATATCCTGCCGCGCGGCATAGGAAAAGAGTGCGGGGCGATGTTCTCCTTTAAATCTTGTCACGCTGAGCTTCTACCGCTGCTTCCTCGGCAAGCTGATCCAGAAAAGCCGTGACATCTTCCACGGATTCGCAGCAGATACCTTCCCCTCGGTCCATGGAAGCAAAGCCTTCCTGAGCGGCGCAACGCAGCCATGCCAGCTTCGCTTCGTCCTCCCGCGCCTCAAGCAGATCCAGCGCTTCCCCCACCGCGTCACTTGCGTTGTGAAAGCGTCCGGAACTTACTCCCGCATCGATAAACTGCTCGGAATGTTCTGTCAGATTTACTTGACGTACCGGCATAAGCACTCTCATCTCACAATAAGACGGCGCTGAGAAAGTTGCAATGCGTCTTGGAACAGTCCTCCGCAGGTTTCACAGCGCCATCTCATCCTCCGCATTCTCCTCTACCCGCGCCGGCAGCAGCGACTCCGCGCTTAGGCTGTCCACGCGCCGCAGGGCAGGGAACAGCACCGCCCAGGCACCCGTCACCGCGAGCGAGCCCACTCCGCCCAGAACCACCGCGCGCACCGCGCCGAACCAGTGCGCGGTCAGCCCGCTTTCAAACTCGCCCAGCTCGTTCGACGCGCGCAGTAAGATGGATTTCACGGCTGAAACCGTCAGCCGCATCTCGGTCTGCGTCGCCAGCTGCAGCACGGACGAGCGCACCACCACCGACACCATGTCGGCCGCGCCCGTTGCCAGCAGCGCCGCGAGCGAAACCGCCATGGAGTGCGACAGCCCGAAGACCACGGTAGCCGCACCGAACAGCGCCACGCACAGGAGCATGCGCACCCCCGCGCGGTCGCGTATCGGCCGAAACGTCAGCAGCAGGGACACGGCAAGCG
>CAXTSG010000121.1:0-8857 GCA_964246825.1 uncultured Acidobacteriaceae bacterium | reverse complement strand
CATACAATCAGGCTCACCGGAACGTAAACGACGTTAACACCCTAATGCGCGATACCTAGTTTGCTCCGCAAACTGATCGCGGCCTGAGCTGGCGCTCATGGCAGAGGCAACAGCAAATCACCAGCAAAGGCAAAGGCTCGTCCGTTTGGCCATCGTTCACGTTGTGATGAAGTCGTCCAGTACCGCACCGCCCGCGGCGGCGCACGCGCAGTATCTTGCGCGGGACGGCCAGTATGAGCGGCGCGGCGGCCTCGAGCTGGTCGAGTCGGGCAACATGCCCGAGTTCGCGCGTGAGAACCCGCAGGCATTCTGGCAGGCGGCGGACGACTTCGAGCGGAAAAACGGTCGCGCCTACACGGAGCTGCAAATAGCGCTCCCGCGTGAGCTTGCGCCCGAGCAGCGGAATGAGCTGGCTCGCGATGCGGCGCGCGAGCTGTTGGGCGAGCGCTTCGCCTACACGCTGGCCGTGCATACGCCACTCGCCAAGGACAATATGGAGCAGCCGCACCTGCACCTGATGTTTTCGGAGCGCGCCATCGATGAGCGCACCCGTGAGCTTTCGGAAGAGCAGTTCTTCAAGCGCAACGGCGCGAAGAAAGACCCGGAGTGGAATGCTCGCGAGAAGCCCATGGAGGTGCGCGAGACATGGGTCGAGATGATGAACACGGCCATGGAGCGGCACGGCCATATTCAGCATCCCGACCAGCGTATGGACGCGCGTTCGTGGGCCGACCAGGGGCGGCACGATCTCGCGGAGCTGGTAGAGCCGAAACTGCTGTCCGGCTCGGAAGGCGAGGCGCGGGCCTTGCATGCCCATGTAGACGGGCTGCGCGAGCAGCGGGCCGAGCTGCCGGCACTGCGTCTGGGGGAAGCTGCCGCCGTGCAAAAGCTGGAGCAGGACGGGGAGAAGCAAATCGCAGAAGTGCAGGAGCGGGAAGCAGCGGAGCTGTCCCGGCTGGACAAGCTGATAGCGGCTGCCCGCGAGCTGGCCCACGAAGTCAAAGAGAAGGCCGTGGCCGCGGCCCAGAGTGTGTCCGAGCGGGTCGAGCAGCTGCGCGGCCGTTTCGAGCGCTGGCGCGAGCATCGGCCCGAAAATGCAGAGCAGAAATTCAACACTCAACCGGGTTCTCCGGCTCAGGAAAAGCGAACAGCCGAGGAACAGCAGAGGGCAGGGCCGGAGCTGGTTACAGACGCGCAGATCGAGCGCGGGAGGCAGGCTTTCCGAGAGCGCTATGAGGCATACCAGCAGGAACGTGCGCCTGCCGCTCCGGAATCGAACCTGGAACCGAACCTGGAGCTGAAGCCGGAGCTGAAACAAGAGCCCGCTGTCGGGAAGAGCCGGGAGCAGGAAGCCGAGATCGAGATCAAAGGCTTCGGCTTAGGAATGTAGAGCAGGGAGGGATTTGGCAGCGTGGAAGAGGAAGAAGCAGGAGGCAGTGCAGGCGAAATGATGGTCTTCGGCTTGATTGAGCAGGCCGACCGGATCGGCAAGTCCGCGCAGGGAACGCAGCGGGCTCTGACAGCCCAGATCGAGCAGCTCGCCCAGCTCCAGCAGTGGTCTGCGATTGCCGCCCAAAACCTGCAGAAGCGGGCTGAGGTCGCGATCAAGAACCTGGAAGCCGAGCGGGTGCACTGGCAGAATGCCCGGGTGAACCTGGAGCGCAATGCCGTTCAGGCCATCCATGACGCCGTGCGGCAGCAGAGCGACACGATCGAGCGGCAAACGACCCAGGCGATGGCTGCTCCGCTGCGGGACATCGGGCAGGCCGCCGCCCAGGTGCGCCAGAACATCAAGGAAACGAGCTGGCTGTCGCTCGGCCTGATTCTGGCGCTCGGCATCATCCTCGGCCTGCTGTTCGGCTGGCTGCCCTTCCGCAGCGGCATCAACGATCTCCGGGAGCAGGGGAACCGGATCGAGCAGTACCTTGCCGCGCAGCAGCAGCCGCAGGCGGCACCCGCAACGCCCGAGCCGTCCCACACACCGGCTCACAAGGGAAAGAGGTAGCCGGGGCCGGCAGCCGCGGCACTGCGGGCAAGGCTATGGATTTGCCGCTCGCTCAAGCGAGCTTGGAACGCCGGAGGCGTCCCACAAACCCACAGCCTCGGCTGCGGGTTTGCAATTTACGATTCAATAAAGATGTCATTTGTTGTTCTACTGTGTGGTGTGCTTGTACAGAGCAGGCGCCTCCGACAAGTGGCATTGTCGTGGGTTATTTCTCCCTGTCCCGACGGAGAAGTTCTCGGGCTTCGTCAAACGTATATGGCTTGTCATCTATCGGCAGCGTGAGGTGCCCTTGCGGAGAACATTGAGGGTTCCCCACCTCGTGTCCGTGAGCGCGCAGGTTCTTCATCAACTTTGTTGTTTCGTCGTCTTTAATGCCGCCGCGTCTTAGTTGCCAGCCTCTAGCTACCATGCCGAGAATTGTATCGGCGCGGTCTGTACTTGCTGAAACGGTGGTTTCAGACGGGTACACTGGCCTGAGATGGCTTCAGAATTCCAGTTCCATGCCCCGCAGATCGGCCTCGTTACAATCCGCCACGCTCGTGGGGAGGAGGCCGGAGCGATCCAGCACTTTGTACAAAAGATTGCGGACACTATCTACGGCGAGCTTCTCGCGGGAGCGCCGGTGCCTCTCGGGGAGACCAACTGGTCACAAGCCTGGCTGGCGTACTCGGACGGAGAACTGGTCGCGGTTCTAAATACAGCTAAGGAGTGGGTGGACGACTTGTGGATTGCGCAGCGCGCTCGAAGGGCCGGACTCGGCATAAAGCTGATGAATTTAGCCGAGCAGGAAATTAGGGATCGCGGATTCAGCATCGGGCGGCTTGTGGTTGTCAGTTCTAACCAGGCTGCGATTAGCTTCTATACGGCAGGCGGATGGATGGAAGTGCGGCAGTCCCCTCATGCTTCACTTCCAACGCTGATGACCGAGATGCACAAGGCGCTTAATGCCTGAGTTCATTGCCTACTACCGCGTTTCGACCGAGCGCCAGAGCGAGAGCGGCCTTGGGCTCGCCGCACAGCGGGAGGCGGTCAGCCGTTTTCTCGGCTCCGGGCGGGACCCCGGTTCCCTGCTCGCCGAGTTCACCGAGGTAGAGTCCGGCAAGCGCCATACCAACCGGCCCGAGCTGCTGCGGGCCATCGAGCTGAGCCGCCAGCAGAAGGCCACGCTGGTGATCGCCAAGCTGGATCGGCTTGCCCGTAACGTCCACTTCATCTCCGGGCTGATGGAGACCGGCGTCGAGTTCGTCGCCGCCGACATGCCCCAGGCAAACCGGCTCACCATTCACATTCTGGCGGCCTTTGCCGAGCATGAGCGCGAGGCCATCTCGCAGCGAACCAAGGGCGCACTCCAGGCCGCCTGCAAGCGCGGTACCCGGCTTGGCAATCCTCGCTGGGCTGAGTCCATCGCCCAGGCTCGGCAGGTCAAAGATCCCATTTCGCCCGCGCCGCAGTTGGTCGAAATGATGCGCCGACACCGGGCCGAGGGCATGACCCTTCGAGCCATTGCCGCTCAGCTCAATGGGCTGGGACTACGGACACCCAAGGGGTCGCAGTGGTACGCCGGAACCGTGCGGAAGGCGATGATTCAGGCTTAGAGCTTTTCGGCTTCTGCTGTTTTCGCTGCAGCCTCCTCCGGCTTTCCGAGAGCGGAAAGAACTTGAGCATGAAACGCCAACATGCCTTTTAACACCGGTACATACTGGCGTTTAACGAAAGCATCCTCTGTGCCAGCCATTCTGAGAATGGCACTGCGTTCAAACTCTTCCGCTTTATTCAAATCCTCAGAAGCTTTAGCAAGATCTCCGAGCTGCGCTTCGGATTGTGCCCGCACCCCGTATGCGGCGCTCGATCCGGAGCCATCGTCATACCCTTGCTCAACCACCGCCACAGCCTTGTTGGCATAGTTCAAGGCATCTTGCATTTGCTTGTTATGCCGAAAGGCTGTTGACGTGTAGACGAAGATACTCCGACGTTCAATGAACCGCTCTTGAGGGGAGAACTCTTCAGCAATATCAGCAGCTTTTTTGCAAGCTTCGGCCTGTTCACTAGGCGGAGCATTCGAAGAAATAGACTTTATGCATGCCTGATGTAGCGGGAAGAACTGCGTTGCAGTCTTTTCATCGTTCGGGTTGGTTGGGGCAGGTAGCCCAAACGGGACGGTGACTGTGGTGGATGCGGTAGCTGCTTTGCCGTCTACAAAGATTGGTTCATAGAGCCACTGTTTTACGCACTCTTGAGCTGCACCTACGAGCATCGCCGGCCCACTGACGTTTTTGGCAGAGATGACGTGACCGTCGGGCCCAATCTCAATTTGAAGCTTCACCTGACCGGATACGTGCGCTGCCTTTGCAATGGCTGGGTATATCGGATCGGTTTTCTTCACGATGTGCAATTGCGGTGAATTAAAAGCAAGTACAAGGTGATTGGCTGCTGGATCTTGGGCCGCAAATGCTGGGACCCCTAGCAGCACGAAAGACAAGACCGCTTTACGCAATTGATACCTCCCCAGCTCTAAACATTTGACCAGCATAACTTTATCGTTTAGGTTCCTAGGTACCTGAGTGCTTTAGGTACCTGAGCGCTTTAGGTACCTGAGCACCTAGGTTCCTAGGCGACCCATGATCCTCACCATCACCAGCTACAAAGGGGGCGTCGGCAAGACGACCTCAGCCGTCCATCTGGCGGCCTACCTGCAGACGCTTGCCCCCACGCTCCTGCTCGACGGCGACCAGACCAAAAACGCCACGGCCTGGAGTCAGCGTGGCAAGGGCTTTCCCTTCCGTGTCGCTGGCATCGACCAAGCGGCCAAGCTCGCCCGCGACTTCGAGCATATTGTGATCGACACCGGGCAGCGGCCCAGCCTTGACGATCTCAAAGCAGCCGCTGACGGATGCGACCTGCTTGTCATCCCGGCAGTGCCAGCCAGCCTAGACACGGACGGGCTGGGGCAGACCATCCGCGCCCTGCAGCAGATCGGGACTGGTATCTATCGTGTGCTCCTCACGAAGGTGCCGCCGCCGCCCGAGAAGGAAGCTGCCGAGCTTCGCGAGTTCCTAACCGGGCTTTCTGTCCCGATGTTTCAGGCCGAGGTACCCGAGCTGAAAGCGTTCAAGAAAGCGGCCTCAGCAGGGCAGATCGTGAACCAGACTACGGACCGCAATGCAGCCAGGGCATGGCAGGCCTATGCCGCCGCTGGCAGGGAGATCCTCTGATGAACCAGTTCGCCGCCGCCTTTGGAGGTATTCAAGAGGCCCGCAAGGACCAGCAGCAGCCTCAAACTCAAGCTGTGCCCGTCATAACCAGGCGTAAAACCCCTCACAAGGCTTCTATACAGGCTCAGGCACCTCAGGGTCTGGCCAAGAGCCGGAACCCTGCCTATGAGCCCGTAAAGCTGTTCATGCATACCGAGAAACGGCGTAAGGCAGAGCGGAAGTGGGAGGACGAGGGTGGCCGAGATCTTTCCAGCCTCATAGAGACCCTTTTAACCAAGTACCTAGGTTCCTAGGAACCTAGGTACCCATGCACTTGAAGGGTGGGCAGATAGTGGCCACGCGTAAGAAATCGAAGGCAGACGAACAGCTACGGCTTGATGCAGTGGAGCTGCAGCCTGCCCATGTAGCCCGCAAACGACCCACAGCGCCATCCCCCATGGATCGGCTACTGGATGCCGCTATTGAAATCCAGCAGAACCCCGATGCCGTGGAGCGGGCGTACATGGCGCGACAGCTGGTGCAATGCACGTTGCCCCACAGCGATCCTGGCGACCAATCCGTGTGGGTGCGGACCAATGGCTATCTCACACTCGCCATTCGCCCCAATGTCGATCTACGGACCCGCAAGCCTCTTTACCCCTACGGCTCTATCCCCCGGCTGCTGCTCTTCTGGATCGTCACCGAGGCCACGCAGAAGAAGAACCGCCGCATTCATCTCGGGAATAGCCTTGACTCCTTCATGCGGGAGATCGGCCTTAACCCGAGGACCGGGGGAGGGAAGCGGGGGGACGCCAAACGTCTGCATGACCAGATGGAGCGGCTGTTCCGATCCACCATTACGTTTGAGGATCGGCGCGAGTGGGGCAAGAGCTACGTGGACATGCAAGTCGCACCACGCGGGCAGTTCTGGTGGGACCCATCCCGGGCGCACCAGGACAATCTTTGGGAGAGCTGGGTGGAGCTGGGCGAGGACTTCTTTGCCGCCATTACTGCCGCCCCTGTCCCGGTCGATATGCGAGCCCTACGCGGCCTGAAGCGATCGCCCCTTGCCCTGGACCTCTACGCGCTGCTGACCCACACGGCATTCGCGGCGAGCCGAAAGGGGATTTCCAGATCAATTCCATGGGAAGGCCTGCATACGCAGATGGGAGCCGAGTATGCAGTTCTCAGGCAGTTCCGCGCCAAGGTAGTGGCGGCACTTCAGCGCATCCAGACGGTCTACCCGACCCTGAAGGTTGAAACGACCGAGGATGCCCTAGTCGTGCATCCGTCGCGACCTGCAATTATGAAAAAGGCTTGATTTCCCACAAATCGCTACGGTGAAACGGTGACGCTTGAATTGACCGATTTGAGGCTTTTCTACGGTGAAACGGTGACGCCACTACGGTGAAACGGTGACGCTTTTGCGGTTGCTATAAGGAAGGTCCTGTAGTTCTTTCCTGTAGTTCTTTTATGTCCTAGTAGTCGATGAGGCCGGCGATGAGGAAATGAGGATATTTCTTTTTTAAGTTGCAATGGCGTTTTAACGTTATCGACCAACTTGCTCTGTAACGACAGAATTGCAATTACACTACTTGGGTGGAATCGCTTCGGTTCGAGTGGGATGAGGCCAAGAACCTGGCCAACCAGCGTAAACATGAGTTGAGCTTCGAGAAAGCCGCTCAGGTCTTTCGCGATCCCTTGCAGGTGTCTTTTCAGGACCGGATCGAGGATGGGGAAGAACGCTGGCAGACCTTCGGGATGGTGCGCGGGGTGCTGCTGGTCATGGTGGCCCATACCGTTCGCGAAGAGGATCAAGCGGAAACAGTGGTCCGCATCATTTCTGCACGGCGCGCCAATCGCACGGAAAGGCGGTTCTATGAAGACGAGAATGGCTAGCTATACCTTGGATACCCTGCCGGCCCTTACAGGGGCTCAGGAGGCCCAGCTGAAGGCATTGGCGGCACGGCCTGAGAGCGAGATTGACTACAGCGACATCCCGGCCCTCACAGAAGACCAGCTCCGAGATGCTCGGCGCGGCGTGTTTTACCGGCCCGTGAAGCGCCAGATCACCGCCCGCGTCGATGCCGACGTACTCGATTGGCTCAAAGCCCAGGGCAAGGGCTACCAGTCCCGCATCAATGCCATCCTCCGCAGGGAAATGCTCGCCAACTCCAAACAGGGGTGAAGAGGGAAACGTTCTTGTAGCTACAGTGATGCTACATTAGACCTAGGTGTAAACCAGAGACCAATGGAGTGGACGATGGCGACTTCGCACTGCAAACCCGTTGAAGGATCGCACCATGCCGTTTCTTTGGGACGCCGGCAACATCGACCATATCGCCCGCCACGACATCTTGCCGGAAGAGGCTGAGCAGGTTCTGGAGAACGACCCTTTTGATATCGCCCGCTATTTCCGCAATGGAGAAGAGCGGTTGAACCAAGTGGGAGAAACGGACGCCGGGCGCGTCCTGGTTGTCGTAACGACCCAGCGCGGAGAAGACACCCGCGTCGTCACGGCTCACCCCGCCGATCGGGACATGCGCGCGCTGTATGCGCAGATGAAAGAGGCAGACCATGCCGGAAGTGCTGAAGACGCCTGATTTCAAAAGCGAGCAGGAAGAAGCGGAGTGGTGGGATTCGGCCGAAGGTCGAGCCGCGATCCTGAAAGGGTTCCAAGACGCCCAACGCGAGGGTACGCTAAGGCGCGGGACCCTCAAAAAGGGTGGCCTCACGCCGACGACAACCATCCGCTTGGACCGCCAGGATGTTGAATTAGCCAAGGTGCAGGCAGAGAAGCGCGGCCTGAAATACCAAACTTACTTGAAAAGCATCATCCATCAAGCCTTGCGGCAAGAAGCAGGTTTGTAGAAGCCTCCGCCGCCGGAGCGGTGCGGAAATGGGCGGCGCTTGAGCGGCGTCCAAGGCGGCTGGAAGCCGCTGTCTTTTACGGCTTATCACCTTCAGCTACGGCACTACTCTGCATAAAATGGAACAGCTCAGGTGACAAACTAACGATTTCGCCGGATGGCTGCACGAGGCTCACGAAGACAACCTGCTCGGGATAATATTTGATCCAAGCTTTAGACGTTCTGCTCCACCACTGGCCCATGCTTGAGGTGAACGAAGGCGGCAGCTGCTGCCAGTTCAGTCGCGTGCTCGAAAAAAGCCATAGATGAACAAGGCTCCCTTCTTTAGGACCACCGCCGCTCACCAAGTCTGTCGCGACAAAAATCAGCGCTGGATGGAGCTTACTTTGGGTGTCGATCCAAAGCATTCCCCGGGTCCCGCAGTCATGTGGAACGCAGCCATCAATGGCCGCGTATCGCTGATTCTCAAGGACAGCCTCGCCCTGAATGCCGATGAACAGCTGTATCAAGTCAGGAAGGGGTATGAATTTACCGTGGTCATGCCAAAAAAACTGGTGCTGATGTAGGGAAGCCCGGAGCAACGGTAGAAAGCGCGGATCAGAGCTTGCTTGTCTTTCTTGATGATCAATTGGGGTCTCGGCCGGTACTGTGAAGCTGCGTATCCAGGAAAGGTCCGATTGTGCGCTGCTGGGAACGGGCGTGCGCTGCCCTAAAGTTCCAGGAAGGAGCATACCTAAGACAAGTGCGGCGTTGATCAACATTTCTAATCCTGTTCGAGGTCGCTGTTGGGT
>CAXTSG010000120.1:4270-8890 GCA_964246825.1 uncultured Acidobacteriaceae bacterium | reverse complement strand
ACCTTAACCGAGAATCTCCAGTTATGACTGGCTGAGAAATCGGGGGCAGGTCACTACGGACACGGGCTGACAAGCATTGCGCCAAGGCTATCGTAGTTAATCCCAACTTGCCGCAGCTCATCAAGTACAGGCTTCTGTCTGAAATGCTCATCTTGCGCTTTCCGCCGAGCGACCCACTCAGGATCGTTGAGCAACTTCTCTTGCAGCTTGCTGGCCCCTACCATAAATAGGCATCCTTGCAGTGTAGGGCAAGGAGCTGATTGCTAAAAATTTGGGGGAGCAGCTTCCACTGGGCAAAGTGTAGGAAGTTTATCGACGAATTGGTGATTCCTCCAATTCGTCGATAAATTCCCTATACTTCCTTATGCCGCGAAGCCGATATTGTGAGCGGTTTCAGCTTCCCATGTTTCAAGCTGTTTCTGTGCCTCTAGAGGTGACTCAACCAGCAGATTTAACAACTTGTTTGCCCTGTCGGCTACCTCTACTTCCCACTGTCTCATCGGATCATGTTGTCTGATGATCTTGTCGAGGTGTCTTAGCGATTCCTCGACGCGCCCTTCTCGCGCCAGCATAAATCCTAGCGCCTCGTTGTCGCGGATTGCATTTGGGTAAGCTTTGGCTGCTTTGGCTTCAATGAGAGACGCCAAGCTGTCCAGCTTACTGAGTTGAGGCAGCGCAAAGTCTCTGATTGCCGCAGTAAGCCGTGGAACAAGATCAACCATGTCTTTGTCCCACTTGTCGGATACGCCATGCTCGCGTACGCGGTCACCGTAACCAAGCGTTATATGCTTTTGAAGTACACAGAGTGGCATTGCAAATATATCAACGTAGAGGCTGGTTCTGCTAAAACTTGATCCGTCAAAGGACAAGCCTCGCACAACTCTAGTTGCCGGTGCGATAAACAGGATAGGTCCGTTGACTGTAAATACGGGTAACTCATTCGCCAACGCTTGACCAAGCTTTACGAAATCTTTCTTTGTCACGGCCTTCTAATCTCTATGACCGGAGCACTTTCTGAGCCGGCCGGCAAATGTGATTGTATTTCTCTGATTCGCTGAGCGGTCAACGACGCAGTGCCTGTTTTTAGATCATACACTGCTGTAATGCTTTCTCGGGATCCTTGTACGACATCTAAACGCACTGATCCAGGAAATCCGCGTCTTACAGGTTGCCTGTTTAAGTAGCTTTGCTCCGTAAGCAACTCTGGATTATCTAGGGCTTTCACTGCGCTCTCAAATGCAGTATGGAACTTAGTCCCGTATGCTGCCCCCCTCCCCTCTCCAACTACTGCCGCTGCTTGACTTGCAGCGTTACGAAGCTGTGCCAAGGTGGATCCGCTATCGGCAGCTATCCTGAGTTCGTTGGCTATCTCTGCTGTTTCTGCAGCTTTTGCGATAGCGCCTGCCCCAGCGATACCGAAACCCGCCCCAATGGCCGCCGCTCCGGATATCACAGCGCCGGCTGTATCTCCCCGAGAAAGGGAAGAGATTGCATTTGCTCCATTCGCTACTGCACCAACAGGGCCCGGTAATAAGCTAGCGCCTTGAAGAAGCAGTCCAAAGAAGCCGCTCGAGCTGTCTACAGTTGCTTGCGCCGAGGAACCTGCGCCTATGCTGTTGTAAGTAAGAAAGGCTGTAAAGCTTCCATCCCCATTCTGAGTGATCGATGAACCATCTTGTTCAGAATCGGTCGAACTGGAACCCATAGTTACTGATGGAGACTGATCATCATCATCATCCCCATAATCGTCGTCATCGTCGTCCCCGCAACCACTGTCATCGTCATCATCCCCACACAAGCCGTACTGATCGATCGTTAATATCGCGCTTGCATCGATCTTATTCCCCTCTACTGTGGCGTAATAATTCCCCCGACCGGCATCCGCTCCGGCAGGTGCTCCCGTGCCGCGCCTGGGCGCTGAAGGCCCATCTGCTCCGCAATGAGATCGACGTATTTCAAGCCGCCGCCCGTGTTGAAGATCACAACGCGGTCCTCCCGTTTCAGAAAGCCCGACGCGAGCAGGTGATCGTAGGCTGCCGTGGCCGCCGCGCCCTCGGGCGAGAGCAGAAGTCCCTCATGCTTCGCATAATCGAGCAGCGATCGCAGGATTTCTTCATCCGGATAGTCGAGCACTAAACCTCCCGATGCGCGCACAATCTCAAGCACTAGGGAGTCGCCGTAAGGCTTGGGAACACGGAGCCCGCTGGCAAAGGTCGCGGCGCCGTCCCAGAACTTGGAGGCCGCTTCGCCGGTCGCAAAGGCGCGCGCCACCGGGGCGCAGCCCGAGCTTTGCACCGCAATCATTTTAGGACGCGGTCCGGTGACCCAGCCCAGCTGCTCCATTTCGTCGAACGCTTTCCACATGCCGAGCAGGCCTACGCCGCCGCCGGTCGGGTAAAAAACGGCTTCCGGGTACTCCCAGCCGAGCTGCTCCACGAGCTCGTAGCCCATGGTCTTCTTTCCTTCTACTCGAAATGGCTCCTTAACGGTTGAGATATCGAACCAGCCCTCGGCCTCTTTGCGCTCGTTCACGATGCGGGCGCAATCGGAGATGAGCCCGTCCACCAGCGTGGTGTGCGCGCCGTAGGCGACGCACTCCAGGTAGTTGGCGAACGGTACGTCCCGCGGCATAAAGATGTGCGCCTCGATGCCGGCAGCGGCGGCATAAGCGGCAAGCGCGCCCGCGGCGTTGCCGGCCGAGGGCACGGCCAGCTTACGCAGCCCGTAGTGGCGGGCCATGGTCACGGCCATGGACATGCCGCGGGCCTTGAAAGTGCCGGTCGGGTTGGTTGCTTCCTCTTTCATCCACATGGCGGGATGCCGTTTGCTCTGCATCATGGGCGTCCAGCCTTCGCCGAGCGTGACGGGCTGCACATTGGGCAGCACGTCGCGGTAGCGCCACATGCTGTACTGCAGCTGGCGCTCGTGCCCGTCGATCCCCTGCGCGTCGGGCGGCATCCGGGCATTTTCACGCAGCGCGTCCATGTCGTAGCGCACATACAGAACTCCGGCGCAGTGCGGGCACACGGTCCTGGGACGGTCGGCGGGCGTGTGTTGTTGGCAGCGGGAGCACTGGAGCGAGTGAATCTGAGGCATAGCAAAAGGATAGGGCCTCGGACGCAGCACCGCCAGCCGGGAACCTTCCGGCTTGGTGATGTCGGAAAAAACGGGAACAGATGTTCCCTATCTGAAACTGCCGTTACCGTCGGGTAGATTTCTTCATCGGACTTGCCGCGGGAAGGCCGATAGACTAGACACAATGAGCAAACGCCCCGCGCACTGGCCACCTCCTGCCCTTGTGGCCTTTGATATTGATGGAACCCTGATGCCGTCGGACGGTATCCGCATGAGCGAGCGCACCATGGCTACCCTGCGGGAAGCCGTCGCGGCCGGCATTGAGGTGTGCATCGCTACCGGCCGCCGCGCGGCCTACGCCATGCCGCTGCTTGAGCCGATCGGGCTCGCCCCGGAAACGGTGCTGATCTCCTCCAACGGCGCATCCACCCGGGATTTTGCCGGCAACCTGATGGACCGCTTTTACCTTGAGCTCGATACAGCGCGCGCTCTGTGCGGCGAGCTGCGCCGCTTCGGCGGCACCATGGTGTTTACCTTTGACATGGGCCACAGCGCGAAAGAGCGCGATCTGGTGATCGAGTCCATGGACCGCCTCCATGACCGGATTGCACTGTGGGTGGAAGCAAACCGCGACCATATCGAGCAGGTAGACCCGCTGGAACGGGTCTTTGACCGCGGCGAGCCGCCCATGCAGGGCATGATCTGCGGGACTGTCGCCGAGATGACCGCGGCCGAACAGCACCTGCTCACCACGCCCTATGCCGCGCAGATCGAAACGCACCGGACCGAGTACGCCGACCGTGACCTGAGTATCCTGGATATTCTCCCGTTGGGGTGCAACAAGGGCGTGGCGCTGGCCAAGCTGGCCGCCCTGCGCGGGGTGCCGCGTGAAGCGGTCATGGCGGTAGGCGATAACTGGAACGATGTGGAGATGCTGCGTTGGGCCGGGCAGCCTGTGCTGATGCGCAATGCGGCCGCGCCGCTGCGCGAGGAAGCAGGGCTGCGCGGCTGGCAGATCACGGCGACCAACGATGAGGACGGGGCGGCGCTGGCGCTGGAAGCCGGCATGGAGTCCCTGGCGGAAAAGATGCTGCGCTGAATGCGGCTTCCGTTTCGCCCCTGAGTGGAAGGACCGGTAGATTGGTATGCTGAACGCGGGAAGTTCTTAGGAGCAATGGGATAGAAGACGGCTGCGCTTCCGTGATGCACCTCTTCCTAAGAGGCAGCGGGCGACGGATTGAAGGTCAGCAGAATAAGTAATGAAAGCAAGCATAGGTTCTAAAGTCAACACTTTGCAGTATCAGTTAAAGAGGAATCCGAATCCATGACAGGAACGAATCCATGCCGCGCTCCCGCGACGCAGCCTGATGCAAGGTGCGGGAGCTTGTTCGCCTTGCGGCTCGCGATCCTGTTTGCGTCAGCCCTGCTCTGGGGCATGGCAGCCGTCCCTGCCTCCGCCGTCGAGCATGTGACTTTAAGCAACGGCTTCGACATGATATGCGACCACCGCGCGGTAGACGGCGAACGGACGCGGCTGTACCTGGA
>CAXTSG010000120.1:0-4260 GCA_964246825.1 uncultured Acidobacteriaceae bacterium | reverse complement strand
GTGTACCTGGATGCCGCTTCCACCGACTTTATTGAGGTAAGTACAGGAAGCATCATCGCGGACGAGCTGCTGCCTGCGGCTGCGGCCTCCGCGGTGCAAACGCCCGTCAAATCCGCCGCGCCCGAAGTGCTGACCGCGCCCGAGCTCCACGAAGTTCTGACCGGAGCCGGCCTCACATACAATTTGGATGTTGACCTGCTAGCCAGCGTGGTCCATGCCGAGAGCGCGGGGCGCATCCATGCCCGCAGCCGCGCGGGCGCTGAAGGATTGATGCAGCTGATGCCCGGCACCGCGGCTGCCCTCGGCGTCCGTGACGTCTACGCCCCCGTGGAGAACGTAGGCGGCGGCGCGGCTTATCTTGATGTACTGCTGACTCGCTACAGCAACAACCTGGCCCTGGCGCTGGCCGCGTACAACGCGGGACCGGGCGCGGTGGATCGCTGGCACGGCGTGCCGCCTTACCGTGAAACGCGGCTGTATGTCGCGCACATCATTCGAGAGTTCAACGCGCGGTATGCGGCCCGGCAAGCCGGCGCGGAAGCCCGGGCCTCGCGATGAAATTCCGACAGGAGCTTTCCTTTTGAAGAAACAACCGGTGCTTTGGGCTGCGGTCCTGCTCGTTCTGGTGGTTGCCGTGTACCTGCTGCGCGACCGCATCCATTTCGATTGGAGCACTTTTGGAACGCAGCTGCGCCTGGCCGATTGGAAACTCTTCGGCCTGGGTGTTTTGCTCATCTACCTGGCCTATTGTGTGCGCGCCGTGCGCTGGGCGCTCTTTCTCCGGCCGACCAGGCCCGTCCCCGCGTTCTCGCTGGTCGGCACGCAGGTGATTGGCTTTACCGCGGTAGCGCTGTTCGGCCGTCTGGCCGACCTGGTGCGGCCTTACCTGGTCTCGCGCCGCACCGGCATCCCGCTTCCTTCGCAGATCGCGGTGTGGGCGGTGGAGCGCATCTTCGACTTCGGCTCCAACGCGCTTATATTCGCGCTGATCCTTCTGCTCGCCCCCGATCGCAAGTCGCTGCCGCACCCGGAGATTGCGAACCGTTTCGCGCTCCTGGCCCTGGTCGCCGTGCTTGGCTTTGCCCTGTTCGCGTTCTTCGTGCGCTCGGCCGCGGGCGGCTCGGTGGCCAACCTGTTTGCCCGAGGTTTCGGCGCGCTGTCACCCAAGCTGGGCGAGTCGGTCCGCGAGAAAATTTTGGCCTTCCGTGAAGGCTTGAACGCCGTCGACTCCCTGAGCGCGTTTTTGCAGGCCGCCGCGCTTTCCCTCGTCATGTGGATGATGATTGTGTATGCCTATCTGGAGACCATTCGGGCATTCTCAGCCTCGCCGCAGCTTGCGAGCATGACGCTGTCCAAGTGCCTCCTGCTCATGGTCGCAAGCCAGGCTGCTTCGCTGGTGCAGCTGCCGGTTATCGGCTGGTTCACGCAGATCGGCATCGTCGCCCAAGCAATTCAGTCGCTTTTCGGCGCGGCCCCGGAGCCCTCACTGGGCGCGGCGGCCATGCTGCTTGTGGTTACGTTTATGAGCGTCATCCCGGCCGGGTTGATCTGGTCGCGCTTTGAGCATGTGTCGCTCAAGAAAATCACTAAAGAAAGCGAGACAGCCGGCGAAGCCGCGGTAAAGCCCGAGTTTGTGCCGGAGGCGTAAGCACTCGTCCGGAGGCCGGTTGCATCCTACATGCCATGGCAAAACCGTTCCTACCCTCGTTTACCAAGGCGCTGCTGGCCGGTTTGGCCGGCGGTCTGGCCGGCTCCGCGGCCAAGGTTATCGGAGAAAAACTGCTGCCGCCGCGCACCAAGGGCCAGCAGGAGCCGCCGGATCTGATTGTCGAGCGTACCGCCCAAGCCGCCGGCATCCCCCTGCCGCCGCATGTCAAAAAGCCCTTGACGCAGGCCTCGCACTGGGCCTTCGGCACTCTTGCCGGCGGCGTGTACGCGGTGGTGGCGGAGTACCAGCCGCGCGCAACCGCCTGGCGCGGTGCCGCGTTCGGCCTCACGCTGAACCGGCTGATGCACCAGGGTGTGCTGCCGCAGAGCGGGATTGTAGAACCCGTCAAGGAGCAGCCTGTGCAGGAGCGCATCAGCGAATGGGCTACGCATGTGGTCTACGGATTCACCACGGAGGTGGTCCGGCGCGCGGTGCGCAAGCGCTTGTAGCCGCGCAGGTTGCACCACGGCTGGGGCACGTTGCTAGAATGGCGGCACACGGCATGAAGTGTCCTTTTTGCGGCTTCACGCAAGACCGGGTAGTGGATTCGCGCGAGATCGAGGAGTCGGCCGCTGTACGCCGACGGCGCGAGTGCGAAGGCTGCGCGCGCCGCTTTACCACCTATGAACGTATCGATGAGATCCCCTACATGGTCGTAAAAAAAGACGGCCGCCGTGAAAAGTTCGACCGCCAGAAGATGCTGACCGGTCTTCAGCACGCCTGTGAAAAGCGTCCGATTGCCATGCGGCAGCTGGAGCTGCTGGCCGATGCCGCGGAAACTTTTCTGAACGACGCGCCGGACCGCGAGCGCACCACCGCCGAGCTGGGCCAGCTCATCATGGACGAGCTCAAGATGCTGGATACCGTTGCCTACATCCGCTTTGCCAGCGTGTACCGCGAGTTCAAGGACGCGGCCGAGTTTCGCGACGAGCTGGAGCAGCTGGTGCAGAC
This sequence comes from uncultured Acidobacteriaceae bacterium, assembly GCA_964246825.1. Lineage (GTDB taxonomy): Bacteria > Acidobacteriota > Terriglobia > Terriglobales > Acidobacteriaceae > EB88. The sequence goes on along the minus strand of CAXTSG010000120.1, from coordinate 1,601 downwards.
ACGCGCGCAGGCAGCCCAGCAGACCGCGCCTGAAGGGAAAACCGGCGAAGGAAAGCCGGACCCGCTGCCCGCGCACACTTTATGAGTCAGCACACCGTTACATTGATTCCCGGAGACGGCATCGGCCCTGAAGTCACCGATGCCGCGGTCCGCATCCTGGAAACAGCAGGCCGGCAGACCGGCACCCGTTTCACCTGGGAGCGCCAGGATGCCGGCGCGGATGCATTCGCAAAAACCGGCGAGTACATTCCAAAGGCACTGTACGAGTCAGTCGGCCGAACCAGGGTCGCGCTTAAGGGCCCGGTCGGCACACCGATCGGCGAAGGTTTCAAGTCGATCAATGTCACGCTGCGCAAGCAGTTCGACTTGTACGCCAACCTGCGCCCGGTCAGGAACCTGCCGGGGCTCGCAACCCGCTACCCGGATGTGGACCTGGTGATTGTGCGCGAAAATACCGAAGGACTGTATGTGGGCTTGGAGCAGGAAATCGTGCCCGGCGTGTGTACCTCGCTTAAGGTCATTACAGAAAAAGGTTCCACCCGCATCGCGAAATTCGCCTTTGATTATGCGGCCCGGCACGGCCGCAAGCGGGTGCATGCCATCCACAAAGCCAACATCATGAAGTTGACGGATGGACTTTTCCTGCGCTGCGCGCGTCAAGTCGCGGAAAAGCATCCCGCCATCTCCTATGCCGAGCATATTGTCGACAATGCCTGCATGCAGCTTGTCACAAACCCTTACCAGTATGACGTGATGGTGATGGAGAATCTGTACGGCGACATCCTGAGCGACCTGTGCTCGGGCTTTGTGGGCGGCCTGGGGCTGGTGCCCGGGGCAAATCTGGGCGAGCACGCCGCTATTTTTGAAGCCGTGCACGGCTCGGCCCCGGACATCGCCGGGCAGGACAAGGCAAACCCCACCGCGCTGCTGCAATCGGCGGTGCTGATGCTGCGCCACCTGGGAGAGGACGCGCTGGCCGACCGGATACAGGCAGCCCTGGAGGCGGTCTACCGCGAAGGCACGACGCTGACGCGGGACGTGGGCGGGGAGGCCGGAACGCGGGCGTTCGCAGATGCGGTGATCGCGGCTTTAGGTTAGATATAATTACTTATTGGGTTGTGGAGGCGGCGGAGGAGGCGGCGGAGGTGGCATTGGCTTAGGCAGCGGAGGCCAGTTCGCGCGATGATCATCCCAGTTCTGACTCATGCTGTAAGCCGATGCAGCTTGATCACCTGATCCTGCGACTTCGCCATTTCCTTTTTGGTCATTCGGTGTGTCTCTGGCAGCAAGAACTGACAATTCATGTCCTCGCCGTACAAGCCCATACAGTTCTGCATCGGCTCCGTCTTTCCAAGTAGATTCCCAAAGCTGTTCATATTCAAGGCTGATTGCCAGCCAGGAGGAGTGCAACTTCGCCATAACTCCTACCTTCTCCTCAAGACCGGTTGCTACTGAATACGCTGCTGCAAGAGCGACAACGAGCGACAACGCTGTTGGAATCCATACAGGAGAGCGACTCAGGGCCGTGATAGCGGCACCAGAAGAAAGAAAAAACGAGAGAAAAGTGACTAGCTGCCGACGCCGGCTGTATTTATTTGTCA
>CAXTSG010000119.1:6324-9142 GCA_964246825.1 uncultured Acidobacteriaceae bacterium | reverse complement strand
GGCGGCGATCGAGCCACCGCGCGCCCCTCCGCCCGTTGCGCCTGCGGCGCCCGCGCCGCAACAGCCCGCCGGCCTTGACCTGGAACGCATGCAAGCCGCGGCGGTGGAAGCCCTCGACGCGGCCGGGCTGCAAACAGCGGCTACCCTGTTGAGCGCGGCGACCTGGACCGAGCTGCCGGACGCGGTGCGCGTGGAGCTGGCAACCACCAAAACCATGCTGGGCCTGACCATGAACGCGGAAGCCGAAAAGCTGGTGCGGGCGGCGGTGCGCCCCCATGGCGGGCAGCCGCCCAAACCCGTGCAGTGGGTGCCCGCGGGGGCCGGTACCGCCGCCAAAGCAGCCGCGGCCCCGGCGCGCAGCGCCCCTACCGGCAGCGTGCAGGCCCTGGCGCTGGAAAACCCATTGGTGCAGCAGGCAAAAGAGTTATTTCAAGCCGAAATCCGAAGCGTTGTAGACCTCCGAACAAAGCGTTAGCCCCGGGAAGGAACTGTCGATGGACATGGACAAGATGCAGGCAATGCTGGCGCAGGCGCGGGAGATGAGCGATGCCGCCGGAAAGCAGCTCGAGCGCGTCAAGGTGGAAGGCTCGGCGGGCGGCGGTGCCGTGCGGGTAGCCATGAGCGGCAAAAAAGAAGTGTTGAAAGTAACGCTGGACCCGGCCGTGCTGGGCGCGCTCGGCAGCTCGGCCGACGACCTGGAAATGCTGGAAGACCTCTTGCGCGCGGCTTTTAACGATGCGGGCCGCCGCGCGGATGAGGCGGCGGGCGGCAGCATGGCGGGCATGCTGGGCGATCTTGGGCTGCCTGAGGGCCTTCTGTAGCTGCCTGGTTTCAACCCTTTCACGGCCGACCGAAACTGCCCGCGGCAGCTTTCCTACCCCCGCTTGAAACTGAAAAGAGCTCACCCATGCCGCCGCGCTTCGCCGAACCCATGTCGCGCCTGATTGACGAACTGCGCAAGCTGCCGGGTGTCGGGGCAAAGTCGGCGCAGCGCTATGCCTTTCACATTCTTCGTGCCAGCGCGGAGGATGCCGCCGCACTGGCGGACGCGGTACGGGCGCTGAAGCGTGAACTTCACCTGTGCTCGGTCTGCAACAACGTGACGGATGTGGACCCGTGCATCTTTTGCGCCAACCCGGCCCGCAACGGGCGCACCGTGTGCGTGGTGGAAGAGCCGACCGGCATCGACACGGTGGAGCGCACCCGGGGCTACAACGGTGTGTACCACGTACTGCACGGCACCCTGTCGCCGCTGCACGGCGTGGGGCCGGAGCAGCTGCGCACCGCGAATCTCCTCGCGAAGATCGCGCGCGGAGAAGTGGATGAGGTCATTGTGGCGACCTCGCCGACCATTGAGGGCGAAGCCACGGCTGGCTACGTGGCCGAGCTGATTCGGAGCGCTCCGGGGGCACCCCCGCAGGTGACGCGCATCGCCACCGGCGTGCCCGCCGGGAGCGACCTGGAGTATGTGGATGAAGTTTCCATGGCGCGCTCGCTGGATGGCCGCCGCGAGATGTAAAGCGGCTCAGGCTTCGGCCGCGGGCGCAAGCGGCGGCAGCTCCGAACGGTAGCGGAGCAGGAGCCACAGCAGCTTCCTGGCACCCCAGTATCGCGGCACATAAGCGCTCGGCTTGGACAGGCAGCGCAGGAGCCATCCCACGCCGGCCTTGTCAGCCCAGGCGGGAATGTAGACCTGATCGCCGCTGAGAAAAGCAATGGCTGCCCCGATGCAGTGGATGGCGGGCAGGTACGGGAGCTGCCGCTTGAGAAACAAGCCGAGCCGCTCCTGCGTGCCGCCGCCTACCGTCACCACGATATGCCGATAGCGGCGAGCCCGCACCCGCGCAAGCAAAGCGTCATCGTGAATAGGGCTCTTATAGAGCGGTGCCAGATAAACGTCTTCTTCGCGCAGTTCAATCCCCTGGGACCGAAGCCAGTCGAGATTTGTTTTCGCGCTTTTGGGGCTTGCCATGATCCACAGGGTGTTGCCGGGCTCGCGCACATCCGGCTCACGGAGCAGCTTCTTCAGATATTCCAGGCCCGAAACGCGGGGAACGCGGCGGCGGCTGATGACGTTCCAGATGAGCACCATAAAAGCGCTGTCGGTGATGGCGACATCGGCGTGAAGTAGGGCATCGCGGTAGTCGGCATTGGTGGGCAGGTCCTTGAGCGCGGGGGCTGCCGGCACCACAAGCAAGCCGCCGCCCCGCATGCGCTCAATGGTTTGTTGAGCGGTGCCGCAGAAGAAGTCGACGCCGAGAATGCGTTCTACCCGGGTCGGATCAGCATGGTCTACCGGACTCATTCCCAGTTTTTCGCTCCTTGACAAGGTCTATCGACCCGCGGCCGACCTCGGGTTAAGCCGCCTGTAAAACCGTGTTTTCTTCAAGCAGAGTCTTTTGACAACCCGCCTACGTACCTCGACCTAGGCTCCGCGGCCGCGTTCCCGCACCCGAAAAGGTACACTGACTTTATACACCGGGCCAGAGATAGAACCTGAAGCTGCGCGCGGGTGCCCCAGGGAGCGACCGAGCAGGATGCACACCAAAGTAGTGACACCGGCGGAGGGTGAAATCAACCGCCGCAGCGCTCTCTCTGCCGTCAGCACTTTTTTTGCCGTACTACTGGGCTGCGCGGGTGCCGGGTCGGCACTCGCCGAGCCTTGGCCGGCATCCGCCGCGGCGCTGCCCAACGCACCCGACGCCTTCGCGCTTTCGTCTTCGCAGGCAGCCGCGCCTGCTCAGGCTTCGCCTCCGCTTGCCCCCAAGCAGGGTGTCGTACCGCAGGGAAGCGACCCGAACTACACCCTGAAAAGCGC
>CAXTSG010000119.1:0-6314 GCA_964246825.1 uncultured Acidobacteriaceae bacterium | reverse complement strand
GAAAAGCGCGGAGCATCAGCGCATTCTCGGCATCATTCCCGAGTTTCAGGCTGTGAACCATACGGGGGTTTATCAGCCGCTCACCGTGAAGCAGAAATTTTCTCTCATGTGGAAAAGCTCCACCGATCCGTACATTTTCACGTTGGACGCCATTGTGGCCGGGATCGGCCAGGCCAAGGACAGCAATCCAGGCTTTGGGCAGGGAGCGCAGGGCTATTTCAAGCGCTATGCCTCCTCCTATGCCGATACGTTCGACGGCAACTTCTGGGGCAATGCCGTGCTGACGGCGGCTTTCCGGGAAGATCCGCGCTACTTCCGCGAGGGCGAAGGGCACAGCGCCGCGCACCGCGCGCTTTACTCAGCGGGAACAGCGCTCTGGTGCCGGCGCGACTCCGGCGGCTGGGGCCCGAACTACGCCAATGTGCTGGGCAATATTATTTCGGGCGGGATCTCAAACGTCTATTACCCTGCCGCGGACCGGGGCGTGGGCAAAACCTTTACGGGCGCGATCACGGTCACTGCGGAAGGCACCATCGGCTCCGAGCTTGAAGAGTTCTGGCCCGACATTGAGAACCACTTTCTGAAGCGCCGCGCCAAGAAGCAGGCACAGGCGGCCCTGGCGCAGCCGTGACCGAGCAGAACTTCAAGAACCATACCCGGGTCGACCCCTTATACCACTATGCGGTCATGCCGGTGCTGCTGGCCAACCTGGTTGTATCCATCGTGCGCGCCTTTGAGCAGCCGGGCGGCTACCGCTTCTGGTTGATTGCCGTGGCTTTGGCGCTGCTGGCCTTGGCAGTCCGGGTGCGTACCTACGCGCTGGAGGTGCAGAACCGGGTGATTCTGCTCCAGGAGCGCCTCCGCATGGCGGCGCTCCTGCCTTCTGAGGCCGGCCGCCTGCAAGGGGAGCTCACGCGCGCGCAAGTCATCGCGCTCCGCTTCGCTTCCGATCAGGAGCTTGGGCCGCTGGCTGGGCTTGCCGCGCGGGAAAAGCTGACGCCGAAGCAGATCAAGGAGCGCATTACCGTTTGGCGGGCGGACGATCACCGCGTGTAACGAGCCTTAAATGCCGAGCCGCTTGACCTCGTCGTTGTAGTACTTGCGGTACAGGATGTTCCACTCCTGCGTACCTTCCAGGATGATCTTTCGCTGGGAGCTGATCTTCTGCCGGGCTGCCTGGTCGATGCGCATCTCCTCGGCCAGGAGGGTTTGCAGGTAATTGCGCGCTTCCTTGCGGATCGTGTCGCGGTCTTCCTGAAACTCCACCTCGTCAATGGAAGCCAGGGTATCGGCGACCGCGTGGGCCAGCTTATTAACCTTGTCCGGGGTAGCTCTCATAGAACTGCCTTGTACTTGCGCACCAGCTGCTGCTTGACCTTTTTGAACATCTCGCCATATTCGGCGCCATTGCGCCGCATTTCATCCTGGATCGCGTCCAGAATGACTCGAACTTCCTCGTTGATCTGGTCTTCCAGCATCAGTTCGTTGAGCAGTGCCGCGGTCACCCGCTCCTCCGTCGCCCGAAACTCCGAGGTCTTGATCATTTTGGCATCGACGAGGTGCTGCACCGTCTTGCGGCCCAGATAGCCGACGTATTCGCGGGAAAAGATCATCAGTCTGGAGGCGAGTCTAGCACAAGGCTTTCCCGCGCGGGGCTGCTCGCCGTTCCTCGGCGAACCTGCGAAAATACCTCGTGATGGCAAACGATAACCTGCTCTCCCTGAAAGACGATATGGTCGCTTACTTCAGCGGCCACGGCCTGCGGCAGTTTCCCGGCTTTGTGGGCGACGATGTTCCTTCCATCCTATGGGAGGATGACGGCGACCCGGACGGCTGGAAGCGCCTGGTGGAAACGGCCAAGGCGGCGGGCGCGGTCTTCCTGACGATGAGCGATGTGGTGCTGGAAGAAGATGAGCTGGAACTCTTGCTGGAACGGCTGCGCGAACAGAACTTTCCGGACGAGGAAGCTCCGGAGTTTGATGAAATCGATGCCCTGCGCAAGCATGTCGGCAAGGTCGGCTTTGTGCAGCTCGGTTTTGTCCACGCCGGCGTCGCATTTGTTCATGAAACGGCGAGCGAGTGGTACGAGCGCTACGAGGAACTGGTGGAGGCGATCGACGAGTTCGGCATCGGCGACGTCGTATTTGACGAGGATGACGAAGCCTAGGACGGCGATGCTCCGTCCCGTCTTTTCGCGCCTGCCTTGATGAACCCGCCTCAAACCGCACCCAAGCGCTGGCTTGTTGCCGATGTCGATCGGGAGCAGGCCACTTCGCTTGCCCGCGAGCTGCACCTGCCCGCTGTTCTGGGCGTCCTGCTGCTCGGGCGGGGTATCTCCTCGCCGGCCGAGGCTGCCGCATTCCTCCAGCCCTCGGTCGAGCAGCTGCACGATCCTTTCGCCATGGCGGGCATGCGCGCCGCGGTGGAGCGCATCCGGCTGGCGGTGGACCGGCAGGAAACTATCCTCATCTACGGCGACTACGACGTGGACGGCACCACCGCCGTGGTACTGCTCAAAACGGCCATCGAACGGCTGGGCGGCGCCGTGCGCTTCCATGTACCGCACCGCCTGCGCGAGGGCTACGGCATGCAGCGCGAGGTGCTCCGGCTGGCCGCGGCCGAGGGCGTCCGGCTGGTGGTCAGCGTTGATACCGGCATTCGCGCGTTTGCCGCCGCGGAAGCGGCCGAAGCGCTCGGCCTGGACCTGATCGTGACCGACCACCATCTGCCGGAGGGTGCTTCCCTGCCGCGCGCGCTGGCCGTACTGAACCCGAACCAGGCGGGCTGCTGTTACCCGTGCAAAGGCTTGTGCGGGGCCGGGGTGGCGTTCAAACTCTCGCAGGCGCTGCTGGAGGCTGCGGCCGCCGGGGACGAAGCAGCGCTCCACCGGCTGCGCACAAAAACGCTGCCCTCCTTCCTCAAGATGCTGGCCATCGCGACCGTCGCGGACGCGGTGCCGCTGCGGGGCGAGAACCGCGCGATTGTGGCGCTGGGCCTCCTGGCGCTGCGCGAGCCGGCAAGCCCCGGGCTGCGGGCCCTGCTCCACGTAGCGCAGCTGGACCCGGCCCGCAAGCGCCTCAGCGCAATGGATGTCGGGTTCCGGCTAGGCCCGCGCATCAACGCGGCAGGCCGCATGGACATTGCAAGCGACGTGGTGGAGCTCTTCACCACGCGCGCGCCTGGCCGGGCGCGGGAGCTTGCCGCCAAGCTCGACGCGCTAAACACGGAACGGCGGGATACCGAGGCCGGCGCTCTCAAGGAAGTGCTCGCGCTCCTCGATCACCCAGAAAACGCCGGAGCACGCTGCTTGGTGCTGGACGGCGAGGGCTGGCATCGCGGCGTTATCGGCATTCTGGCTTCGCGCGTGGTGGAGGCCGCAGGCAAGCCCGTGCTTGTGATTGCGCACGAGGCGGGCGAAGCGCACGGCTCCGGCCGTTCCATCCAAAGTTTTCACCTGCTCCAGGCGCTGGAAAGCTGTGCCGATCTGTTTACCCGCTTCGGCGGGCACGCGCACGCCGTGGGCTTTTCCCTGCCGTCGGAAAGGGTGCCGGAGCTGCGGGCCCGCCTCGCCGCGTATGCGGCAAAGCACGTCACGGATGAGGACCTCTGCGAGCCGGTGCCCTGCGACGCGGAGCTGCCGCTGGACCTGCTGACGCCGGCGCTCAGCAAGGCCCTGCGTCATCTGGAGCCGTTCGGCATGGAAAACCCCGAGCCTGCCTTTGTCGCCTACAACCTCAAGCTGTCGGCCGAGCCGCGTTTTCTGAAGGAGCGGCACGGCAGCCTACAGCTGGAACAGGGCGGCGCGCACCTGCGCGCGCTGGGCTGGCGCTGGGGCGACCGCCTGCGCGCGCTCCGGCTCACGGCCGGCGACCGCATCGACCTGGTATACCGCGTGCGGGAAAACGAGCACCCGGAGTTCGGCGGGCTTGAGCTGGAGATTGTGGACCTGCGCCGGGCGGAGAGGGCTTGAAAAGGCGTGCCATCCTGATTCATGTAGGTGAGAAATCTTGAGTATCTATGGAAAGATGTCATCCTGAGGAGCGAAGCGACGAAGGACCTGCTGTTTGCACTGATCAGCAAGAAAGCAGGTCCTTCACTTCATTCAGGATGACACTCTTCGGCGTAGTTCCGCGTTTAGCACATACGCTCCGGCCCCAAAGAGTCCGGCTACTTCCCCGTCAGCGGCGTTAGAATCGCATCCAGCCGGTCCGGCGCCGCCGCGCGCTCCAAGTGCGGATAGCGCAGGCCGCCGTGGTAGTCGATGAGCACGACCTTGTAATAGCCGGTATTTTCAACGATCAGCTCAAGCGGAGCGGGGCTGCTCTTTGCCTCCGTGATGGCCGCGTTCAGGACCGCGGGCGAGAACTGGCGGCCGTTGACGGCGACAATATGCATACCCGGGCCCAGCCCCGCCGTAAACGCGGGCGAGCCGAATAGGACGTCGTTCAGGTGCCCGTCAGGGCGGGTCCGAAACCCAAGCGACCACCAGGCATCCGCGCCGGCACCGGTTGCCGCCAGCGCATTCACATAGTCCCCGGGCTCTTCCGAGTAGACAAGCCGGTAGCCGCCTGCCTCGATGCCTCCGAGCGGCGCATGCGGGGCTTTGGAAGTAAGCCTTTCGGTCAGAAAACCCGCCCAGTCATACGGCGCAACCGCGTTCAGGTTGGCAACCACATCGTCAAAGGTGTACGGCACCACCCGCGGCGCGGTATTGCCGCCCAGCCCGTGAAAACGGGCGCAAAAATCGTTCAGCGACTTTTTTCCGTCGGTCCGGCTGCGGATCAATGTATCGACCTGGAGCCACAACAGCTCACCTTCGGCGTAGTAGTCGACGCTGCGCCGCCAGTTATCCCAGCCGCTTGCGGTGGAGTAAAGCGTTTGCGCGGCGGTCGCGGTGTCCTGGAGATCGCGCCAGGTGCGGCCCGGGCGCGCGTCCAGTGTGGCGGCGGAGTAGGCCAGCGCTTCGCGGTACTGCGCCTGCGACTCGATGCCGCTGCGCGCCGCCAGCACGTCGCCCAGGTACTGCGTCAGGCCTTCATACACCCACAAAAGGTCGCCCTTCATCGGGTCCTCGTAGTTGCCGGTGGCCAGGCCCGCCGGGCGGCGGTATTTGCCGTTCCAGGAGTGGGTAAACTCGTGCGGCAGCAGGTCGGCCTGCAGGTAGGCTTCGTCCGGGTTCAGGAAAGTGTCGGCGGGTACGCGGTCGTCGCTGGACTGGTGATGCTCCAGGCCGAAGTGCGCCACCTCATCGCTGAGCGTGACAAGGAAGTGGTAGCTGCCGTAGTGGCGCGACTGATACAGCGCTCCGGTTTCTCGCACCAGCTTGTCAAAAGCCGCCTGTGCTTCCGGCTTCAGCGCGAGCTCTTCCGGTCCGTCGGCGGCCAGGTCTAGATAGTGCTTCGGCGTGACGTCGGGCGCGAGCGGAATCTCCCGGAAGTACCGCCCGGCAAGCAGGGGCGAGTCGATCAGCTGCTCAACAGAGACAGGGTGAAACGTGGTGTGCTGCGCCATTCCATGAACAATCATGGGACCGGCCCCCTCCAGGGCCGTGCCATAGGACCAGTTCAGCGGAAGGGTGATGGAGGGCTCGACGGTAAGCTGCGACAGCGAGCTTCCCTGCGGGTACAGCAGCACTTCGTTCCAGCTCAACATGGCGAGGTTGGCGCTGGTGCTAGCCCCGGCTGAAAAGCCGGAAGCTGCCGCTGTTGCCAGAAAGTCGCACTTGACTCCGAGTATCGTTACGCCCTCGGGCACATGCACGTGAAACGCAAACATATTCACGCTGTCGCGCCGCCACGGGAGCGTCTGCCCGTTCGCGGTCATCACAAGCCCGGCCAGGTTGTCGATAGGGCCGGTGGGGCCGTGCTCCCCGGGAATCCACTGCGGGTATAAAAGCGTGACCTCGCCCGGCGTCACCGGGATTTCGAGCTCGGCGTGGAGGAGTTTTCGCGGTGCATCGGTTTCATCGACGTGGATGCGGATGGGCGGCGCGGATTGTGAAAAAGCCGGAACGGCAAAGGCAAGCAGCAGAAAAGCAGGAACAAACTTCAACAATCCTCCAAGGGGGCCGCGTCGTCAACGGCGCCGGCGATTCCAGTCTACAGAGTGAGTCCTGCTACCATGTCGCACGAGATAGGAGTGAAGCTTTGCGGCAAGGACTCTTTATCACGTTTGAAGGGCTGGACGGCTCGGGAAAAAGCACGCAGCTGCGCCGCCTGGCCTTTGCCCTGCGCTCGCGCGGCTTCCCGATGCGGGAGATGCGGCAGCCGGGCGGCACGGAGTTCGGCGACCGGCTGCGCGCGCTGCTGCTGGAG
>CAXTSG010000118.1:4395-9148 GCA_964246825.1 uncultured Acidobacteriaceae bacterium | reverse complement strand
CGGCATAGGTCAGCGATGCGAGCGCGAGAAAAAGCGTACCTTGCCCCGGCGGATCAAACGCCCGCGCCCGCGCCGCCTTTGACTCCGGCACAAATAACGCCGTCAGCAGCAGCGCCAGCAGTCCGATCGGCAGATTGATCCAGAAGATCGCGCGCCAGCCGACTGTTTGCGTCAGCGCGCCGCCGATCAAAGGCCCCAGCGCGAATGAAATGCCGGCCACCGCGCCCCAAATGCCGATAGCCCGGGCCCGGGCGCGCGGGTTCTTGAACGCGTGGACAATAATGGAAAGCGCCACGGGATTAAGCATGGATGCGCCCAGCCCCTGCACGGCGCGAAAGGCGATCAAACCGCCGATACTGGGCGCAAGGCTGCACAGCACCGAGCCCGCCGTGAACAGAACCAGTCCGATCTGAAAGACGCGCCGCCGCCCGACCCGGTCCGAAACCGCCCCGGCCGGCATCAGGAGGCTTGCCACCACCAGGGTATAAGCATCGATCACCCACTGGAGGCTCGAAAAACCGGCCCGGAGGTCGCGCTGGATCGCGGGCAGCGCCACGTTCACGATCGTGACATCCATGCTGACCAGCAGGAGGCTCATGCAGCAAATGCCCAGAATCAAAAAAGGGCGGTCCGCTTTGTTCTCCTCCCCGGACCGGGCGGGGGGCTCCGTCATCACTTGCATACCCCATCATGCCTGTTCGGGGGCGGCTGCCTGTGCCCGAGTTAGCAAAAAAGAAGGGCGCGGTCTCCGCGCCCTTCTCAAAGCGAAGTCAGGATTACTGGATTTGAAGCCCGCTCACCGCCGGTTGATCAAGCGCCCCGGCCGTGAAGCTGATGACGATCTGCCCGCTGCTGTTGGCCGCGGCCGTGTAGCTCTTCACCAGCGCCTTGTGGCTTGCGCCGGCCTCCGCCGTGATGTCCAGGTTGGTTTCCACTGTCGTGCCGTTGATGGCGACGTTGAACTCACGCTGCCTGGCCGAGGAAAAGTAAAGCTCCGCGAAGTGGAGCAGCACCGTGTGCGTGCTCCCGGCGCTCAGCCCGGAAACGGTGTAGTGGAACACCCCTTCGCGCTCATCCCCGTACACCGCCGCCGGTGCCGCGTTGGCTACTCCGGCGGTGGAAACCGGCGTGGACGACGCATACACGCCGCCGCCCGAGAAGTCTTCATCGGCGAGGAAGCTGCCCGTTGCCGCGCCGCCCGCATTGATGGAAACCGCCGCTGTCACCGGAGCCGGCGCTGCCGCCGTGCCCGTAGCCACCGAAATACCGTTCAAGGCCGGCTGGTCCGCCGCCCCCGACGTCAAGCTCACAACAATCTGGCCGCTTCCATTGGCTGCGGCCTGGAAGCTTTCCACCACGGCCTTAAAGTTGCCTCCGGCGGTTTTGTAAATATCAAAGTTGGAAAGCACCTGCTTGCCGTTGATCGCGACGTTGAACTCGCGCTTTGCCGCGGCGGAAAAATACAGCTCCGCGAAGTGGAGATTGACGGTATAGGTCGCCCCCGCGGACAGCCCCGGAAGCGTGTAAGTGAACACCCCTTCGCGCTCATCTCCATACACCGCCGCGGGTGCCGCGTTCGCCACGCCCGCGACGGAAACCGGCGTCCCGACCGCATACGTGCTGCCGCCCGAGAAGTCCGTATCGGCCGTGTAGCCCCCGGTTGCCGCCCCGCCCGCATTGATGGCAAGCACGGTACCGACAGGAGCCGGTGTGGGTGTCGGAGTAGGTGTAGGCGTCGGTGTGGGAGTAGGTGTAGGCGTCGGTGTGGGAGTCGGTGTGGGAGTAGGAGTCGGTGTGGGTGTAGGTGTCGGCGCAATGGTGCAGGCGCCGTTCCCGACATAAGACGCAACCGGCACTAGAACTCCGTCGTTGCTCGCGCTCGCGGTCCCGCCGACCCCGTTCACCACATGCGTGATCTGGCCGTTGCCCGCTAGAAACACCGAGCCTACGTCGGTAAACGAGACGCCGGTAACGTTCGGACCGGTAATCGCGTTGTCCTCAATGATGTTCGGTCCGGCATCGAAAAAGGAATACACGCCGAACCCGTAGCCCTTGTGCGTGCAAACCCCCGGAGCCACCACGTAGGACGGGTAGCCGTTCGCCGAGCCGTCCATCCAGGCGCTCTGCGAAGGAACGTCATACGGCAGCTCGCTCTGGTAGAAGATGGTTTCGCCGCCGTTGCCGTTCCACTGCACCTGCGATTGCTCATAGTGCTCCACGGCCAGGCCTAGAGCGGTCACATTGCTGCCGTTTACCACCAGGCCGTGCGCCGCCGGGTTGGTGGTCCAGCCCACGCCGTTACCGTGGTCCGCGCGCCACGACCAGATGTTATCCAGAATGACATTACCGCTGTCGATCTGGAGCGCCGTGGTCGCGCTGCCCGCCGTTGCCCCGCCGATGCGGAAGAAAACGTCGTTCAGCGAGGTCGGGTTGGAGGCGTGGCTTGCATTGGCCGCGCCCGGCGTGCCGACCTCCAGAAGCACCGGCGAGCTTACCGGGCCCGCGTCTACAAGAAGTCCGGCAAGCTGCACCCCGTCTACGTCCGCCACGGTAATGGCCGCGGTTCCCTGCTGCGGAACAATGGTGGCGTACCCCAGTCCGAGCACCACCGTGTTCGGATTGGTCACGTTGATCGCGCCGGCATACTGGTAAATGCCCGGCGTCAGAATCAGGTTCTGGCCGGAAGCCAATGCGGCATTGATCTGCGCCAAGGTGCTGGAAGGCTGCGCGATAAAGAAGCTGCTGATGGGCAGCGAACGTCCGGTGCCTAGGCCGCCGCCCGCCCAGCTCGTTCCCGAGGAGTTGGTCAGCAGCGTCGGCGCGAATACGTTGTAGTTGCCGCTGCCGTCCACGTAGAGAAACGGCTTTTCCCGGCTTACCGGCGTGTTGGGGAGCGTGGTGATGCCGTTGCCCGTGCTTGTGGACGGGAACACCTGCGCGGGAGCTCCGTGAACGCCGGCAAAAACAAAGTTCCACACATTGCTTTGCCAACTGCCGGCCGGCATGGTGCTGTTGCGGGTAAACCATTGCTGCTGCGAGCAGGCGTTGGTGCTGCCCGTGATCGCCATGTCCGCCGTGAAGCCGCCGCTCGATTCGTCGCAAACTACGTCGGTATAGCGCAGATTGCCTTCAATGCTGATGCGGCGCAGCGCAGCGCCCTGCGACACTCCCCAATCAAGCGTGCCGGGCGTTTCCCCGCCCTGCGGTACCTCGGTCAGGTTTTCCTGCGAGCGCCAAAAGTTCTGGGTCTGCGTCCCGCCGATCACCTGGTCGGCGACCAGGCCGCCGTTGATCACCACCTGCCCCGGCGTTTCCCCAAGGCCCGCTACCTGGTTGTAGTAACCCACATCGGCATACACGCTGTAAGGGTTGGCGTTCGGCATAAACAATACCGCCGCGCGGTGAGTATCAAATTGCGTGTAATTGTTTACATTGTTGAGCGCCGCGCTCACCTGCGCCGGCGTCATGGACGGCGTGATGATGGTTACATTCGGCCCGAAGATAGATGTATTTTGCGCAAAGGTTGTAGCGCACACGCCGCCGAACAAGGCCGCGATCGTGAGGCTTGACAGGCATCGAGGGGAGAAAAGCGTCTGACGGTTCCGTGGCATGGCAGATTATCCTTCGTGAAAATCGGGTATCCGGAGAACGCGCCAAACTATAAGCCGCGCTCCGCGGCATGTCAATCCCGAATAGGATTCTTTGGAAACATCAAAAAGATAGGGCAGGGCCTATTTTGATGGATAAGCCGCGCGGCAGCTGATTTTCATCTTGTGTTTATATTTATTGAAGTAAATGTGGCTGCTCTTACCCCTGAGACAGGTAAGAGTTACAGCTCTGAAGAAGTAGCTTGCTGCCCTACGGTTGTTGTACCGAAATATTGGAAAGCTCAAGCCTGAGGCGAGCGGCTCAACAATTTCAGAGTAGGAAATGTAGAGCTTTGGTTGCGGGGGCTGGATTTGAACCAGCGACCTTTGGGTTATGAGCCCAACGAGCTACCGGACTGCTCCACCCCGCTCTTTGATCGTAACAATCAGGCACCGGTGGGTCAAATCGCCCCGCAAGCGCTTAGGGCCGGCCCGCGGCCCCGTCGGCGATGGGGAGCAGGAGCCGCGACGGATGCTCACTTGAGGAGTAAATCGTCTGCGTCGCCTTCCGGTAATCTTCCGGCTGCGCCTTCATGATGTTGGGCACAAAGTGCTGCGGATTGCGGTCATACAAGGGGAACCAGCTGCTCTGCACCTCTACGAGAAGGCGGTGCCCGGGCAAAAAAGCATGGTCCACCCCGTGCAGGCTCCAGGTGTACTCAAGCGGCGTGTCGGCTGCCAACGGCGCGGCATGCTCAAAGCCCGAGCGGTAGCGTCCGCGAAAGATTTCTTCGGCGACCATCAGCCGGTAGCCTGCCATCCTGCCGAGCTTCGGGTCGTCCGGGTACTCGTCGATGAGCTTGACGACCCAGTCGGCATCGGTGCCCGTGGTCGCCGCCCACAGGTCCGCCTTTACCTCCCCGGTCACGGTCAACGGATTGGTAAGCACCGGCATCCGGAAGGTGATCTGGTCGGCGCGGTCCGTTGCGGGACGCTGATCCTCGGCCAGCCACTCGTACCAGTGCGAACCTCCGGGCGCATAGGTCGCCTCGATAGGGCGGGCGCGGTACGGCACGGGCGCGGCCGGGTCGGAAACATACGTGCTCTTTCCTGCTTCCTCCCCGGCGGCGGGGGGTTGACAGCCGCGCCCGCCGGCCGCCGGGAGG
>CAXTSG010000118.1:0-4385 GCA_964246825.1 uncultured Acidobacteriaceae bacterium | reverse complement strand
GTGGGCGGCCCCCCGGGGGGGGGGCTTTCAAACGCCGCGCCGCCCGGCGGCCTGGAGGTAGAGCGAACGCTGTTCGATGCCCTGCGCGGGCGGCCAGGCCCCGTAGTGCATCCAGCGGTTTGTTCCGGTTTGGAACGATGTGGTGTTGGCAATCCCGAGCGGTGCGTCCTTGAGGAAGTGCGCGAAAAAAGGCGCTTCCACCTCGCGCTGGAACTCAAGCCCGGTCGGCTCGCCCCAGTCGAGCGCGCCGAGCGAGGCCGCCGGCCCGCGCCACTCTCCGTGGTTCCAGGGGCCCAGCACCAGGCGCACCTCGCCGTGCGCGTCCCCGGCGTGCAGCTTCGCGTACTCCTCCTGCGGCCCCCACATATCTTCCTGGTCCCAGTAGCCGCCCACCTCCAGCGTCGCTACCTGGGGCGCATGGAGCCGGGGCTCTACCGCGCGCGCCTGCCAGTAGCCGTCATAAGCCGGATGATCGAGAAACGCCTGCCAGGTCGGCAGCTTCGGGGAGCCCTCCACCGCGCGCTCAAACGAACCGGCCCGAAGGAAAAAGTCATAAGCATCCTGCCCGGCGGGCATCGCGGCAAAGCTGTTTTCCTTCCCGCTTTCCATGCCCAGGCCATAGTCGTAGCCGTAGGTCTCCCGAAAGGCTCCATTGTGGAAGAAATCGTCGCCCAGCCACACGTCCGTCATGGGTGCCTGCGGCGAAATCGCCTTGACCGACGGGTGCGGGTCGATGCCGGCCTCCATCGCCAGAAAGCCCGGATACGAAACGCCCATTACCCCGATGCGGCCGTTTCCCGGCACATGCGCGGTCAGCCAGGCCGCCGTATCGTAGGCGTCCGTGCTTTCATCCACGTCTCCGGGGTAGCGCTTGGGATCGTGGTGCGCGGCCATGGGGCGCATCATGGCAAAGGTGCCGCCCGAGCCGAAGCGCCCCCGAATATCCTCAAAAACAAATAGGTAGCCGCTGCGCGCAAGCTCGCCGTAAGCGCTTTCCAAGCTCTTTGCCGTAACGGCACCCGCCCCGTAGGGCGTGCGCTCCAACAGCAAGGGGAGGCGGCCCCGCATGTGTGCCGGACGCCACAGCACGGCATGGAGGAGCACTCCGTCGCGCATCGGAATGGTAAGCTCCCGCTGCGTATATGCGGGAGCCGGGCTCCCCTGCGCGAGGGCCGGGCTGGGGGTGAGGAAGCCAAGCATGGCGAAGACGGCTCCGGCACGGGCGGCGGTATGCATGGAGCCACTGTAGCCTACTCGTCGATGCTCCGGCCTCCATCCCCTTGCGAGCAGGCCGTTCGGCGGCACCGCGCGCGGAAGCCGGTTGGGTGCTCCTCCACGGGCAGGGCGCATCAGTTGATCTGTTCATGCCGGTAGCCTGCTTCTTCAAGCGCCGTGCGAATCTCGCGAAGGTGCGCCGGGCCGCGTGTTTCCAGGGTCACGTCAATGACCGTGTTGCCGAGATTCACGCCGTAGTAGGCGCGGTCGTACCGGGTTTCGACAATGTTGGCGCGCCGCTCCGCCAGGATGCGGGTCATGCCGTGCAGCTCGCCCGGGCGGTCGCTCAGGTGGATGCGCAGGCGGGTGCGCCGTCCGTCCTTGACCAGGCCGCGCTCAATCATCATGGCCAGGAGGCTCACGTCGATGTTGCCGCCGCACACCAGCACCGCCGTGTTTTGCGGCTTTCGCGCTCCCGCAAGCGAGGTCCGGCCCTGGAGCAGCGCCGCCAGCGCAATCGCGCCCGCGCCCTCGGCCAGGGTTTTTTCGCTTTCCAGCAGCACCAGGATCGCCTGCGCGATTTCTTCTTCCTCGACCGTGACGATTTCATCGACGTAGCGCCGCACCAGAGGGTAGGTCAGCTCGCCTGCGCGGCGCACGGCGATGCCGTCGGCGATGGTAGCCGCGGGCGGCATCGTGACCGGGCCGCCGTGCTCGCAGGCGCGCAGCATGGAAGGCAGCCGCTCGGTTTGCACGCCGATGACGCGGATGCCCGGGCGCAGCTCCTTGAGGGCGCAGCTAACGCCGCCGATGAGCCCGCCGCCGCCGATCGGCACAAGGACAGCGTCCAAATCGGGCACCTGCTCCAGCAGTTCCAGGCCGAGGCTTCCCTGCCCCGCGATGATCGCCGGGTCGTCGAACGGGTGGAGGAAGCACAAGCTCTCTTCGCGCCCCAGCCGCACCGCTTCCGCATAGGCCTCGTCGTAGTTGGCGCCGTGGAGCAGGACCTCGGCCCCGAAGCCGGCGGTGCGGGAAATCTTATTGAGCGGCGTGGTTTCGGGCATCACGATCCGCGACCGGATGCCGCGGGCCGACGCATGGCAGGCCACGGCCTGCGCATGGTTGCCGGCGCTGGCCGCAATCACGCCGCGCTGCCGCTCCCCGTCGCTGAGCGAAAGGATCTTGTTGAGCGCGCCGCGCTCCTTGAAGGCCCCGGTTCGCTGGAGATTGTCGAGCTTGAGAAAGACGGAGCGGCCGGTTGCCGCGGACAGGCTTTCCGAGTGCCGCGCGGGCGTCAGCGCGATGCCGGAGCGGATGCGCGCGCGGGCCGCCTGGATATCGGCTAGGGTAACGGCGGGAGCGTCGGGCGGCATCCGCCCAGTGTCGCCCAGCCGACCGCCCGAAGCAAAGCAGAGTATTGTTCCACGTGGAACATTCCCGAAGTCATGCACCACTGTTCCCGAAGTAACTTACTACTTCTTCGGCCTATTGGGGAACCGCCTGCAAGCTCGCATGCGGCTCGGCGGGAGCAATGCGATAGCCGCGCCAGCCGTAGTAGATGATGAACAGGTAGCAGAGCAGCGGCAGCACCAGCGAGTGGTGGATGCCGATGCGGTCGGCGAGCTTGCCCATCATGGCCGGGATAACCGCGCCGCCGACAATGGCCTGCACCAGGAGGCCCGAGCCTCGGCCGGTAAGCGGGCCGAGCTCCGCGACGCCCAAGGTAAAGATGGTGGGAAACATGATGGAGTTGAACAGGCCGACCATCAGAATCGTGACCACCGCGAAGTAGCCGGAGCCGATGAGCGACAGGAAGATGCACACGGTAGCGCCGAGGCCGCAGAAAAGCAGCAGCTTGGCGGCGGAAAAACGCTGCATCACGGCCGCGCCGATAAAGCGGCCGACCATCATGCCGGCCCAAAAGAAGGTCACCAGCTTGACGGCGTTGAGGAGGCTCATCGCGCCGATCTCCGGCTGGGCGATGTACTTGGCCAGGAAGTTGCCGACGCTTACCTCCGCGCCCACATACAGGAAGATGGCGACGGCACCGAGGTAAAGGTGCGGGTGGTTCCACACGCTGTCCTGCTTGATATCGAGGCTGGCGGGACGGAAGTCGCGGGTCACTTCCAGGCGCGGGAAGCGGTAGAGCGCAATGGCAAGGGCCAGCACCAGGAGGATGGCGGCGATGACAATGTAGGGCACCTTGACGCTGCCCGCCTGCTGGACGCGGTAGGCGGTGAGCGCGGCACCGTGGAGCCGGGTAATGTCCTGCTTTTCCGCGGCGGCGCCGACCCCGCCGAGGATAAAGATGCCGCCGATATACGGGGCCACGGTGTCGCCGAGCGTGTTGAACGCCTGGGTGAGATTGAGGCGGCTGGAGGCGGTTTCAGGCGGGCCCAGGATGGTGACATACGGGTTGGCCGCGACCTGGAGGATGGTGATCCCGGCGGCCAGGACCACAAGCGCCGCCAGAAAGATGCCGTAGCTGGCCGCCGAGGCCGCGGGCACAAACAGCAGGGCTCCCACGCCCATGGTGATAAGTCCGAAAACAATGGTCCGCTGGTAGCCGACCAGCTCAATCAGCTTGCTGGCCGGCAGCGCGAAAATAAAGTAGGAGCCGAAAAAGGCAAGCTGGATAAAGGCGGTTTGGAAGTAGCTGAGCGAGAAGATCGACTGAAGATGCGGGCTGAGCGCATCGTTGAGCACCGTGCAGAAGCCCCAAATGAAGAACAGGGTTGTCACCATGGCCATGGCGCTGTAGTTGGTGGTACCGGGGGCGCTGCTCAAACTGCGGGTGTTGCCTACGCTTGTGATTGCCATCCGTCGAAGGGGATCACTTTCCGTTGCGGGATAACCGGCTGTCAGGTTCGCTTCCGTTCCATCCGCGAGCATGGAGGAGGAAGGAGAACCGTCCCTGATGCTACATGATGGCATCAGGGTTGCGCTTGGGGCGAGGGGGATTGCGTCTCATGCAAAGGCGGTACCGAAGTGCCGCCCAAAGCGGGACCGGCCTTCGGCGGAGCGCGCGCCGGCGCTTGTACGCCCTGAATATGCTGAAACTTTTGCTTTCCCCTGCCGTCCGATAAACGTACCCCGGCCGCGCAGCCCGATGGAGAACCGCATGCTTCGATCCGCACTGCTCCGCTCGACCCTTGGAAGCACGCTTGCCC
>CAXTSG010000117.1:8679-9378 GCA_964246825.1 uncultured Acidobacteriaceae bacterium | reverse complement strand
CATCGACACGGTTCATCCCCGCGGGTGCGGGGAACGCACGGTAGCGATGATGACCAGTTTATCCTTGACCGGTTCATCCCCGCGGGTGCGGGGAACGCGAAACTTCGCAGACGAAGAGGTCGCTTTCGTTCGGTTCATCCCCGCGGGTGCGGGGAACGCCCTGCGATGCGGCCTAGAGGCCTCTGGATCGGCGGTTCATCCCCGCGGGTGCGGGGAACGCAGCCTCGATATAGCCGCTGGGCTGGAAGGTTCCGGTTCATCCCCGCGGGTGCGGGGAACGCCAGAAAATCAACAATTTTGCGGTACTCGCGGGCGGTTCATCCCCGCGGGTGCGGGGAACGCGATTCGCGACCTAATCGGGCCGGGCGGCAAGGTGGTTCATCCCCGCGGGTGCGGGGAACGCTGGAAAGGTGTGCGGCTTGTCGTTTTCGAATCCTGGTTCATCCCCGCGGGTGCGGGGAACGCAAAACGCCCATCGGTACACAGATACCCGCTAGCGGTTCATCCCCGCGGGTGCGGGGAACGCTCACACAATCGGTGCAGGAAGCGCGGCCCGAGCGGTTCATCCCCGCGGGTGCGGGGAACGCGAACTCTCCATCCACCGATACACAGTCCACTGCGGTTCATCCCCGCGGGTGCGGGGAACGCCCCCCGCCGGGGTACGCAAGCCCCGGCACACGCGGTTCATCCCCGCGGGTG
>CAXTSG010000117.1:0-8669 GCA_964246825.1 uncultured Acidobacteriaceae bacterium | reverse complement strand
AACCTGCACAATTTTTACTTCCGGTTCATCCCCGCGGGTGCGGGGAACGCGATATGCTCCGAAAATTATTGTCGTTTGCTGCAGGTTCATCCCCGCGGGTGCGGGGAACGCAAAATGTGCCGATGCCTGAGGGAAACTCAATTCGGTTCATCCCCGCGGGTGCGGGGAACGCCTTTAAGCTGCTGTATGCTCATGACGACCTTTCGGTTCATCCCCGCGGGTGCGGGGAACGCACCGCGGCCACCGCCCATGCCCAGCCACGTCGCGGTTCATCCCCGCGGGTGCGGGGAACGCGATTGGTGGTATAAAGCATTACGGGTTTTGACCGGTTCATCCCCGCGGGTGCGGGGAACGCGATTGGTGGTATAAAGCATTACGGGTTTTGACCGGTTCATCCCCGCGGGTGCGGGGAACGCGCCGTCTGGCCTGCCCCGCACATGAAAAAGCATGCGGTTCATCCCCGCGGGTGCGGGGAACGCAGAGCCATAAGACCGACCATCATGCTGTACATCGGTTCATCCCCGCGGGTGCGGGGAACGCTAATGCATTACAGCTCTTGACTTTGATGTTGCCGGTTCATCCCCGCGGGTGCGGGGAACGCGTTGCCGCCGTGATGACGCCGGCGGTCGAGGCCGGTTCATCCCCGCGGGTGCGGGGAACGCTCAACCCTCTCGAATAGGTACCACTTGCACGACGGTTCATCCCCGCGGGTGCGGGGAACGCCGCCGTCACGGGCGGCGCGGTCGATTTGAGCGCGGTTCATCCCCGCGGGTGCGGGGAACGCTGATCGCCATGCGTCCCACTCCTCCTCTATGGCGGTTCATCCCCGCGGGTGCGGGGAACGCACTTCCGGCAACTGCTTTGCTTTCAATTACAAGCAGCAGCCCCTCCATTCTACCAACTTTTTTCAGTTGTCAAAGATCGCCCTGCGGCGTCGGGTGGAACGCCACCAGGAACAGTCCGTCGTACTCGACCGGCATGCGCCGGTTGGGGCCGAGTGTTTGGAACTCATAGCCGGACTCGTGCGCGCTGGCCCAGGCCATCACGGCGCTGCCCGCCTCGTAGCCGGCAAGCAGCTGCTCCCAGATCATTTCGCGGGTGCGGCGGGAAACGTCGCCGATGTAGACGCCGGCCCGCACCTCCAGCAGCCAGATGGCCATGCGCCCGCGAAGGCGGGGCGGGACGTTTTCCGTGACCACGACCAGAAAGCTCACCCCTGCACCCGGTGGCCGGCGTCGCCATGGCCCTGCACATTCGGGATGGCCGGCGGCACGGATTCGGGCGGCGCTTCGGGCGGCGCGACCTCGCCGGCGGCCAGAACATCCTCAATGGCGGGGATCATGCGCGAAAGCAGCCGGGTCGAGCGGAAGATGTCGCGGCAGGCCAGGCGTACCTCGCGCTCGGCGTTGGTGCTGCCCTTGGCCGCGATGCGGAAGGCGGCAGGCACCACGGTTTCAAACTTGAACAGGTCGGCAATGTCGTAAACGAACGAGAGCGGCTTGCCGGTGTGGATAAAGCCGACGGCGGGCGCGTAGCCGGCGGCGAGCACGGCTGCTTCCGCGATGCCGTACAGGCAGCTGGTAGCCGAGGACAGGCAGCGGTTCGGAAGGTCGGCCAGGTCCCAGCTGTCGCGGTCATAGTTGCGCGCCCGCCACTCGACCCCGAACTGCCGGGCCAGGAGCTTGTAGGTTTCGCGCACGCGCACCCCCTCGATGCCGCGCAGCTGCTCGACGCTGCGGCGCTCGGGCGGGGGCTCGCCGAAGCGCACCGCGTACATTCTGCGGACGACCTTGAGCCGCAGATCATCGTCGAGCGCGAGCCGCGCCTGGTAAAGGAGGCGGTCGGACCGAGCGCCGCCCGGCTGGCCGCTCGCATACAGGCGTACGCCCGCTTCCCCGATCCACACCAGCAGGGTGCCGACCGTGGAAGCAAGATGAACCGCGGCGTGGGAAACGCGGGTGCCCGGCTCCAGCATGATGCAGGCTACCGAGCCGAGCGGGATGTGGGTGCGGATGCCGCCCGCGTCCACGACCACAAACGCGCCGTCGAGCACATCGACCTGGCCGCGCTCGATAAAGACGAGCGAAACGCGATCCTTGAGGGGCAGGGGTCGGGGAGGCGGCAGCATGGGCGCTTACCGGCAGGGCGCGAGGCTCAGGAGCCCGCAGCCGAATGCCTTGGACGGACCGATGCCTGCCGTGAGTGCTTCGCGAAGCTGCCCGGGGTCGCGCGCTTGGAGAACGCCGTCAAAGCGAACCCGTGCGGCAACGATGTTTTTATGGACGGAGCGGCTTCGGCCCGTAACGGCCGCGGAAAGCACGACAAAGCCGTGTTGGGCTCCCTGGCGCTCCAGCCATGCGGTTTGCGCCTCCTCCCGGATAAGCGGGAAGCGCTTGCCGGCGCGGCATACGGTGGGGTTGGCCAGCAGCCGAAAAGCAAAGCGCCGGCCGGCCTCTACCAGGCGCTCCCGCGAAACGTGCTTTGCTTCCAAGCCGCGAGCCAGGTACCCGGGCTGCGCTGCCAGCGCCGCCCAATCGCCCTCCGCCGCGGACTGCACCAGCACTGCCGGCGGCCCTTCCTCCAACCGCCACAGGAAACGCGCGGGCGGCCGGGCTTCATCGGGCGCGAAAGCACGCGCAAGCGTCCGGTGCATGTTGTAGGCGCTCGCGAGATCGCGCCGGGCATGCGGGTTTTCCGGATTAAGTATGAGCCGGGTCAGGTGCATCCAGCGTCTCCGTATCGAAAGAAACCATGGAAATAAAGCGGGGACCGAATGAGCGGCTTCCAAACGAGCCGGTAGGCTGGTCCAGGCGTACCGAGCCTTCGCTGGGATCTTCAAGCGCGAAGCGAAGCGGGCCGGGAGCAGTGCTCGCGGCAAGCCGGGGCCAGGTTCTGAGCGCGGGGAGCAGGTCCGCCTCCACCAGGCCGCCCGGCAGGTACACAGGGCAGCCGGGCGGGAAGCTTTTGCGGCCGAGGGCGAGCGGCCACACAGGGGCGCGCAGGGCAGAGTGGGCCCGGGTAAGAAGGGCGCGGTCTTCACCTTCCAGGCCGACGAGGAAGGCTGCGTCCGAAAGGTAAAAGCGCGGGCTGACGACCGTGCGCGCTTTCACGTCGCCGTTCGCGGTTCGGAGCTTCATGCGCCCGCCGCCCACGGTTTGGTAGTCGCGCAGAACCGCGCCCTCGCGGTCGCAGCGCACGCCCATGCGCAGCGCGGCGAGGTCTTCGACCGGTTCGGAGCGGTCGCGGCCGAGCGCGGCGCACACGAGGCCGAGCACCCCGGATTTCGAGGGTTCGAGCTGCGTGTCGCGCTCGTCAAAGCGGCTCGTCGTTCCCCAGGATTGCATCGGCCCCTGGAGGCGCAGGAGCAGGGTCGGCATCCTAGGAGGCCTGCCCGGCCTGCTCTGCAACCCAAGCGGTTAATGCGTCCACGCTTGTATGGCGCTCGCCCTTGCCTTCGGGCCAGGCTTCGGTCATGTCCCAAAAGCCCCAGCGGTCGCGCCCATCGGCGAAGGCGGCGGCGAGCTTACCTTCATGCGCGGAAAGCTCTTTGACGGACGCGGCGGTGAGCGAGGTTTCGCGGTCCTCGCGGATTGGCTTTTCAAAAGCGTTGGCCAGGTTCATGGGCCCGGCATGCCGCAGGCTCACGCCGATAAAGCTGGGCGGATTGTGCGCGGCGAAGGTGTTCTGCTTGCCGGTCGGCAGAGCCCGGGCGCTTGCCTGGATAAAAGCCTTCAACGCCGCATGCGCCAACTCACGGTCGCCGTGGAGATTGGCGGTGAGCTTCGCCACGTCGATGACGGCATAGCGGTAAAAGGTGGCGGAGTTGAACTCGATTTGCCCGATCATGCCCGCGCCGGTTTCTTCCGGGCCGCCCATGTCGTCGACCGCGGTGAAGTAGTCGAAGTCGCGGTCGACCTTGTGGGTGCTGATGGCATGGGCCACCTGGCAGGCCGCGTCCTGGTTCACTTCAGGCAGGTCGGCAAGCATGCGGCCGAACAGGGCGATGTCGACGGCCTTGCCTCCGTTGAGGATGGCCGCGGCTTTTTTTGCAAGCTCCGGCGATGCCCCGGCTTTTGCGTCCTTTTTAGACTTTTTCTCAACGATGTTGAGCTCGTCCCAGCGCTGGTCCACCAACTCCGCGAAGGCTTCGACCTCGGCATTGCCTAGAAACAGCAGGTACTGCGTTTTGCCGTCCTCCTTGATTTGTAGACCGGCCGCGGCCAGGGCTGCCTCAATGCGGTTGCCGGCTTCGGCACGGCCGCGCGCGGCGAGCTTTTCTTCAAGAACCTGCCTGAGCTTTTTTGTGCGCACTCCCTGGTGTTCCGGGGCGACAAGAAGGTTCTCGTGGGCGAACAAACGAATGGCCCGCTTCAAGCACTGGCTGCTGACGCGCGCCCGGCGGAAGCCGCCGAAAATAGCGTCCTTGGGCGCGCCGGTGTCGTCGCGGTTCAGGTTTGACGGGGCGAAGTTCTGGATAAGGTGGATCTCGACAAAGCGGGGCATGCGGGCTCCTTGCGTGGCTCGGGTTAGCTCTCGATAAGCTCTTGTTTGCGGGGCGCGTAGAAATCCCGTGCCCACCGTTGACGGATGCGATCAGCTCCTTCGCCCGCATAGGGGTTCAGCCACGCGGAAAGATCGTCGAGAAGTCGGGCGTAGTTCAACCCGAGTTCCCCGGCGGCAAGGAGGCTGACGACCTGACGGAGATACGTGTCGAGGTTTTCAGGATCCGCGCCCAGCAGGGCCAGGAAGCGCTTTTCGATGCTTTCGCTTTCGCGCAGGCGCATCAGTTCCGCGAGCGCGGCGGCCAGGGAGCGGTCCGCTTCCCGAGGATGCAGGGCGTAAAGCCCCGCCGTAAGATACAGCGCGCGGCGGCGGGCGGCTGAGCCTTCAAGCGCCGCGAAGCGCTCCACATGCGGATAGACGGGCGGATAGCTGCCGGGCGGGTACGACAGGCTGCGCTTGAGCGCCGCCAGCGCGCCGCGATCCCGCTCGCGCAGCCCGTGAAGATAGGTGACAAAAGCTTCTGCGTGTTCGCTCATACGGTTGTCTCGGCGTGGGTCGGCTTTGGGAGCAGTTCTTTCTTGCGCAGGAGGCCGCGGAACTTCGGCCAGCTCTCGGCCTCGGCCCGCAGCGCGCGCGGCGAGCTGCCCAGGCCGCGGCGCAGGGCGTCCCAGGTCTTGTCAGCGGCACCGAGCAGCATGCGCCGCCAGTGCTCGTCGGCCTCTTCATCCCTGCTTTCCGCGATGAGCCGAAGCACCCGCGGCAGGGTTCGCTCGGCTTCGGCGAAGAAGGTCGCGGCGGCGGGACCGGCATCCACTGTTTCGCCCGCTCGCGTATAAGCTTCCTTGTTTTCATGATCCGGAAGGACGGAAGCGTACATGCCGCGGGCGAGCTTACGAAGGTCGGCAAACAGGGATTCGGCTTTTTGGAGCAAATCTCGTAAGGCACTTCCTAAATCAGGGTCGGTAAGGTAAGCCGCGGGCAGTTCGATCTGCTCCAAGCGCCAGCGCAGGAGCTTGGCCTGGTCGCTGGCAAGGCCCGCCACAAGAAGCGTTTGCTCCCCCAGGTGTTCTTCAAGCGTGTCGCGAAGGTTCCCGGCATGGCCGAGCACCGCAGCCGCGTGATTCCCTGCCCCGGCGGTATCGGGCACAAACACCGGAAGATCGCGCCAAAAGGCACGACCTTCGCGAAATGTAAGCCGAACAAGTCCGTCCTTTACCGGGCGGTAGCTCGCCATCGGGTCCGGCGCGTTGGGGTCGTCCTTGAGAGCCAGGCCCGCCGCGAAACGAACGCAGCGCACACCATCCGACTCGTGGAGCAAAAGCAGCACTGCTCTCGATAAGCGCGTGTAACGGTCGTTCGGGCCGGTGGCAAGGCATGCATCGGCGCGCAGATTGCCAAGCGTCGGCGGCGGCTGTTCCCAGGCAGGCAGGTCTTCCACTTCCGCAGAAGGCTGCGACGGCAGCGAAAAAAGAATAGTTTCGTGAAGCGTTTTTCCGCAGGGGAACACAGCAGCCGTGTTGGCAAGCGGCCCTGCATTGTCGGAGCCCCGGATGACTTTTACCAGACCGCCCGGCGTGAACTGAAGAAAGCCGAGCAGGAGAATGCAGGCTGAAGCCGGACTGATGGACGCCGGAGCCTCATCCATCGCATGGTCAAATAAAACCGGCGCGGCTCCGCAGGAGCTTGCGAGCGAAATCTGCGTCCAGGGCTTCACCTTGTCCCGCGTTTCTTCCGCAGTCGCCAGCGCGGCCACCTGCATAAACGGCGCTTGCGGATGGAAGAGCCAGAATCGCTCGCGCCACTGCTCCAGGTATGCTTCAAGCGCGCCCTCAGGGAAGCCCTCGCGGAACCACCGTGCCCGGTCCTTGTCCTTCCAGGTGCCGACGGAAAGGCTCAGGGCCCGATGCGTAACGGCCAGCAGGAGGCGGTACAGGGCGATGAGGTTGGGCGGCGAGGTTTCAGCGAGCGCGCGGATGCGCCCTGCTTCCGCAAAACACTCTAGCAGCCCGACCGGCTTGATGGTTCCGTCAAGGAAACGAACAGGTATCCAGGGCTCGTCGAGCAGGTTGAACGCGGGCTGGTCACTCTCAAAGGTCATTGGGCTGGCCGGTTACTTCGCCGGCAGCCATCGTCTCATACACAATCCCTAAAATCGGATCAAGCCTGACGCAAAGGGAATCAAACTCGGCAACACCTTCTGTCAGGACGAGCGGCTTAAGGTGGCAGAGCAGCGGGTGCTCCGCGAACGCTTTCGGGATTTGGGCAGCGCCGAGCTTCGCCGGCAAAGGCTTGCGGTTGAGCCGGAGCTGCCTCCCGGAAAGCCGTTTTGCAAGCGCATCGTCCACGGGCTGTTCCGGGTCGAACGGTTCGCCGCCCGGGTGCTCTCTCCAGCCGCCCGCAACCTGGTAGACCGGCACCACCGCAATCCCTTCCTCGCCCAGGCGTGTACGGTTCAGGATGCCGAAGCCGTCCTCGCCTTCCTCATGGCCTTTCGGTTTGTTACTGTAAGCTGCTTGCGGCTCGCTCTGTACATGGAGCGCGGCATTGAGCGCGGCTTGGCGCTGCATGCAGCGCTCCGCAAGGTGCTTAGCAAAGGCCGTCTTATCAATCCGGCTCACAATCTCCTCGGCTAGCCCGTCCGGCAGCTCGTCGCCGTCGTAAACCAGCCGCACCAGCCGGTCGATGTCCTCGGGCATTTGAAGGAGGGTTTCGCGCGAAAGCCAGGCCCAGGTCCGCAGCAGGAGGTACACATCGTAAAACTCCCACCCGCTTTCCTTTGTTTTCGGCAAATGCTCCGGCCGGAGCCCGGCAACCGTCAGCCGGGCCTCTCGATGCGCTTCCGGCCGCGGCCGGTCATGCCGGTGCAGCCGCCCTCCCCGCTGCAGCAGGAGGTCGACCGGGGCCAGGTCGGAGATCATAAAGTCGAAATCCACATCGAGCGACTGCTCCACAACCTGCGTGGCAATGACCAGCGCTTTTTCAGGCCGCTCCCCTGCCGTTCCCGGTGCGCCGAACTTGCGCAAAACCTCCACTGCGCGCGCGCCGCGCTCATCGGCCGGAAAGCGCGCATGAAACAGAACCGGCGCAACCCCCTGCCCGGCAAGGAGGGTGTAGAGCTTCTGCGCGCGGTCTACCGTGTTGACCACCACCGCGCCGCACCCGCCTCCTTCCAGCGAGCGCAGGGCGCAGCGGCCGATCTCCTCAAGATCTTCGCCGATGCCGCCGATGCGGATGGGCGCGAGCGGCCGGCAGGGAAAGCCGTCGCTCTGTACGCCGCTGTCCGAAGCAAGCAGGATGCGCGGGTACGGCTGCTCCGATTCCGGCAGGCGCGCTCCCCAGGCCTCCACCAGCTCCCGCCGTATCCGGCCGGGCAGGGTCGCGCTCATCAGCACCACCGAGCAGCCCAGATCCCGCAGCCAGCGCAGCAGCGACACAATCAGCTCGGAGGTGTAGGTATCGTAGGCGTGGACTTCATCGAGCACCACGACGCGGTTTGCGAGCCCCCAAAGCCGTACAAAGTGGTGCTTGACGTGCAAAACCCCGAGCAGCGCCTGGTCGACCGTGCCGACGCCGTAGGGGGAAAGCAGCGGGCGGCGGCGCTGGGAAAACCATGCCGAGGATTGGATCCCGCCGCTGCCGGGGTCGTCCTCATCCCACACGCCGCGCAGGCGCCGCACTGTTTCGTTCCACGCGGCCCCGCCATGGGCGAGCTGGATGTCCAGATCGGCCGCCTCCGCATAGTGCGTAAGAAAGCGCAGCGCCCGCTCGAAAATGGCGTCGCCGGTGGCCTGCGTCGGCATGGCGAAATAGAACCCGCGATGCTCGTTGGAGGCTTGAAGGCGCGCATGGGCCAGCAGGGCCAGCTCGGTTTTGCCCTCGCCCATGGGCGCTTCTACCAGGAGCAGCGCCGGGCCGCTTGCCCCTGTTAGAAGGCGGTCGCCGGCCGCCTGCAAAGGGCGCGGCACCGCATGGGCACCGCCGGGCAGCATGGCTCGGAGCAGCTCGGGAAGCGGCGCGGCAGAGGAGGCGGGAAGCCGGAATACCGGCCAGCCGATCTCCCTTAATGCGAGCCTTGCCAGCTCCCGTGCCGAGGCGAGGTAGTCCCCGAGCGAGTCGGCCCGCTCGCCCAAAGGAAACCAGTCCGGGTTGGAGGCGATCCAGTCCGC
>CAXTSG010000116.1:0-9385 GCA_964246825.1 uncultured Acidobacteriaceae bacterium | reverse complement strand
GAACCTCGGCTCTACAGAGCCCGACACGCGCGAGAATGTATGGGAAAATCGTGCGCTCCTCCTGACCGAGGTTTTCGGCAGGGAGCTTCCGCTCATTACGCTGCATCAGGTGCACTCCTCCACGGTCTACCGGGTAGGGCGGGAGCAGGCGGGCACTGAAGCTGTTCTGCGCGGCGATGGACTGATGACCGACGAACCTGAAGTAGCCCTGGGCATCCAGACCGCGGACTGTGTGCCGGTGCTGGTAGGCGACCGGCGGACCGGCGCGGTTGCCGGCTTCCACGCGGGCTGGCGCGGCACCGCGGCGCGCATTGTGGAACACGGCATCGAGCGCATGCGGGAAGAGTTCGGCTCGGCTTCAGAGGACCTTGTCGCGGCGATCGGCCCGGCAATCGGGCCTTGCTGCTATCCGGTGGGCGCGGAGGTGGAAGCGCAATTCCATAAGGCGTTTCCATATGCGCCGAGCCTGTTCTCGGGGGAGCGAAGGCTTGATCTCAGAGAGGCAAATCGCCGGCAGCTGCTTGCGGCCGGGCTTGGCGAGGCTTCGGTGGAAGTGATCGGCCTGTGCACCGGCTGCGATACTGGACGATTCTTCTCCTACAGGGCAGAGCAGGGAGCGACCGGACGCATGATGGCGGTGATTGCGAGAATGGAGCCGAACTAGGCGGGATGCCGCGGCTGGGCGGGATTGATCAAGTCGCGCAATTCCTTGCTCGGCTTGAAGTAAGGGACGCGCTTGGCCGGAACCTCCACCTTGGCACCGGTTTTCGGATTGCGACCAACACGCGGCTTGCGCTGCCGGATGCGAAAAGAGCCGAAGCCGCGAATTTCGATCTTGTCGCCTTTTTTGAGCGCGCCGACGACGGCGCTGAAAATAGTTTCCACGATGACTTCACCATCGCGCCGCGTCAGGTCGCCGAGGGCAAGCACCTCCTCTACGAGGTTGGCCTTGGTAATCGTGGTGGCGGGTATCGGCATGTCGTTGTGAGGTTGGGTGCGGGATTCTACCCGGAATTGTTTCCAGCACGGATAGATGCAGCCTGTCCTTCAGCAGTCTTCCTGGAAGACATATACTGTCCGAGCGGATTACCTTCTACGATGCGAGAATGGCACCAGGACGAGAGCGCAAGGGAGCTGCTTTCATTCGAATCACAACGCCTGCATCCCCGGTTGACTCCACCACCATGGAAGGGGAGCAGTCCCCGCACAGCCAGTAATGTTCCATGTGGCGTAGGCGGTTTCTATCGGCCCCCAGGCGAGCGCCTGCTACTTCAAAGACAAAAATGCGTCCATCGCGGAGATAGTGCAACGGTTTGTTGCACTTCGGGTTTGCACAATTGTTGACCATCAGAATCCGCTCCCAGGTACGCCCTTAAGCTGCAATAACACAAAGAATTATGAGGTTAAGATGCTCGTCACCAAATGCGAGGTGCCGAAAATACCGCAACTTTTGTTACTGAAGGGGAAGTATTTTCACTGCGCGGTATCCATTTTTCTCATCCCTGGCACACCGCTTGGATGGGAGCATACGAAGGCGCTGCGATCCTTTGACACGCCGGGATCGACTTGTTAACTTCAGAAGTGCATCTATCGCGTCCCCGTCGTCCAGTGGCCTAGGACACCGCCCTTTCACGGCGGTAACACGGGTTCGAATCCCGTCGGGGACGCCAAGCCGCTGCTGCCCGGGTCTCGTACATCCCTTCCCTCCCGGTGATCCTTTCGATAGACTTGGCCGTAAAATCCGATTTTTCGAGTTTCCCGATGAAATCCATCACCGAGGCCGAGGCACTCGCCGCTCACGGCCCAGCGTTAAGAAAACACTTCCGATCTTCATCCGGTGAGATCTTCAAGGGCTATTTTTCCGAAGGCCGCACCTGGAGCTTTAAAAAGCAGGACCTGCTCGACGCCCGCGCCCGGCGTTTATTTGAAACCGCGGCTCTGGCCTGCTCGCTGGATGCTTACCCATTTCAGGCGCCGCTGACCAATAAAACCGGTCCTTGCGTGATGACCGACGGGCACGAGATGCTGATGCTCTCAAGCTACGACTACCTGGGGCTGATCGGCGATCCGCGCATTGATGCGGCGGCTATTGAAGCCGTCAGGCGCTACGGCACGGGGACGGGCGGCGTGCGCCTGCTGACCGGAACGCTGGAACTGCACCGTGAAACGGAAGAAGAATTGGCGGCGTTCAAGGGCACGGAAGCGGCGCTTACTTTCACCTCCGGCTATGTGGCGAACCTCGCGGTGATCTCCTCGCTGTTCGGCCCGGCGGACCGCGTCATTGCCGATACGCTCTCGCACCGCAGCCTGATGGACGCCTGCCGGCTTGCCGGGGTGCAGGTGCAGCGCTTCGAGCACAACGACCCGGACTCGCTGCGCCGCGAGATCAAGAATGGGCCGCAGGCAAATCGCACGCTCATCATTTCAGACGGCGTGTTCTCCATGGACGGCGATATCTGCTGCCTGCCGGAGCTGATCGAGGTCAAAAAGGAGTTCGGCTGCTACCTGCTCATGGATGAGTCGCATGCCACGGGCGTTTTGGGCCGCGGCGGCCGGGGCACGGACGAGCATTGGGGCGTGGACACGGCAGACGTCGACATCTGGACCGGCTCGCTTGCCAAGGCGATTCCTTCAGGCGGCGGCTTTGTGGCGGGCTCGCGCGAGCTGATGATCTTTCTTCAACATGCGTCCGCGCCGTTTATCTTTTCAGGCGCGATGCCCGCGCCCGCCGCTGCCGCGGTGCGCGCGGCGATCCGCATTGTGCTGGAGGAGCCGCAGCGGGTGGACCGCATCCGCGCGAACGCCGATTTTCTGCGCGGCGGCCTTAAGGAACTCGGCTTCGATACAGGGCTTTCCGAGACGGCGGTCATTCCCTTGATGCTGTATGACGATGCGCGCACGGCTTTGTTTGCGCGCGAGCTGCGCAACCGGGGCGTTCTGACTTCGCCGGTGATGTTCCCGGCGGTCGCGCAGGGCACTTCGCGCCTGCGGCTTTGCGTTACGGCGGCGCACACTACCACGCAGCTGCAGTATGCGAGCGGCTTTCTCGGCGGGCGGCTCGCCGAGATGCTGCGGGACCAGGGCGCGGAGGTAACGCTGCTGCTGCGGCCTTCGTCGCGGCTTGCCGAGGCTTCGCGGTTTTCTGTACTGCGCGCCGAACTTCGGCCTGAGCTTGCTTCGGAAGTGCCCACGGATATTATCGAGCGTCTTCGCACGGTCACGCACTGCTTCCACTGTGCCGGCTGCTCGACCGACTGGGCCCCCAAAACCGAGTATGAAGAGGGTAACGTCGGCAGCACGGTCGCCATGCTGGGTTTGGCCATTCTCCATATGCCCCGGCTGCAACGCTTTCTCCACGTCAGCACGACCGATGTCTACGGATACCCTGTCCACGCGGGCGATGAAACGCTGGAGCGGCGCGACATGGGGCTGCCGTACAACAGCAGCAAAGCTCGCGCCGAGGCCCTGGTGTGGCAGGCGGCCGAGGGCGGGCTGCCGGTTACGGTGGTGCGTCCGGCCAGCATTTACGGGCCCGGAGGGCGGGCGTTCGTCATGGACATTGCCGCGCTGCTGAAACAGCGGCTGATGCTGCTGGTGGACGGCGGTCGCGCGCCCGGCGGCTTTGTGTATGTGGATGATGTGTGCCGGGGCATACTTGCCGCCGCTTCCGCCGAGAGAGCATGCGGCGAAGCCTACAACCTGAGCAGCACGGACGGCACGACCTGGCGCGAATATACGGGGGCACTGGCGCGGGCGCTCGGGCTGCCCGCACCCTGGCTTCTGCTGCCGTTTGGAGCGGCGATGCGCGTGGCCGGCGCGATGAAGTTGCTGCCGGGCCGGCCCTTGCTGACGAAACACGCTGTCTACCTGCTGGGGCGCGATCAGCAATATGCAACGGCGAAAGCGCGAGCGGAGCTTAGTTGGGTGCCGCAAGTGAAGTTGTCGGAGGGAATTGCGCGCTCGGTGGAGAGCCTGCTTAAAAGGTAGGATTTGTGACGGAGACCTGCATCGGGCGCTGCGCGCCTTGCCGCACCAAAGCATAGCCGCCGAGAGCCAGAACGAGGCCGGCCGCGAGAAAGACCATGTCCCACAGCAGGTGATTGCCGTTCTGGTAGACGTGGTGGACTTGCAGGATTTCGTGGTCGATGGTGCCCTCCACCAGGTTGAATAGGCCCCAGCCCATGAGGACGGCACCCCACAGGGCCCGCCCGGACAGCAGAACGCCGGGCCGCGTGGCCGCGCGCCATAGCAGCACAATGCCCAAGGCCACGCACCCCCAGGTAAAAGCATGGAAAAGCCCGTCCCAGAACATATTGATCTGCTCATTCACGAGCGAGTCGCGCAGGACTCGGTTCGACAGCATGTTATGCAGTTGCAGGATCTGGTGAAAAAGGATGCCGTCCACAAAGCCACCCATACCGATGCCGAGCACCGTGCCGGCGGTGACGAGAGGGCGTATTGTGCGGGCGCGGGTCATGATTGTTCTGAAACCTCCAGCGGCAGCCCAAAATGAATAAGGAGAACCAGGGCGGCCAGCACCGGGATAGGCAGCACCACGAGTGTGAACTGGTGCAGAAAGTGGCCGTCGAAAAGCCCGGCGCGCACCTGTCGGCCTGTACCGGAATCGCACACGGTGCAGGCATGGGCAGGAAAGGCGGCAAACAGTAGAAGCATTGAGGCGGCAGCCGTTCTGAGGCGCAAAAGGGTTGGCGGGGTACAAAGGCGAGGCATCGTCAGCGCTCCGACCAGGGATGACGCGGCTCCGGGATACCTTCGGGGCCGGCAAGAAGGGCATCGGCGACAGCCCCGGTGACGTAGGCATAAATGCCCTTGCCGAGAAGGTCGACCACCTGTTCATCGACGGGCCAGGTCCAGGGTAGGGCACCCGCGCCGGTCAGGTTTTCCAGGGTTTGATCGTTCAGCAGTCGCAGATTGAAAAACAGGAACGATCCCATGGGTCCGCGAACACCGGCCTCAGCCATCCATCCGCGCACCGCGCCCAGCAGGATACCTTGGCCCCAATGCATGGCCCAGTTCATCGCCAAGCTATCGCTGCCCGGCCTCGCGGGTCGGCGCAGCAGGCGCTCCAGCGTGTGGGCGGGGACGTAAGAGTCGGGGCGTCCGGTGATGCGCTGCTCCAGTTTTTCGGCCAGCGTCATGGCGGCAACACCGGCCGCGCCCGCAGCCAGACCGATTAGAAGTGCTCGTGCTGCCATGAGAGTTCCTTTGAATTAGGGATGCCTTCCTTTCAGATGCATCCTGGAGGGCAGCTGCAAGTTTGAGACGGAGGATAGTGCGTAGGCGCTTGGCGGTACTCGGCATCGGTGAATAATTGCAGTTGGCACCCGACTATCGGGTAACTGATTCTGACTTGTCAGCAGCAGTGGCGACTTGAAGCTTAGCTAGACCTGCAACAATCATTTTTACCTCGTTCCCGAATTGAACTCTGAAGTGTAAGTCCCAGCTATTTTGGGAAGCGAGAAACTTGGGCTTCGGGTCCTCGATAATACATCCGACCCCGTAATGGGGATGGCGTACCAACACCCCGCGTTTAAAAGCTGGCATCTCGGGCGTAGATGCAGGGGCCGCAATTTCAAACTTTGTGGGCAACGGCTGTTTCAACCGCTCGGAGACGATTTCTGCTTCTTCAGCCAAACCATAATGTCCGCGAACACCGGTAATAAATAGCTCCATTTTGGCGCGTGTCACGGCCACATAGAAAGCCGCACGACCTTCTTTTAAGGTAGAAAAACAGTCGGTACCGACAACCAATACAATCGGACAGTCATAGCCTTTAGCAGCACCGACAGTTGTGATGGTCAACGCGCCGTCCTCGAAAATGTACTCGTCTTTCTGCTTATTGTCGGCTTTGCCATGAGGCTGCCGAATTGCTTTTACAGAAGGGCATTGCTTTCGTATCCGCGAACCAAGATCGGCGTACTGAGGCCAGGATTTGTTCTCGAAAAGAATCAGAATGTCTGATGGACGTACCTCCTGCCGATCAATCAGGAAACAAACTTTTTCTACCAACCATCGTATTTCAGCTTCGCGATCCACGAAGAGCATGACCTGCGGATGGCTTTCATCCGTTCGAGCCGCGAAGTGGACCAGCCAGCGATCCGGTAGTTCTTCCACCAGATTATTCTTTTTCAAATCGTTGCTATCGGCAAACTCCTTAGTCATAGCACGCGTCTCCGCAGCCGTGCCAAGCAGGAGATTAAAAGCAAACTCGACAATCTGTTTTGTATTCCGATAGCAGGTTTTCATCACGGCAGTGCGCCCTTTTATCTCGATGCCCAAGTTCTTCCAGGTCGGACGGGGTTTGCCGTAAAGATTTTGTGCATCATCGTAGGCGATAACAAGATTTCTTTCTCCAGTCCGCTCGTCTGCCCTTAATAAGTGCATCAATATCCAATATTCCTCCTCAAGCAGATCCTGACCTTCATCCACATAAATGGTGTCGTATTGCATGGCAGCAAGCGCAACCGGGTTCTCACGTTGCATACGTTCGAGTTGATTGCAGTAATGTTGAGCGATTTGGCGATCCTTGGGATTGTCCGGCAGATCACGGTACTCCCGATAAGGCTGATACACCAGAGGGCTCTTCAGCGTGAGTTCATAAAGCATCCCATTGAGATAGTTTACGTGTAACTTGCCGGGGAAGGCTGTCGCGGTAAGTTGAAGGTACGCGTCGTCGAAAGATTGCTGGAGCATCGGAACCAGCGAGTGGTTATAGCAGACCACGGCGTACCGTTTGAGGCGCTTGTCGGGAAATAGGCTGCGGTTTTGCTGTAGCTGTCGGTCTACCATGTTGGCGAGGTTCTTGATGAGAACGGTTGTTTTGCCGCTTCCGGCTACGCCGCGAATGAGTTGCGGACGCCTGTCAAACTCCGCCTCGGCAAGATCATTCTGGTCCGGGAAGAGCCGTTTACTGCGAAACTCCGCCGTATCAATCGTTTGTCCGAGTGCTTCAGCGCGCCGGCGCATAGCAGCGGGGCTTCGGCGGGAACGAATGGCGGAGCTGCCCAGGGCCGCGCGTACCAGATCAAGCTGCTCCGTGGCGCAGGGCACGCGGCTTTTTGCCTTGGCCTTGATATGGGATTCCAGGCGGCGGCACAACGCAGCAGAGTCCGCTAAATCTTCTGCAAAGAGCAGTTCACTCTCGTGCAGGCAATCACGAAATCCCTTTGCTGCCCACTCATGCTTTGAAATATGAGGAAAAGCGACGATCCAATCAAAGTAAGGAGATTGTAAGACAGCAGGATGTTTCTGCAACTTCTTCTGCGCGGCCTTTTGTATCTGACCGGACGCTTCCTGGGCCTGCTTCCACGGGTTTTCTGTTTTACCCGTGATGCGGGTGATGGAGCCCGCCTCGATACGCAGGATGTGATCGAGGGTCCAGCCTTTTACCTCAACCAGCAGTGCTCCGAGTTCGGGCGTAAGGAGCAGGCAATCGGTAGGGCGGGCATTCTCATCTGAGCGGCGTTCGGGCGTTCTCGGTTCAGCGTAAAGGTGCCCGCTTCGCTGCCCAAAGGCGCGCAAGAGCGCCGTAAGGACTTGGCAATGCGCCGCATCCGTGACGATTTCGACAGAATCGCAGGATAATTTTGCATGGCGTGCCGCGCTGATGACCACTGCTTGCCAATCTTGTTCCACCATCGCCGACATGGAAGCAAGTATGAAACAGCGGATCTGCATTAATCAAGCAGAAGCTGTACATGAAATGGGGCAGAAGTCACAGGAAGTCTATGCAGTTATACCCAGGCCTTAAAAGCCAACACGGCATTGAGTCCGCCGAAAGCGAAGGAGTTGGACAGGGCGGCTTCTGCCCCTTGCGTGCGGGCGGTGTTGGGGACTACGTCGAGATCGCAGCAGGGGTCGGGGCGGTTGTAATTGGCAGTGGGGGGCAGGATGCCTTTGCCGAGCGCCAGGATAGTGGCCACGGCCTCGACCGCGCCCGCCGCACCCAGGGTATGGCCGTGCATGGACTTTGTGGAGGAGATCGGCAGGCGTTCGGCGTGCGCGCCGAAGACGGCTCGGATGGCCTGCGTTTCCGTGCGGTCGTTGGTTTCGGTCGCGGTACCGTGCGCGTTGATGTAGCCGATCTGCTCCGGGGCGAGCCCCCCATCGTCAAGCGCCTGCTGCATGGCGCGCGCGGGGCCGCTTGCGGTGGGCTGGGTAATGTGGCCGGCGTCGGCGGTAGAGCCGAAGCCGATGATCTCGGCCAGGGGGCGCGCGCCGCGTGCCAAAGCGGCTTCGAGCGGCTCCAGCAGCAGCATGGCCCCGGCCTCGCCGACAATGAGGCCGGTGCGGTCGGCGGAGAACGGCCGGCAGGTGTCCTTACTGATGACCCGCATCGCCTCCCATGCCTTAAGACCGCCGAGAAACAAGGGTGCTTCGCTGCCGCCGGCGATAGCGGCCGGGGCTAAACCGGCGCGGACCTGCTGGAACGCCTGGCCGATGGCATGCGCCGACGACGCGCAGGCGGTGGATACAGTGTAGGCCGGCCCCTGGAGGCCCCAGCGCATGGAGATGTGGCTTGCGCCGGCATTGCTCATGCCGAGCGGGATGGTGAGCGGATGCACGCGGGTGCGGTGATTGTGAAAAAGCTCCCAGTAGCCGTTTTCCTCCGCGCCGCGGCCGCCCATGCAGGAGCCGGTGATGACGGCGGCGCGCTCCCGGAGCTCGGGCGTCCATTCAATGCCGGACTGCTCAATTGCTTCCTGCGCGGCAAGCACGGCGAACTGCGTGAAGCGATCCATGAAGGAGAGCTCTTTCGGGTCGAAGAAGAGCTCGGCCCGGTAATCGCGGACTTCGGCGACATTCTCAAAGCGCAAAGGGGCGGCATCGATGCGGTGAACGGTGTTTTGGAGTGGACCAATCGAGGGCCGCCCCAGCCGGAGCGACTCCCAAAAGCACTCGGCGGTACGGCCGATGGAGGCGATAACGCCGATGCCGGTCACGGCGACGCGCAGGGCCGCCATGCTAGCTGCCTGCTTTCCGTTCGGAGACGGGCTCCGCGGGTGCGGCGGGACGCGGAAAATGCGGAGGCGGCAGACCGGCCTCCTTGGCGGCGACCAGCAGCGAAACGCCCTCAATCATCTGCGGGATGCCGGCGACCTGCTTGGCATCCTCATCGTCAATCTCAATGTCGAACTCGCTTTCCAGGTCAAAAAGAATGTTGAGGCGGTCCAGCGAATCGATGCCCAGCGATTCAAAGGTGCTTTCAGGCTTCACGCTGTCCAGCGGAACCCTTTTGGTTGTGGCAATGACGCGCAAAACGCGATCCTGGATCGACTCGGGCATAATCCTCAAATTCACCTTACACAAGGCAGCATGGAAACCCGGGAGTAAAGCAAAACCCCGGCTCCTTCATGGCAAACCC
>CAXTSG010000115.1:0-9537 GCA_964246825.1 uncultured Acidobacteriaceae bacterium | reverse complement strand
GGAAAAGTGGGCGCGGATTCGCATCGGCGTCGGTCCGGACGGCGAAGTGGGCCGAGGCCGCCGCGGGGCGGATTACCTGCTGCAGCCCATGCGCCGCATGGAGCTGGGGCTGCTGGCGGAAGCGCTGGACCGCGCCGCCGATGCTGTAGCGTTGACGGCGGCCGAAGGTTTGGCCGCCGCGATGAACAGGTTTAACCCTGCGGCCGGTGCCGCCGGGAAATAACACGAGGGAACCGCCCTAGGGCGGAGCAGGGAAGCGAGGAAGCATGGCGGAAGCAGGACGTTTTTACGAAGTGATGTTTATTATCCGGCCTGATGTGGCGGAAGAAGATGCCGATAAGCTGATTGCGGGCTTTGAGGGCACGGTGACCACGGGCGGCGGCAGCGTGCGCTCGGTGGAAAAGATGGGCCGGCGCAAGCTTGCCTACACTGTTCGCAAGTTCAACGACGGCAACTATGTGCTGCTTACTATCGATGCCGACGGCAAGCTGGTCGCCGAGCTGGAGCGCCGTCTCCGCGTGTCCGAGCCGGTTATCAAGTTTCTGACGGTGCGCATGGATGAGGAAGAAAAGCGCCTCGACAAGATCAAGGCTCTGCGCGCTACCCGCGTCACGCCCACCGCGCAGCCCAACCCGCACGCTGCCGCACCCGTACCGGCGGCCGCGGCCGCCCCCAGCGAAGCCCCGGCGCTCGCCTAAATACATTTCTGAACTGAAAGGAATACCCCATGGCAGACGAAACACAGGCAGCACCGCAATCTGAAGCACCCCGCTCCGGCGGAGCCGGCCCGGGCGGCCCGCGTCCTCCGCGCCCCGCGGGTGGAGGCGGCCGCAAGTTCTTTCGCCGCAAGAAGGTTTGCAAGTTTTGCGTGGAGAAGATCGAGGCTATTCCTTATCGCGACGTGCGCCTGCTTCAGCAGTTTGTGGCCGAGCGCGGCAAAATCACCCCGCGTCGGCTGACCGGCGTTTGCACCACGCACCAGCGCCGCCTGACCCGCGCCATCAAGCAGGCCCGCAATATCGCGCTGCTGCCTTTTGCCGCGCGCTACTAGCACCTACGCACCACCGGGAGAAACCGCACCATGGAAGTTATCCTCAAGGAAGATGTAGATCACCTCGGGCAGCGCGGCGACGTTGTCAAGGTGGCCGACGGCTTCGGCCGGAACTATCTGCTGCCGCGTAAGCTCGCCATGCAGGCGACCGCGGCCAACAAGGCGGTGATCGACCAAATAAAGCAGTCGGCCCTGCGCCGCTCCGCGCGCGAAAAAGGCGAGGCCGAGCAGCTGGTCGCGCAGTACGACGCGCTTCAGCTTGAGTTCACCCGCAAGGTCGGCGAGAACGAGCAGCTTTTCGGCTCCGTCACTTCGTCCGACATCGCGCAGCAGCTGGAAGCCAAGGGTCTTACGACCGACCGCCGCAAGATCACGCTTGCCGAACCGCTTCGCCAGCTTGGCGAGTTTCTGGTGCCGGTGAAGCTGCACCGCGAGGTCACGGCGCACGTCAAGGTTACGATCAAGAGTGATGAAGAAGCGGCGTAAGTTGTCTTTTCTGTACAGGTAACGAAAGAGTGCTGTCGGGGCTTTTTCCCCTTGCTCTCATCTCCGGGTTTCTCTATGTTGCCTAGATAAATCCGGAGATAAAGTGGCACGAAGAGCTCTTGACGAGATGACCGGGGAAGCGCTGCGCGAGGTTGGCATCCTCATCTTTGTGTTTGCCATTCTGGACCGTCTCGTTGCCGACCGCATCCCATGGAAATGGACTGTTGTGTCCGCTGTTATTAGCTTCGTATTCTTTCTAAGCGGTTGTTATATCGAAAGGACACGCAACGATGCATGCCTTTATGCAAGAGTACGGTTCTCTGCTCATTGGTTTTTGCTTCGGTATGGCGGGTTTCGGGGCATCTTTGTGGCATATTCGCCTCGATAAGCGAAGGGCTGCCATGAAGGCCGACGCGACGCGGCAGAGTCATTGAAGGCTTGCGTGAGCAGCTTTTGTTGCACAATAAGCCATGCCCCGCCCTATCGCTATCTACTATGAGCAGCCCCACTGGTTCAAGCCGCTGTTTGCCGAGCTCGACCGCAGGGCCTTCCCGTTCGTCAAGCTGGACGCCGTCGCCCACAGCTACCGCATCGAGGATCGGCCCGAGCAGCAGTACTCGCTTGTTGTAAACCGCATGAGCCCGTCGGCTTGGAACCGCGAGCACGGCGATGTCATCTTTTACACGCTCGGCTATCTGGACCATCTGGAGGCGCGCGGCGTCCGCGTGGTCAACGGCGCGCGGGCCTTTCGGTCGGAACTTTCGAAAGCCTCACAGCTCACGATGCTAGACGATCTCGGCTTGCCGTATCCGAAGGCTCGCATCATTCACAGGCCGGAGCAGGCCGCGTCCGCGAGCGAGGGGCTGCGCTTCCCGGTCGTCGTCAAGCCCAATATCGGCGGATCGGGCGCGGGCGTCAGGCGCTTTGACACGCGCGCGCAGCTTGCCGCAGCGGCCCGGGCCGGCGAGCTCCTGTTCGGTCTGGATTCGACCGCACTGGTGCAGGAGTTCATCCCGGCACGCGGCGGCTTTATTGTTCGCTGCGAGGTGCTGGACGGCAAGTTCCTCTACGCCATCAAGGTCCATACCACCGGCGAAACCTTTGACCTATGCCCGGCCGATATCTGCCGCACCACCGCGGGGGTCGACCTGAACCGCGCCGCCTGCGCGCTGGATGCGCCCAAATCCGGCATTCGCGTCGAGGGCTATGAGCCGCCCGCCTCCGTGGTCGCCGCGGTAGAGCGCATCATGGCCGCCGCGGGTGTTGAGCTCGGCGGCGTCGAGTACATGCTGGACGAGCGGGACGGCGAGGCCGCCGTGCCGCTCTACTATGACATCAATGCGCTTTCCAACTTTGTCGCCGACGGGCCGCAGGTCGTCGGCTTCGACCCTTTTGTGCGCCTGGTGGACTGGCTGATTCTTGAAGCGGAAAAGGCCGACGCCCGGCAATGGCACTCGGACAACGATGCCGCGCTCGGCATCGGCCAGCCTGTGGGCGCTCGGTGATGCGCTACGGCTTCTGGATGCCGGTTTTCGGCGGCTGGCTGCGCAATGTCGATGATGAAGGCATGGAAGCGAGCTGGAAGTATACGAAGCGGCTGGCCCTGCGTGCCGAGCAGCTCGGCTATGACCTTTCTCTTATCGCAGAGCTCAATCTGAACGACATCAAGGGCGTTGCCGCGCCCTCGCTCGATGCCTGGTCCACTGCCGCCGCGCTTGCCGCCGTGACGGAAAAGCTGGAGCTGATGGTGGCCGTGCGCCCCAGCTTCCACAACCCGGCGCTGTTGGCCAAGCAGGCGGCCAACATCGACCGCATTGCGGACGGCCGGCTGACGCTCAATGTTGTTTCCAGCTGGTGGGCTGACGAGGCGACCAAATACGGCCTCCACTTCGACCGGCACGACGACCGCTACGCGCGCACCGGCGAATGGCTCGACGTGGTGGATGGCTGCTGGCAGACACCGAATGAGAACGGCGGGAGCTTTTCTTATAAGGGCCGATACTACCAGGTGGAGCAGAACGTGCTCTCGCCCAAGCCGGTGCGCCGTCCGCGCCCGATGCTTTATGCTGGCGGCGAATCGGAAACGGCGAAAAACCTGATCGCCGCCAAGTGCGACGCGTATCTGATGCACGGCGATTCGCCCGCGCGCGTCGCGGAGAAGATCGCCGACATGCGCGAGCGCCGCGAGCGGGCCAACCTGCCCGCCGGCACCTCGCCCCTGGTCTTCGGCGTGGCCGGCTATGCGGTTGTGCGCCCGACGGCCAAGGCCGCGCAGCAGGAGGTTCTCCGCATTACGGACGTGCGGCAGTCCGCGCAGGGCTACGGCAACTACCAGCAGTGGCTCGCCGGCTCGAAGCTGGAACAGAAGGTTTCGCTGGAGGATTATTCGGTTTCCAACCGCGGGCTGCGCTCCGGCCTTGTCGGCACCCCCGGCCGGGTGAGGGAGCAGATTGCCGCGTTTGAAGAGGCTGGGTGTAGCCTTGTGCTGCTACAGATGTCTCCGCAGCTGGAGGAGATGGAGCGGTTTGCCGAGCAGGTGATGTAGAGACGT
Organism: uncultured Acidobacteriaceae bacterium; assembly: GCA_964246825.1. Classification (GTDB taxonomy): domain Bacteria; phylum Acidobacteriota; class Terriglobia; order Terriglobales; family Acidobacteriaceae; genus EB88. The sequence continues at coordinate 5,449 of CAXTSG010000115.1, read as the reverse complement.
CGGCAGGTCAGGGGTGAAGGATGCAGCACTCGTGGGCTACAATGTAGCTCACGAGGTTCTCCATGCCCGCCAATGCTATTGTTCGCGCCAGGGTCGATGCCCGCATTAAGGAAGAAGCTACAGCGATTTATGCTGCCGCCGGCCTAACGCTCTCAGACGCCTTCCGTATGATGTTGATGCGGACTGTGGCTGAACAAGCTTTGCCGTTCCATCCTCTGGCTCCGAACGCAAAGACTATCCAAGCAATGAAAGCAGCTCGTCGAGGCGAGCTGGTCAAGGTAGGCACTGTTGAGGATCTCTTAGCCGATCTCCATGCGAGTCATTAGCCGCACCGCTCGGTTCAAGAGGGACTATAAGCGAGAAAGTAAGGGGCAGAACCGTTCTACCCTGGACGTTGATCTCGCGGCCGTCCTTACGCTTCTCGTCAACGACAGTCCACTTCCTAAGCGCTATCACGATCACCCGCTTATTGGAGAGTGGAAGGACTACCGTGATTGCCATCTCAAGCCGGACTTGGTGCTGATCTATCGGCTGCCGGATGCGGAAAGCCTGGATTTAGTTCGTCTGGGCTCTCATAGTGAACTCAGCTTGTAACATACGCCAGAGTGCGACAACTCACCTTCAGAAACATAAGTTCTTGTCTACCTTTCATGTAACCATAGTAGTATGACCATAGTGAGGTAGAAAGTATGCAAACGATAGCCGCAGGTGTCTTCAAGGCCAAGTGCCTTGCCATCATGGACGAGGTGCAGCAAAAGCGTGAAACGGTGCTGATCACCAAGAACGGCAAGCCTGTTGCGCGGCTGGTGCCGGTTGAGGAGGAGCAGGATGACATTTTCGGATTCTATGCAGGCAAGATAGAAATCCTTGGAGACATTGTCAGTCCAGCCATTCCTCTGGAGTTGTGGAAACGGCTGAAATGATCGTTGCCGATACCCATGTTGTTATCTGGTTGGCTATGGATCGCGAAATGCTGTCAAAAGCCGCGACCGATGCCCTTACTAAGGCCCGAAGAGAGGACGGCATCGCCATCTGCGATGCCACTCTTTATGAGCTTGCCTGGCTGGTGACAAACAGGCGTGTCGCCGTAGAGGGATCGCTCGAAACCTTTTTGAACGATGTGTCGCGTCGCTTTCTAGTACTTCCGATGACGCCTTCCTCCGCGCGATTCGCAGCAGAGTTCACGGAACCCTACCCGGCCGATCCGATGGACCGGCTTATCGGGGCGACGGCACTGGACCGCGGCGTGCCGCTTGTCACCAAAGACCGGGCGATCCGACAATCGAAGCAGGTGGAGACGATCTGGTAGGGATGGGCGTTCTCGGCTGGGGGCCGGGCTCGCTGCGTGTTGAAGCAGCTTTTTGAAAGATGCGAAACACACAACCCACCCCGCGGGGCCGTAAGCAGGCTTGCCGGTGAACCCGTCCTAAGACGGTGGGAACTCTCCGCGGCTCTTTAGGCATTCCGAACTGGCGGACACTGCGCACCGAGCCGATTGTCGAGTCGAGCTCCCTTGTTCAATGAATTATAGGTTCAACCGGCTTGACCAAACCTACCTGCTTTGCAGGGTGGATCATGCTGTCAGGATGCTAGCGGCAGACCGCGCGGATTGCAAGCCCGCGTGGGACTCTAAAGTAAGTTCTGTTGATTGGACGCGGTGCCGACCTCGAAGATGCAGCCTCTTCAAACGCGTTCCGTCAGTTTGCCGGAGCCGTTGAAGGAGGGACCGGAAGGCTTCTACCCGGTTTTGCGGCGGTCTTCGTGCGCATCCGGACGCACTTCCAGCACTTCATCGAGCAGCCCGGCAAGCGAATGCGTCCGGCTTCGCTTTCGCTCCTCATCGCCCGTTTGGGCGTCCAGCCTGCTGTGCGCCGTAGCCAGCTCATCGGCGATATTCAGAGCGGCAAGCACCGCCACGCGGAGCGAGTCGACCGTGGTTCCGTGCGCGGCCACGGCGCGCATCTTGGCATCGACCACGCCGGCCAGCCGCTCGATGTAGGCCGGGTTGTGCCCGCGCAGGTGATAGGTCTGGTCGTAGATGGAAACGGTTGTGTATTCGCCGTCGTTGCGGGAACTTTGTGCGCTCATCGGGGTCGGCCACCATCACGGGCCTTGTGCTGCAAAGTGAATCAGGCAATTGTAGGAAGCGTCGCTACCCGGGACTGCCTCAACTAGGATGCAAGGTCGTCCAGCTGCTTCAGCAGGCGCTCCACGCGCCCGCGCACCTGATCGCGCTCCCGGCCCTGCTGTTCCAGCTCTCCTTGCGCCCGCTCCAGCTGCGCGCCCTGCTCATCGAGCAGCTGCTGCAGTGTTGCCGCTGTTTCCTCGGCCTTCAGGCGTTCGCGGCGCTCGGTCCGCAGCAGATCTACCATGCGCATCACGCGCTCTTCCAGAGCGCTGAAATCATCCGCCTGATCCTGTTCCTGTGCCTGCAAGTAGGGGGCTGTGGCCATAGGGAAACTCTCCAGACGAAAGTATAACGCCTCCCGCCGACGCCGCGCCTACCATGGAAGGATGCATCCTGCCCAGGCTCCCGAATCGGGAAATGCCACATCCCGGCGCGATCTTACCGAACTCGCGGTCGGCTACGGGCTCATTCTTGCCTGCCTGTGGACGCCCGGGCTTCTCCAGCGCGCCTTGTATCTCGCGGCCGCCCTGTTTCTTGCCGCGGTCACAGCCCTGCGCTTCCGCGGCTGGGCCGCGCTCGGCTTTACGCCGGCGGGCTTCGGGGGTTCGCTATGGATTGTCGGCGCGGCCGCGCTGCTGGCCGCGGCGACTCTTGTTACCGCGGCCCGGCTCAGTACGCTCCACGCCCCGCCCACCCCGGGTGCCGTCGCGGCCCGCTATTGGGGCTATGTGCTTTGGGCTTTTGTCCAGCAGGTCCTGCTCCAGGACTTTTTTCTCCGCCGCTTCCTGCGCCTTTTGCCGACTCGGAAGCAGGCGGTTTTTGCCGCGGCCGTTGTTTTTGTCGCCGCGCACCTGCCCAGCCCGGTGCTTACCCTTGTCACGCTTCTGTGGGGCGCGGCCGCATGCTTCCTGTTTCTGCGCTATCGCACGCTCGTTCCGCTGGGTTTTGCCCATGCCATTGTCGGCATCACGCTTTCGGTCAGCCTACCCGCGCCGCTAATCCGCAACATGCGCGTGGGGCTCGGCTATCTTACGTACACCGCCGGGCATCATTTCCGGCAATCCGCGCACCATCCTGGCGCGCTTCATCCGGTAAGATAAAAGGAGCGCCCCGCCCGTCTTCCGCATGCCTTTCGCGTGCCTCCACCGGCAGGCGCGACTTATCCTATGGCAGACGATCAAAATCCGCAGTTCCCCCTTGACGGCGACATCGGCGAGCCCACGCAGGCTACCGGCATCAACGCACCCGGTGCCCCGGGCGCGGCCTCGCTGATTTCTATCAACATTGAAGACGAGATGCGCCGCTCGTATCTCGACTATTCCATGTCGGTCATCATTGGGCGCGCGCTGCCCGAGGTCCGCGACGGCCTCAAGCCCGTGCATCGCCGCGTGCTCTACGGCATGCACGACATGGGCCTCCAGCCCAGCAAGAAGTACACCAAGTGCGCCAAGGTCGTCGGACATGTCATGGGCAACTATCACCCGCACGGCGACGCTTCCATCTACGACACCATGGTGCGCCTGGCGCAGCCGTTCAGCTTGCGCTATCCGCTGGTGGACGGCCAGGGCAACTTCGGTTCGGTGGACGGAGACCCGCCGGCGGCCATGCGCTACACCGAATCAAAAATGGCCAAGATCACGGCTGAAATGCTTGCCGATATCGAGATGGACACGGTGGATTTCGTCCCGAACTACGACGAGTCCACGCTGGAACCGGCGGTGCTGCCCACGCGCTTCCCGAACCTTATCGTCAACGGCTCCAACGGCATCGCCGTCGGCATGGCGACCAATATCCCGCCGCACAACTTGACCGAGGTTGTGAACGCGGCCATCGCGCTGGTGAACAATCCCGAGGGCGGGCTTGCCGCCGTGCTGGAGCATGTGCAGGGGCCGGACTTCCCCACGGGCGGCTTTATCTACGGCAAGGGCGGCATTGCCAACGCTTACCGCACCGGCCGGGGGCGCTTTCTGATGCGCGCCCGCGCGGGAGTGGAGAACATTACCGGCGGGCGGCAGGCGATCGTTGTTACGGAAATTCCTTACCAGGTCAATAAGTCCAAACTCATCGAGCGCATTGCCGAGCTCGTCCATGAGAAGGTGATCGACGACATCAGCGATGTGCGCGATGAAAGCGACCGCGACGGCATGCGCATCATGATCGAGCTCAAGCGCGGCGTCGAGTCGCAGATTGTGCTCAACCAGCTGTACAAGCACACGCAGATGCAGGAAAGCTTTTCCATGATCTTTCTTGCGGTCGTCAACAACCAGCCGCGCGAGCTCGCGCTGCCCGATGCCCTGCTGCACTTTATATACCACCCTGTCGATGTGGTACGCCGCCGCACAGCGTTTCAGCTGCGCAAGGCGCGCGAACGCGAACACATCCTTATCGGCTACCAGATCGCGCTCGATCACCTGGACCGCGTGATCGGCATCATTCGCGGTTCAAGCTCCCGCGCCGATGCGCGCGAGAACCTGTTCCAGTTTTTCTCCGGCCGCACCGTTACGGTGCGCGGCAACACAATAGAAGGCGTCACGCTGGACCCGGCCAAGTATCTTTCAGACGGCCTTACCATTCTGCCCGCTACACTGGTGCTCTCCTTCCGCCAAATTGACGCCATCCTGGAGCTACAGCTTTATCGCTTGACGCAAATCTCCATCGACGAGCTGCTGAATGAGCTGCGGGGAGTTCGCGGCAACATCGCCGAATTCGAGTCCATTCTGTCGAGCGAACCCAAGCTGCGCGCCGTGATCGTGAAGGAGCTGGAAGAGGTTCGCGACAAGTTCGGCGACGCGCGCCGCACCAGCATTCTGGATGAAACGGCCGAGCTGCAGCTGGAAGACCTGATCGCCGACGAGCAGGTTGCGGTCACCGTATCGCACTCGCAATACCTCAAGCGGACACCCATTTCCATCTACCGGCAGCAGCGCCGCGGCGGCACGGGGCGGCTCGGCATGAAGACCCGCGAGGAAGATTTCGTTCAGCAGTTGATCGTCAACTCCACCCACGCATACCTGCTCTGCTTTACCAACACCGGCCGCATGTACTGGCTCAAGGTGTACGAGATTCCCGACGTCGGGGCCGCGGGCAAGGGCAAGTCCATGGCCAGCCTGCTCAACCTGCAGCCCGGCGAGCAGGTCCGCAACATCCTTGCCGTGCGCAACCTGGAAGAAGAAGGCAAGTTCATCTTCTTTGCCACGCGCAAGGGCACCGTCAAAAAGACGCCGCTCAAGGACTTCTCAAATGTCCAATCGCGCGGCATTATCGCGATCGGCATTGATGACGATGATGAGTTGATCGGCGTCCGCATTACGGACGGCAAGC
>CAXTSG010000114.1:0-9562 GCA_964246825.1 uncultured Acidobacteriaceae bacterium | reverse complement strand
GGGGGCAGGGCTGGGCCAACCGGGACGTGAAGGAAGCGCTGGACCTTTGTTTGAGCTGCAAGGCGTGCAAGACGGAGTGCCCGGTGAACGTCGATGTGGCCACCTACAAGGCGGAGTTCCTGGCGCACTACCACGAGCAGCACCCGCACCCTCTGCGCGACTATGCCTTCGGCCGCATGGACCGCTGGGCGCGGCTTGCGGCTCTCGTGCCGGGGCTGACGCCGCGCCTTGCGAATGCCGCGCTGCGGCTGCCCGGCGCGCGCGGGCTTGCGGGTAGGCTTCTGCAACTGGCGCCCGAGCGCACGCTGCCGCGCTTTGCCGCGCGGCCCTACCAAAGCAGCCTGCCGCGCGCGGCCGAGCGGGAAGCAGCAGGGGTGCTGCTGTGGCCCGACACCTGGAACAACTACTTCCACCCGCGGGCGCTTCACGCGGCGGAGCGCGTGCTGCGCCACGCCGGGCTCCCTTCATGGACGCCGCGCGAGCACGTCTGCTGCGGGCGGCCGCTGTACGACTTCGGCATGCTGCGCGAGGCGCGCGGCTACCTGGAAAACATCCTGAAACGCTTCGCGCCGGAGATCGAAAGCGGTACGACCTTTGTGTTTCTGGAGCCGAGCTGCGCCAGCGTGTTCACCGATGAGCTCCTGAACTTTTTTCCCGAAGACCCGCGCGCCCGGCGGCTCGCCGCGCAGACGCGGCTGTTCGCCGACGCCCTGCGGGAGCTTGCGCCCGGGTTCAGGCCGGGCCGCGTCACCGAAGCGGGGGCGCTGCTGCACGGGCACTGCCACCACAAGGCGCTGGGCAGGCTCGATGCCGAGCGCGGCTACCTGCTGGAGGCATGCGGTGCGGTGGCCATGCCCGATACCGGCTGCTGCGGCATGGCCGGGCCGTTCGGCTTTGAGCGGGAAAAATACGCGGTGTCGCAGGCGCTGGGCGAGCGCGTGCTGCTGCCCGCGGTCCGCGCCGCCGCGCCGGACGCGCCTATCGTATCCGGCGGCTTTTCCTGCCGCGAGCAGATCGCGCAGGGTACCGGCAGGCAGGCCATGCACCTGGCCGAGGTGCTGGCGATGGGACTGGATGCCGGCTGAAAGCGCATGGAGCGCCCCTGCCATCTTCAGGACGGCGGCTCACATCCTACCGCTCAGGTGCGCGGTTCTCCCCCGTGCGCATCCTCATCCAGGAGTGTTCATGTCTGTTGTTGATTCCGTTATAGAAACTGCTCTTCCCGCCGTGACCAAGCGCCTGCCCAAAGTGATCAGCCCCAGGACTCACGGCTTTATCGACTACTCGCACGCGGCATTTTTTCTCGGCTCCGCTTGGTTTCTGCGCAAAAAGAACGGGCGCGCCGCCTCGGCCTGCGCGGCCACCGGAGCGTTTGTTCTGGTGCAGTCGCTGCTGACCGACTACGCCCTCGGCATCGCGCCGACGATCCCATTTGCCGTCCACGGCAAGATGGATGCGGGCTTTGCGTCGGCCTCGTGGGCGATTCCGCGGCTGTTCGGCTTTGTGGACACGCCGGCGGCGAAGATCTTCCAGATCAACTCGATCGTGGAAGCCACGGTAGTCGGCCTGACCGACTTCAGCAGCGAGCGGGCCAGGGCAGAGGAAGCGGCTTAAAGCCGGTTTTCCAATGCTTCGCGCACTGCCCGGGCGCGTCCTTCCCAGGTGCCGTCCCGGGCGGCTTCCCAGCGGGCGGCCTCTAATCCGTCCCGGAAGCCGACTGCTTGGAGCCGTTCCACTGCCGCGGCCAGCTCGCCGGCGGTATCGACCAGCTCCAGCAGCGGCGGCTTCTCCAGGAGTTCGGCAAAGCCGCGCGTAGCCAGCATGGGCCGGCAGGCCGGGAGATGCTCGTAGAAGCGGGTGGAGCTGCCGGAAAAGGTCGGCTCCCTGCGCCGGTAAGGCAGCACGGCAACATCAAAGCAGCGGGCGTAGCTTTGGAGCTCACTGTAAGGCTTTGCTCCCGTGAAGAACGCCCGCCGCATCACGGCCGCGCGCGCCCGTGCCTGTGCCCCCTCCGGCACGGGCATGGAGGTCGGGCCCACAAAGACCCAGGTGAGCCCGGGCGTCGCCGCGAGCGCCCCTTCCAGAAACTCCCAGTCCATATTGGCGGCAAGGTTGCCGATGACCCCGGCAAGAGGCCGCCGGAGGTGCGCGATGTCCGCCGGGAGCGGCTCGGGTTGGAGCAGCGGCCTCTCGGGAAGATTGCTCGCGCGCGTGGCGTTCGGCACAATCGTGATCTTGCCCGGGTCGCAGCCTCCATCCTCCCGCAGGTAAGCGGCGATGCGCGCGGAGTTGGGGCAGACGGCGCGCACCGCGCGGCACATGCGCGTGTCGAGCGCCGCTACCTGTTTCGCGTCCAGACCGGCGTAGCGTGCGGTTAAATCCGTCACGTAATACACCGAAGGCCCGGGCCAGCGCTCGGCCACCGGCGCGTAAAACGGAGTTGAAAGGATCAAGGGGGAGCGCTCCGGGCGCTTGCACCGGCCCCGCAGCCGGCGCAGCACCCCATGCTCAAACGGTACGAGCTGCCGCAGGGGCGCGCGGGCGTAGCCGCGCTGCAAAGGGTAGCGGCGAATGGCTAAGGCCGGCTCGCGCAGCAGTTCCTCGTGCTCCGCCCGCCGGAAAAGCCCGGCGCGGTGCATGACGGGCTCCCAGGCGACCACGGGCACGGCCCCGGCAAGCGCGGCGGCAAACTCCTTCATCCAGATGCTGCCCACATCCAGAATCTGCCACGGCTCCCGGTACGGTGTTTCCGCATCGTTCATGCTTGCAGCATCGGCATGTTTTTCGGCTCATTCAGCATTTGCGGTACGATCTCCCCACTTCCGTAACATATCTCATCGCAAAACGCGCGGCGTCTCCATTATGCTGGTGGCCGGGCATGCAAGCTCTATGAGGATTGCAGAAATGAAGCGAGTCTCGGTCCCTATCTTGTTGGCTGCCGCACTGGCGGGCGTGTTTGTCGCGGCAACCCGCACCTCCGCGCAGTCTACCTTGAACGTGCTCTACGGCGACAACGGCCTCCAGCAGCTTTCCTACGGCGGCACGGTGCTGGAAGACCTGACGCAGAACAGCGCGGATGCTTTTCACATCTGGCACATGAAGGCGACCGACCTGAACGGCAACCTCCTGCCGCAGGACGGCTGGGGCGAGAACAACAACGGCCGCAAGTGGGACGCTGTTCATCACATCTGGACCTACTCCTTCTCCTGGGGCACCATCGCGGTCAGCTACGCGCAGGTAGGCAACACGCTCAACATCACGATCACTACCGTGAACGCCGCGAACTCCGGCGTTATTTTCGACGGGGCCTCCGTGTACCCGCTGGTGCTGCACTTTCCCGCGACCCCGGCCGGCTTTGCAACGCCCGCCATCTCGCAGCTGGCTTACAACACAATCGCGCCCAGCGTTACCTTGGCCGACTACGGCAAGGGCGAGGTGGCCGCGGTGGACCCGGACGTGACCCTGCCTTTGTACAGCGGCTTTCAGCCCGCGGGCCCGACCAATGCTTACACCGCCCTTATCAGCGGGACCACGCCGGACGGCCTGGCGACCTTTTTGCCGCACAATGACCGCCCGGTGATGCCCGGCGGCACCGATGTGCAAACCGTATCGCTGCGCTTTGCGCCTTCCGGCACGGCAGCCGCGACGCTTGCCCCTGACGTGTACCAGAACTGGGGCCGCACCTTTCCGGACAAGGTGAAGTGGGCCGACCGGCGCGTCATCGGCACGGTGTACCTGGCCAGCTCGCCGCAGGGGAACCCTTCCACGCCGGGCGGCTACCCGAACAATCCTCGCCGCTACTTCAACGACGGCAACGCCGCCGATTTCGACGTGACCACCGCCGCCGGTCTTCAGGCTTTCCAGGCGCGCGTGCTGCAGCAGGCAGCGAACAACGTGCAGAATCTCCAAAAGCTGAATGCTCAGGGAGCCATCACCTGGGATATCGAGGGAGAGCAGTACCCGCAGCCCACCAGCTACGCGTGCGCCCCGGAGGAGATTGCCCAGCTTGCGCCGGAGATGGAGTCGACCGTTACCAACCAGGCCTCGCCCTACAACGGGCTGAAGCTGGACGATGCCTACTTTAAAACGATGCGCGACGCGGGCTTCCGCGTGGGCGTGTGCGTGCGCCCGCAGCACTTTACCGTGGCCGCGGACGGCACGGCGCAGCAGGTGTATCTCACGGACGCTCAGGTGTATACGGAGCTGCTCGCCAAGATGAAGTACGCGCACGACCGCTGGGGCGCGACGCTGTTCTATGTGGATTCCAGCGTGGAGCCCGACGGCGCGGCGCTCGACAGCGGCATCTTTGCGCAGTTAGAAGCGCAGCTGCCCGATTCGCTCATCGCGCCTGAAGAGAGTACGCCCAAGGACTACGCCTACACGGCTCCGTTCCTCAGTTTTCTGTTTCACACGGACCTCGGCACCGATTCTTCGGTGTACAACTACTACCCGCGCGCCTTCAGCCTGAACCTGATCAACGATGTCGATCCGTCCAAGCTGGCGAGCTATACGCCGCAGCTCACCCAGTCCGTGCGGCAGGGCGACATCCTGATGGTCCACGCGGACTACTGGCAAGCCAACAACCCGGTCGTGGTGCAGATGTACCAGGCGGCGGCCGCGAAGTAGCGCCGCTTACCTGACGGCGGCTTCGGCCTTGGAAACGGCTACGCTTTCTACCATGGGCAGCTCCTGAAAGGGCAGCTGTTTCGCGGTAAAGCGGTCCTGAAGCTCCTGAAGCGCCCGCACCATGAGGCTGGGGCTGGGTGCGTGGCTTAGGCGCGTCAGGTGGAGCGTGCCGTTTCTGCCGAGCGACAGCATCAGCGTCCAGGTCGGCTCTTCCTCGGTGCGGTGGCACACGCCGGCAAAAGTTTGCCCGGCAAACTCAAGCCGCACCGAGGTAAAGTGCATGTCGCAGCAGGTGCTCCACACCGCCTGCCAGCAGGCTTCCGGGGTATCGGCTGCGGCGATGGAGCGTTGGAGCGAGTCGAGGTAGGCGCGCTCATGAAGAAAGCGCAGAAAGGTGCGCCGGGAAAGCAGTTCCCGCGCCACGCTGAACTCGGTGTACTTGAGCCGGTTGACGCCATAAACCGTCAGGCAGCAGAACAGGATGACAACCAGGCCCTGAAAGCGGTAGCTCAGGACGCTTTGCAGGAGGGAAAGCGCCGCGGCAAGCCCGCATACCCCGTACAGGATGAGCGCGGCATGCCGCGGCGTAAAGCCGAGCGCAAGGAGGCGGTGGTGGATGTGCCCGCGATCCGCCTGAAAGATGGGGCGCTTGCTCATGTAGCGGCGGCTGATGGCCAGGCTTACATCGATCAGCGGCAGGGCCAGCACCATCATGGGCGCGGCCATGCCGAGAAAGGTCGCGGACTTCTGGCTCCAGATCAGGCCGAAGCAGCCCAGGAGGAAGCCGATCGTCAGGCTGCCGCAGTCGCCCAGGAAGACCGAAGCAGGGTTGAAGTTGTAGCGGAGAAAGGCCAGCAGGCACCCGGCCAGCGGAATGGTCGCCATGACCAGGCCGGTATTGCCTTGCAGCACCGCGGCCAGCAGCGTGGTGAGCGTGGCGAACAGGGCGACGCCCGAGGCCAGCCCGTCGAGGCCGTCGATCAGGTTGAGCGCGTTGGAGCAGGCAAGCAGCCAGAAGATGCTGAGCGGAATGGTGATCCAGGGGGAAGCCGGGTGGCCGTTGACCAGCGTGAGGCGCGCGCCCAGCGCCACGGCCAGCACCGCCGCCGCGGCCTGCCCGGCCAGCTTGGCCCGCGGTCGGAGGCCTTTCAGATCGTCCAGCAGCCCGGTAGCAAACACCAGCCCGGCCGGGGCCAGCAGCGACAGAAGCAGAACCTTGTGGCGAATAAAGATGCGCATGCCGTGCGGCGCGACAAAAATAAGCAGGAGCAGGGCCACAGCGTAGGAGAACGCGATGGCGATGCCGCCGACGCGGGGGATCGGACGGCTGTGGAGCTTGCGTACCTCATCCGGGTGGTCCACGATTTCCAGACGGAGAAAGATATTCCGGCAGACGGGCGTGGCCAGCAGGCAAAGGCTAAAGGCAACAATTCCGAGCGCGACGGCGGCATGCATACATCACCTCTCCGTATACGGCAGGAGCCGTACCGGTGCTTGTCCGTGTGCTTCGACCGGGTTCTGCTTGTGAAAGCCGGCCCGGTCGACAGAGTGGTGCAGGGGAAAAGCGCCGATGGACGCGCAAACGCGACTGACGCCGAGGGGAAGATCAAAGTGCTGCAATAAAGCCGTGCGGGCGCGCACACCGGCTGCGTGGACCAGATCGCGATTTTCCGCCAGGGTGCGCAGCAGCGCGACAAGGGTTTCCGTGTCGCCGCACTCCACCTGCCAGCCGCAGCCGAAGCGCTGCACGATGCGGGCCGGGGTGGCCGCGGCCGGACCGATAAAGAGCACCGGGCGGCCGGCCGCGAGCAGGCCGTACACCTTGCTCGGCACCACCGTGCCGCAGCAGCCGTCCGCTTCCGTCACAAGCCCGATGTCGCCCGCGCCCAGGCTTTCTCCCAGGGCTTCCCGCTGCACATAGGGCCGCCACTCCGCCGCGAGGAGGTGCTCGCGTTCGCAAAAGGCTTCCAGCTCCGGGCGGCGCGGTCCGCCGCCGGCAAACAGGAACCGGAAGCGCCGATCCTCCTTGAGCCGCAGCATGGCCGCCGCGATGGTGTCGATGTCGTGCGCGAGGCCCAGATTGCCGGAATACAGCAGCACAAGCTCGGTCGGGTCGCCGGGGCGCTCGATTGGCTGGATGGCGCGGCTGTCCGCCCAGTTGTCGGCCACCAGGATTTTGCCGGGGGCGATGCCGCGCGCTTCAAGCCGGGCGCGCATGCACTCGCCCAGGGCAACGATGCCGTCCGAACGGCGGCGGCTGTAGTCGGCAAGCAGCCCGACAAGCCGGTCGGGGAGGCCGCCCGCGCGCCAATACCCGAGGCTGACCGCGACATCCGGATACACGTCCATTTCCCAGATGAAGTGGCGCGAGCCCCGCAGCCGCTTGAGCAGGGTGCCCAGCAGGGAGATCAGCGGCGGCGTGGTGAGCGTCAGCACGAGGTCCATGCGCGGCAGCCGAAAGGCCGCCCGCGCCGCGCCCACGTAGAACGAAGCGTAGGACAGGATGCGCCCCGCGATGCCGCGCCGAAAGCGCGCTGCCGGCACGCGGTGGATCGTGGCCGGCGGTGCTTCGCCGGCGGAGGCGAGCGCATACGTTCCTTCAGCGCACACGGCATGCACCTCGTGGCCGCGCGCCGCCAGCTCCACGGCAAGGTCGGTAAGGAACTGGCTGGTGGCGGCCGAGTCGGGCCAGAAGAACTGGTTGACCAGCAGGATTTTCAAAGGGCTGCCTCCACTGAAACCGACTCCGTAACCGGGGTACGCAGCAGGCGGTGCCTGCTAAACTGCGCGGGATTGCCGGCGTGGATTTCAAAGTCGGGGATGCTGCGGGAAACCACGCTGCCCGCCGCGGCAACGGCACCCGCGCCCAGCTCCACGCCCCCCATCAGGATGGAGCACGTGCCTGCCCAGGCGCCGTTGCCGAGCGTAATCGGGGCGACCAGGAGGCCGAAAGCCGGGTCTTTCCAGTCATGGCTGCCGGTACACAGGTAAGCTCCCTGCGACAGGCACACATCGGTGCCGAGACGCACCGCGGTCAGGTTGTCGATCCAGCAGCCCTCGCCGATCCAGCAGTGGTCGCCGACAACGAGGTGCCAGGGGTACTTGACGCGCACGCCCGGCTTGATGACAACCCCCGCGCCGACCGCGGCACCGAAAAAGCGCAGCAGCGCCACGCGAAGCGCGGAGGAAGGAAGCAGCGTGCTGCGCAGAATGGGCAGTCCCAGGAAAAACCAGGCCGCCTGCCACAGGCGCGAGCGCCCGGGGCGGTACCAGGAGTTGTCATAAAGGTTGAGGTGAATCGCGCTCATGGGGCGTCCTCAATCAGGAAACTTTCCGGCAGCGGGCCGCCCTGCACCCAGGTGTAGAGCGCGGCCATCTGCGCGGCCACCACGGGCCAGCTGTAGCGCCGGTGCACCAGCGCGGCCCCGTTCTCGCCGCGCTTCCGGTTTGCTTCCGGCGTGCCGGCGAGGCAGTCTTCCAGCGCGGCCTGCAGGTCCGCGGCATCCGGCTGGATCAGCCATCCCGCATCGTGGGCGGCCACCTCCGGCAGGTTGCACTGCTCGGTCACGATCACGGGCAGCCCCGCGCCCATGGCTTCCAGCGTCGCCACGCTCAAGCCTTCCGAGTAGGAGGGCAGCACGAAGCAGTCGGCCGCGGCCAGCGCGCTCCACTTGAGCTGCGAGTCGAGCATGCCGGTAAACAGCACCCGGTCGGCAATGCCGAGCTTTTCGGCTGATGCTTCCAGTGCCTCCCGGGTATTGCCTTCGGAAGGCCCGGCCAGGACCAGCAGCGTTTCCGGCCAGCTCCGGGCCAGCGCCCCCCATGCTTCCATCAAAAGGCGAACGCCTTTTTTCGGGTGGAGCCGCCCCAGAAAGAGCAGGAGCCGGCGGCCCCGCGCCCGCGGAAAAGCCTGAAGAAAGGCCTCCCGGAAGCCGGGTGCCTGTACCCCCTCCGGAACATCAACGCCGTTCGGGATCACCGCGATCGGACGGGTGCAGCCCCAGGCCCGGTAGGAGCGCGCTTCGCCTGCCGTGAGCGCGTGGAGGCAGCGCGCTCCCTGGAGATTGGCCCGTTCCACCAGGGCGGCGTAGATGCGCTTCTTGAAGCGCTTGCTCCCGAGCGCCCAGGGCTCCAGCATGCCGTGGGCGGAAACGATGTAGGGCTTGCGCAGCTCGCGCGCCGTGCGCGCCGCCCTCATCGTGCTCTGCTCCCACAAGCCGTGAATGTGGACGCCGTCCGACTGCGCGACGGCGCGGTGGAACACGCGCCGGAGGCTCCGGTCCAGCAGCCAGCGGCTCCGACTCATCGGCCAGAACGAAACCGTCATCTCCGGATGACCCGACGGCTTGCAGCGCTCGCCGGGGGTGCAGAAAACCTCAAGCTGCACATGGAAGCGCCCGCTGTGGATCAAGCGCGTCGCCAGCTGCGGCACCACGGTGCTGACGCCGCCGTAGCGGGGGTCCAGGTGCGAAACAACGCTGAGCCAGTTGGTGATGGGGGGCGCGGTTTGCCCTTCGCCGGAGGGCATGGGCGCACCCTCTCTGGCGGGCATACCGGTTCCGGGCAGCGCTGTGTTCACGGCTGCCGCCTTTCCGCCGCGAGGCTGCGCTGCTTGCGGCCGCCGCGGACCACGGCCGCGATTTCCTCGCCGAAGCGGTCCGGGGAAAAAGCCGCGATGCGGAACAGCGAGGCCGAACTCATGCGCAGCCATTCCGTATCGTTGAGCGCTTCCATGCGCCCCATGGCGGCCCCGAGCGCTTCGGGCTTTTCCGGCGCGAACACAAAGCCGTTCCCGCCGGGCTCCACAAGATCGGCCGCGCAGCCGCACCGGTCCGACACCAGGACCGGCAGCCCGGAGGCCATGGCCTCGTTGACCACCAGGCCCCAGGGCTCGCGGGTGCTGGGCAGCACAAAGCAGCGGGCATGGGCGTAGAAG
>CAXTSG010000113.1:7809-9577 GCA_964246825.1 uncultured Acidobacteriaceae bacterium | reverse complement strand
GGCGCCGCGTTATTATGCCGCAGACCGGGCCTCGCCCGGTTTACACCGCACCCACGCCTCCTCCGCGCGCGGCAAGTCCCGCGCCAAGCAGCGCCGCTCCTTCGGGCGGGGGAGCAGGTCCGGGCAGCGTCCAGCGCGGACGTCCTATCTTTGACCGCCGTCCTCCCGGTGCCCCTTCGGGCGGCCCGGGCGGCGGCTACCAGCGCCCCGGCGGCTACAACTCCGGTGCACCGGGCGGCAACTTTGCCGGAGGGCCGGGCGGAGCGCCCGGTGCGCGGCGTCCCATGCACCCGACCCATGGGCGAAGCGCCTAAGCCGCAGCGTGCCAGCGGACCCAAGGGCCGCGGCCGCCAGCAATATCCCAAGAGCAAAGAAGGCCCGATGAAGGGCTTCAATCCGCCGCCGCGGTATGGCGGTGCGATGGTCATGTCGAATGAGCCGGTGCCGATCACGCGCAAGATTACCGTGACTGAAGGCATCTCCGTGAAGGATTTGGCTGAAAAGCTGGATGTGCGCGGCAAGGACCTAATTGCTTCCTTGCTGATGCGCGGTGTGTTTGTAACCGTAAACCAGTCGCTCGACGGCGAGCTGGTGAAGGATGTCGCGGCACAGTTCGGCGCGGATACCGAGATCATCTCGTTTGAGGACGAGATGGCGAACGAGGCGATTGAGAATATCCTGTCGCAGGACAACATCGACGAGCTGGAAGTGCCGCGCTCGCCGGTCGTGACCGTGATGGGCCACGTCGACCACGGCAAGACTTCGCTGCTGGACGCGATTCGGGAGACCGATGTCGCGGGCGGCGAGGCCGGCGGCATCACGCAGCACATTGGCGCCTATAAGGTGCGGATCGCCAAGACGGACTCGCCCGCATTCGGGCGCGAGATCGTCTTTTTGGATACGCCGGGCCACGAAGCATTTACACGCATGCGCGCCCGCGGCGCCAAGGTCACGGATATCGTTGTGATCGTGGTGGCGGCGGATGACGGCGTGATGCCGCAGACGCTGGAAGCGGTTGATCACGCGAAGGCGGCGAACGTGCCGATCATTGTCGCGGTCAACAAGATTGACAAGCCGGAAGCAGACGCAGCTCGCGTGATGAAGCAGCTGGGCGATCGCGGCGTCGTGCCTGAAGTCTGGGGCGGCGACACGATCTTTGTCGATGTATCGGCGAAGAAGCGCATGAACCTCGATCTGCTGCTGGAGAACATCACCCTCACGGCGGATGTCGCAAGTCTGAAAGCAACGCCGGGCCGATCCGCGGTCGGCACCGTGGTCGAAGCCAAGCTCGATCGGGGCCGCGGCGCGGTGGCGTCGGTGCTGGTGCAAAACGGCACCTTGAAGTCCGGAGATTCGTTCATTGTCGGCAACACCTTCGGCAAAATCCGTGCAATGTTCGACGATCGCGGCCGCGCGATCGAGATTGCCGGGCCGTCCACGCCGGTCGAGATTCTCGGTCTGGAAGCGATGCCGGACGCGGGCGATACCTTTCTGGTCGTGAGCGATCGCGACAAGGCGAAGGGCATCGCGCAGTACCGCAAGATGAAGGACCGCGAGGCGACGCTGGCGAAGTCGTCCAGGGTGACGCTGGAGGGCCTGGCCGACCAGATCAAGCAGGCTGGCATGAAGGAGCTGCCGCTGATCATCAAGGGCGACGTGCAGGGCTCGGTGCAGGTGCTGGCCGATTCGTTGCAGAAGATGTCAACCGAGAAGGTCAGGATCAAGGTCATCCACTCCGGGGTGGGCGCGATCAACGAGTCGGACGTGC
>CAXTSG010000113.1:7353-7726 GCA_964246825.1 uncultured Acidobacteriaceae bacterium | reverse complement strand
AAGGAAAGCTACCTGGGCCGCGCCGAGGTGCTGGAGGTGTTCCGGATTCCAAAGATCGGCACCATTGCCGGCTGCCGCGTGACGGACGGCTCGATGAAGCGCGACTCCGAAGTGCGGGTGATGCGCGGCGGCGAGCAGGTCTACAAAGGCAAGCTCGGGTCGCTCAAGCGCTTCAAGGACGATGCCCGCGAGGTCACCAACGGCATGGAGTGCGGCATCGGGGTGCAGGGCTTCTCGGACTTGCAGCAGGGGGACTCGATTGAGGCGTTTACGACCGAGCGGGTGGCGGCGGAGTTGACGGCCGCGAGGCCGGCACCGGC
Source organism: uncultured Acidobacteriaceae bacterium (assembly GCA_964246825.1). GTDB lineage: Bacteria > Acidobacteriota > Terriglobia > Terriglobales > Acidobacteriaceae > EB88. Next base: position 7,406 of record CAXTSG010000113.1, on the reverse strand, counting down.
GGCGGTGGCGGTGCAGTAGGTTGGTGGTTCTGAAAGGCCCCCGCGGGGGCCCG
>CAXTSG010000113.1:5952-7343 GCA_964246825.1 uncultured Acidobacteriaceae bacterium | reverse complement strand
TTTGGTGGTGGTTCGGAAGCGGCCCGGGGTTTTGGGGGGGCCTTTTTTGTCTCTAAGCATGGCATCGTGCTTAACGTGGATTGCATTCCTCGAGACATGACGAAAGTGTTTGTCACTCCAGCTTTCGCCTTGATGCTCCCCTGAAGACAAGGTATTGTCCAGTCGTTGCCCATCTTGGCTAGGAGACTTACTATGAGAAAGCTTGTTACTGCCTGCTACTTATCTTCTATGCTGCACCCGCTCTTTGCAGAAGATAGATTTGGCCGCCCTGTCGTGAAGGTCAAAGACGCGAAAGACTATCAGTTTACGAGCAGCGATGATGTGAAATATCCAACTCTCTCCGATGAGCGATTTACTGTCCAATGTTTGGTTTACCGCGGAAGCGAAAACTACTATGCGGAAGTTAGCATTACAAACAAGACCAGCGAGCCGGTGATGCTCCCACAAAGCTTTATCAGCTTTGACAAGCCCGGTTACACTGTCACTCGTTTCGACACAATGATTGCAGCGAAACAGGCCGCAGCTGCTGGAGGTTTGACCTTTGTACCCACGCCTGTGCCATACGTGCCTCCTACGTACAACACAACCGTTAATGCAACTGCTAACACCTACGGCAATCAAACTAACATCTCAGGTACCGCAACGACAACGCCCAACTACTCCGGCCAAGCTGGAGCAAACTTCGGGAACGCCGTTGGCAACGCAATTGCGGCACGACATTTTTATAAGTTTCAGCGAACCCAAGTAGCATTCTCGCACTTTCTTGCGGCACATACGCAGACGGACATGGATGCTCCTCTTCAGCCGGGCCAAACAAGGGTGATTGTAGCCGGATTTGAACAATCGAAAGAAAAGAAAAAACCCTTTAATGTGGAACTCAAGATTGCTAATGATACCTTTAGGTTTGGTTACAAGGAATAGCTGGATGAACTAAGGTTAAGATTTTGGAGGCGAGCGAAGTGGTCACACAAGTCGCGAAGGCAGGGCTGGTATTTCGTGTTGATACTTGAGCTGGAGTGTGGGCCTGGGTCGCGCTGAAAGTATATGTCAGTCCTACGAACGTGATGAGCAAACGGCGGAAGCCGAATAGAAGGAGTTCCACTTGAAGCCTGTTCCATAGCTGACAAGGCAGGTTTCCAGGTTTTCGGCCGTATTCTATAGGTGCTTGTTAGGTCCATTTGCTAATGGAATAGATAAGTGTGAGGGGCGGCGAAGTAGGTATCTACCACTGTGTCGAAGATAAATGAAGAGGTTTAGCCCTAAGATGCAGGCTGCCGAACGTCATTTTTTTATAACTCCTCCTGCGTATCTGCTTCGCAAGAAAAGGGCTGCGATCCGGGATCGCAGCCCATACACCCGTTACGGGTAGCATACGCCCAAAAAAAACTACA
>CAXTSG010000113.1:0-5942 GCA_964246825.1 uncultured Acidobacteriaceae bacterium | reverse complement strand
CCGCCGCGTCGTAACCGCCTCCAAACAACCCGGGGGGCCCCCGGGCCCCCCCCCCCTTCCACGCTATCCGGGTAGCATACGCCCTAGAACAAGTACTTAACCGCAAACTGCAAGTTCCGCTCTCCCTGCGCATTGTTGATCAGGCCGAAGGTGGTGCCGAGGCCCGAGTTCGGCGCGGCGAGGATGGGGTGGTTGAGGACGTTGATGGCTTCGGCGCGGAACTGCACGCTTTGCCCTTCAACAATCGGGAAACTCTTGAAGACGGAAGCGTCGAACTGCTGGAGTCCGGGACCCGTGTAGGAGCCGACTTGGCAGTTGCCGAATGTACCCGGCGCGGGTTGGGACAAGCCCTGCGAGCCCAGGTAAAGATAGCCGGGCGAGTTAGGGATATTAGAGCGGGTAAGGCCGTTGATCACAGGCTGACCCGAGCAGTCGGCGCGCGGGAAACCGGAGAAGTTGGTGCCGGAAACGTCCAGTGCCTGCGGAGTAATAGGAAAGCCGGTGTGGAGGGTGAAGATGGCGTTGGCCTGCCAGCCGCCGATCGCCGCATCCACTGCCCGGTTAAGGTGCTGGCCGAATTGCTGGCCTTTCCCGACCGGCAGGGCATAAGTCACGAAGCCGTTGGCGTCGTTCTGTATGTCCTGGTCGCAGCGGCCGTAGTCGGCGCGCGGATCATAGGTGTTCTGGAAGAAGAAGTGGTTGTTGCCGGCCTGCGAAAGGCCGGCATTGTTGTCGCCGTACTCCGCGAAGAAGCCGGAGGTGTTGCCCATGCACTTGGACCAGGTGTAGTTTGCCTGGAACTCGATGCCTTTGGTCAAGCGCTGCTGGAAGCTGGTTTGCAGCGAATTGTAATTAGAGAAGCCGACGGCGGAGGTGAGCCGGGCCTGGCCTTTCCCCAACGCGGCAAGCAGGGTCGGGTTCAGGTAGGGGCTGGGCGAGACCGTGCCGTTCGCGTTCAGCACTCCTTGGCTGATGAGCGAGATGGCGGCCAGGTGATCCACCTTTTGGCCGACATAGCCGAGCTGGAAGGTGGACGAGTTCGAAAGCTGGAACTGCATTGTCAGGTTGTACTGCTGCGAGACGGCCGGGCGGAAGTTAGGGTCAAACGCATGGATTGCCGCGCCTGAGAAGCAATCGGGTGAGTAGGCGATTGCTGCCGCTACCGTGCAGCCCGCGCTGGGGAAGGTGGAAAATCCCTGGTCGAGCGTAGAGCCGGGCAAGGCCTGCGAGCTGCCGGGATAGGTGACCTGGAGCGGGATCGCAAAGGGCGGGTTCTGGAACAAAAGGTTGCCGGTACCGGTGCTTTCGCTGAAGTTGGAAATGCCGTATGCGCCGCGCAGCACCACCTTCTGGTTGCCGCCCGGCTGCCAGGCGAAGCCGACGCGAGGCTGCACGTCGGTTGGACCGTTGTACTGGTTATAGAGCGCCTGCGAATTGCCGTTTTGACCGGCGATTTCAACCGCGCCGGTTTGCAAATTGTAGTTTACGGCTTGGTTGTGAGCCTCAAAGCGCGGCGACTGCACCTCGTAGCGCACCCCCAGGTTCAGGGTCAGGTTCGGCAGGATGCGCCAATCGTCCTGCGCGTAGCCGGCGATCAGGTGGTTGCGAAGGCTGCGGCCCGGCCCATTGCCCAGGCCCACAGTCTCAGGCAGTCCAAGCAGGAAGTCAGCCTCGGCCCAGCCGAGCGGGGTTGCCGTTGTATTGCCGCCCAGGTTTTCAGAAATAGAAGGATTGCTGGTGTAAGAGCCGTTATATGTAAATTGTCCCGCCAGGCCGTTCTGGCCCGGGTAGTTGTCGTTAGTCTTGTAATAGAAAAACTCAACGCCGAAATTGAGCGTCTGCCTGCCTCGCACCCAGGTGAGCTGGTCCTGCGGCTCCAGCACGGTGTCATGGAAGACTTGTACCTGGTTCAGGGTGCCGATCTGCGGGCCGTTGGTGGCGCCGGTAAAGGTCTGGCCGGGGAGAAACGTCTGCCCGGGCGCGGTGCCGGCGATGCCGAACAGCTGCGGGAAGTTCTGGTTCGTGGGATTGGTGGTTGCCTCGGTTACCGGGAAGTAGCTGCCGCCTACGCGGACCGTATTGATCAGGCTGGAGCTAAAGGTATGGTCCCAATCGATAACGGCGTTGTAGAGCGGGAACTGGTTGAGCGTGTTGCCCTCCAGCAGTTGGCTATTAACAGTCGGGTTCTGGATATCCTGCTGAGAATAGCGCAGGTAAAACTTGTTTGTGTCGGTCGGCGCGTAGTCGATACGCGCGTCACCCTGGTTGCTGTTGGTGTACTGATGCGTCAGGTTAATCTGATTGCCCTGGAGCTGAGCATTGATGGGCTCCGGGTAGTAGGAAGAGTTCAGAATGGCGGACGCGGCATGGGAAAAGAGGTTTGTGGGAATCTGATTCCGCACAAACGGCTGCCGGGTGCCGGGTGAGCTGCCTGACTGCGGGTTGTAGAGCTGCTCCTGTACCCCGCTTCCCGGCTTACCCGGGGTATCCTGGCATACGTTTGCCGCGTTGAAGCCCCCCACGCATACTGCGCTGAAGTCGCCCTGCCGCTCCGCCGCAGTCAGCACGGTAAACGGGACTGAAGTGGCGGGCTGGTCAAAGCGGGAGCCCTGATAGTCGACAAAAAAGAAGAGCTTGTCCTTGATAATAGGACCGCCCACCGTGCCGCCGAACTCATTCCAGCGCAGCAGCGGCTTCAATCCTGTTCCGTCAGAGTTGTTGGTCCCCGGGATGTAGGGCGCGCCCTTGGAAAGACCGTTCGCCCAGGTATTCGCGTTGAGTGCGTCGTTGCGGATGAACTCGAACGCATCGCCGTGGAACTTATTGGTGCCCGACTTGAGCGTGACGCTGATCACGCCGCCTAGGAAGTTGCCATAGGAGGCAGGCGCGTTCTGGGAGATGAGGTTGAACTCCTGAATCGCATCGACACTTGGCGAAAATGCCACGTCATTATTGTCGATCTGGTTGTTGTCCGTACCATCCAGCACGTAGTTGTTGGTCTGTTCGCGGTTGCCGTTGATGTACGGCCGGCCCACCTGGAAGCTGGCCTGCGCGCCGCTGAAGGACCCGGGGTTGGTCGAGACCGCGCCGGGCGAGAGCAGGGTGAGCTGGTTGTAGTTGCGCGTGGCCAAGGGCAGCGTCACGTTGGCGTGCGCGTCGAGCAGGGTGCCCAGGTAGCTTTGGTCGGTTTCAAGCAGCGGTGCCGCGCCGGAAACCTGCACCGTCTGCGACTCCTGCCCGACGGCAAGCGACACATCGATGCGGGCCGTCTGGTTGAGCACGAGCTCAAACGGCGGCCGCTGCACCTTGGCAAAGCCCGGCGCGTCAATGGTGAGCTGGTACTGCCCCGGGCCGAGCGGGCCCAGAAAGTACGCGCCGGAGGCGTTGGTCTTGCCGACGGTGTCCACCCCGCGCGTTGTTTCGCGGGCCGTTACGGTTGCGCCCGCCACCACGGCGCCGGACGGGTCCGTCACGGTGCCGCTGATCTTGGCGCTGATGTCCTGCGCGTGGGCGACGGCCGCGCATGTGGGAAGAAGCAGCAGGGTACACAAGGAACGGCGACGACGCATCAAGAGCCTCCAAGGGTGCGGCCTGCTCCTCGCAGACCGGGTCAGCAACGTGCAACAGCGGTAGAGAACGAACAGAAAAGTGAAAGATTCCGCCCCAACCGAACAGCCGGTCAAGAAATGAACACCAATGTAGCGCTATATGGAAGGTGGTGCAAGGGGAGAATGCAACTACAGCCACCGCAGCATCCGCGCCGCCACCAGGAGCACAATCGTGAACGCCCCGGTTACCCCGGTGACGATCAGGGCCGCGTGCGGGCTGTCCACAAACGGGAGGCCTTTAAGGTTCATGCCGTAGATGCTGCTGATGACCAGCGCGGGCAGGGCAATGGTACTGACCGCGGTGAGTACTTTCATCACCTCGTTGGTGCGGTTAGCGAGCGACGAAGAGTAGATGTCGAGGGCGTTGGAGAGGAGGTCGCGCTCGCTTTCAACTGAATCGAGCAGGCGCGCGAGGTGGTCGTAGATGTCGCGGAGAAAGATTTGGCGCTCGGCGTCCATGCTTGGGCGGAGCGCGGGGCCGGGGTCGCGCTGGAGATGGAGCGCGGCGTCGCGGGTGTGAACGAGCAGGCGGCGAAAGCTGACCAGTTGGCGCTTGACCTTGAAGATGCTTTGCAGCAGCTCGGGGCGCGGGTTCAGGACGCGGGTTTCCAGCTGCTCGACCCGCTCGTCGATCGGTGTGAGCGCGGCGAAATACATGTCGACGATGGAATCAAAGATGAGATAGAGGGCGCGCGCGGGCGGGCAGTCCGGGCCTTCGCGCTCGGCGCGCTCCAGCACCTGGGCAACGGTGGGCTGCGCCCGGTCGGCAATCACAATGGAAAAGTCGGTGCCGACAAAGATGCGGACGGAATGCTGCTCGGGCTTGCCCTGCTCGCGGCCGGGCCTGAGCGCGAAGGTGCGCAGAAGCACAAAGGTGTAGCCGGGGGTAGCTTCGCTTTTGACCCGCTCGCCCGCGGTACGGCAGTCTTCCAGGTGGAGCGGGTGGAGCCGGTAGCGCTCGGCGAGCCGGTCGAGCTCGGGGTCGTCGGCGTGGTCCAGGTGGTACCGGGGCATGCGGGCTCCTTCCGTGGTCATCATAGAGGGTTTGCTCAGAAGCACGGCTGGTTACAATCAGGCGCATGGATGCTGCGGCGATACAGGCGGCTTTGCGGGAGCAGGGCCTGGACGGATGGCTGTTTTATGACCACCATGGGCGCGACCCGCTGGCCTACCGGGTGCTGGGCCTGCCCGCGCCGCGGAATGTAACGCGGCGCTGGTACTACCTTGTGCCGGCCGAGGGGGAGCCGCGCAAGCTGGTGCACCGGATCGAAGCGGGACGCCTGGACGGGCTGCCCGGGGCGAAAGCGGCCTATGCCTCGTGGCAGGAGCTGGAAGCGGAACTGCGGGCCATGCTGGCCGGGGTGAAGCGAGTAGCGATGCAGTACTCGCCGCGCAACGCAAATATGTACATCAGCATGGTGGACGCAGGTACGGTCGAGCTCCTGCGCGGGTGGGGCAGGGAAGTAGTCAGTTCAGCGGACCTGATTGCCCGGTTTGAGGCAGTGCTGACCGGGGAACAGATCGCAAGCCACTACCGGGCGCAGCAGGCGATTGACAGGCTGGTGCCGGAAGGCTTCGCTTGGCTGCGGGCGGAGCTCGACGCCCGGCGCACCGTTACGGAGTACGCCGTGCAGCAGTGGTTTGCCGAGGCCCTGGGGCGGGAGCGGCTCGTGTGGGAGCATGGTCCCAATGTTTCCGTGAACCGGAACAGCGCCGACTCGCACTATGAGCCGACGGCGGAGCGGCACGAGGCCGTCCGCGAGGGAGATTTTCTGCTGCTGGACATTTGGGGCCGCGAGGACACTGCGGATGCGGTGTTTTACGACATCACCTGGACCGGGACAGTGGGGCGGCCGGCTCTGGAGCCGGAGCAGCGTGTTTTTGCAGCGGTATCGGCAGCGCGCGATGCGGCCGTCGCGGCGGTGCGGGAGGCGTTTGCCGAAGGCTGCGCGATTGCCGGCTGGGAAGCGGACCGGGCGGCGCGGCAGGTCATTGCCGAGGCCGGATTTGCTCAGGCATTTACACACCGGACCGGGCACAATATCGGCCATGAGCTTCATGGAGCGGGTGCGCACCTGGACGACCTGGAAACGCACGATGAGCGGCGGCTTTTGCCGTACACCTGCTTCTCGGTGGAGCCGGGTGGATATCTGGACGCCTTTGGCATTCGCAGCGAGGTGAACATGATGACTTCAGGGAGGGAAGCCGTGGTGACGGGGCGAGTGCAGCGCGAGCTGTTGCGGATTTGAGCCCGCGCGAGCGCGCGGGAGCCGCGTGCTGGGCCGGGTGCATGCAATTCTTCGTTGTGGAAGCGGTAACGGCACTGCGGGTAGG